>NZ_BAABMF010000010.1:0-182344 GCF_050402865.1 Clostridium sediminicola
CGTACATTACCAAACTAATCTTTGTCCATTGTTTGTTTAAAAATGATGGTTTATTAAGTGTACCATTTTTTAAAATAAATTTTTCGAAAAAAATTATTGACTTTTTATAACTGGTCTATACAATAAAAATTGCTTGACTTAGAGTTAACTCTAAGAAGTAAACTAATTTCATAAAGAAGTTTCAAATAAAATAAATATTAATGGATGGTGAAAATATGAAAAAATTAGTAGTGATTACAGGAGCAAGTTCAGGATTTGGAATGGAGATGGCAAAGGAATTCGCAAAAGATGGATATCCAATGCTTTTATTAGCAAGAAGAGTTGAAAAAATGGAAGCCTTAAATCTTCCAAATACAATGTGTAGAAAAGTAGATGTAACAGATGCAGAGGCATTTGAAAAAGCCATAAGAGAAGCTGAAGATGTTTATGGTAAGACTGATTTACTTGTAAATAATGCAGGCGTTATGCTTCTAGGAAGTATTGAAACACAAAATCCAAAAGAATGGAAAAAAATGCTGGATGTTAATGTGATGGGTGTTATGAATGGTATGCAAATAGTTATGAATGATATGAAAGAGAGAAAATATGGAACAATTATTAATCTTTCGTCAATTGCTGGTGTAAAACCATTTGCTAATCATGCAGCATATTGTGCAAGTAAATATGGTGTTACAGGTTTGACAGAAGTTGCTAGACAAGAAATGAGTTCATATAATGTTAGAGTGTTATCAATTTGTCCAGGAGCTGTTTCTACAGAATTATTAGGACATACAACAGACAAAGGTATCATAGATGGGTATAATCAATGGAAAGAATCTGTAGGAGCAACTAATATTACTACAAAGGATGTTGCAAATACTATTAAGTTTGCTTATGAATTACCACAGGCAGTATCTTTAAGAGAAATTATCATTACTGATACAATGCAAGATGCCTAATTATAGAACTGAAATATCTATATAATCATGATATAATGCTTGATAGAAAGGTGGTAAGATAATGTATAAAATTAAAGAAGTATCAGCCTTGACTGGTTTAACAGCTCATACATTAAGGTATTATGAAAAAGAAGGCATACTACCACCAATCAGTCGAGATGAGGCAGGTAGAAGAATATACACCCAAGAGAATATTGTTTGGCTAGATATTGTAACCTGCCTTAAACAAACAAAAATGCCTGTATCTGAGATTAAAAAAATTGTTAAGTTAAGTATTGAGGGAGATAGTACAATTCCAGAAAGAAAGGATATCCTACTTAATCATCGAAAAGTTATGGAAGAACAATTGGAAGAGATTAAGGCAGGTATAAAAAAAATTGATAAGAAAATAGCGTTTTATGATGGTAATGATATGTGCTAGATTAGTATAACCTAAAAATTGAACATAGAGAGCTTTATTATATAAAAGCATTGAAAGATTTGAAAAGTTACTTATAGAGTATATATTAATGTAGAGATTCCAGTTTAACTAAATTACTTTTTGTGGTTTAACCATACAATGGATTCTTTATGGGGGGTGTAGAAGAATGTATGAAGAAATAACAACTTTTATATCTACTCTTGGTTTCCCTATAAGTATTAGTATATATCTCTTGGTTCGATTTGAAAAGAAAATTGAGGAGCTCAATAAATCTATTTCAGATCTAACAATAGTAATTGCAAATATAGCGGGAAATGGGAAAAAATGAGGGAAACCTCATTTTTTTTTTTTAGAAAAAAACTTTTTCTGCATATATACAAAGTGAATAAGAAAAAAAGGGGGAATTCATATGGCAGTTCAATCAACAAAATTGAAATCTGATTTAGTTTTCAGGGTAATTACTGGACAAACTGAAGAGGGTGAAGATGTTTTAAGAACTAAGAGTTTTTCAAAGGTAAAAACTGATGCAGAAGATCAAGATGTTTTTGATGTTGCAAAAGCTATTGAAGGAGTTCTGTTACATCCAGTCTTTGAAATCAAGAGAGTAGATGCGGAATTACTTGAAGAGGGAATTTAAGCTTTGCTAGTGAAGAGTTAAGAGTGATTAGTTAAGAGTTAAGGATGATTTTCTTTCAGAAAATCTTTAATTAAGCCTTGTTACCGTTCTTAACTTAGTTAAGAAATTACTTAAGTAATAGGAATATGGTGCTTTTGTTGTTCAAAAGGAATTATTTAAATCACTTTTAATTAAAAGCTTTCACATCAGTGAAAGGTATCCTGAACTCTTAACTTTTAACTCTTAATTCTTAACTTTCTTAATGTATTTTGTTATTTAAGTTTAGATGTAGTTTGTCTACATATAGTAAATAATATTTATAAAAATAAATTTATGGGGGTATATAAAATGAGTAAAAAACTAGTTATGAAATTTAAGGATGCTGCAGGAGAATCAAAATCTATGACTGTTACGGATGTAAAGGATGGTATCACACAAGCTCAAGCAGAAGCGTTAATGGATACTATAATTGCAAAGGATATTTTTGCTTTTGGTCCAGATGCTTTAAGTGCTAAAGATGCGGCTGCTATTGTTGAGACAACTGAGACTGAGTTGTTTGATAACGAACTGTAGAAGGGGAATATAGAGCTAGAAAGGTAGTTCACTACACTAAGAAATTCTAATTCATTTACTTAATAGCTACTAAAAAATTCAAACTCGCTTTGCTCAAACATGAATTTTTCTTAACGCATCTATTAAGGAAATGAAAAGAATTTCTAAAGTTTGTTCAAATACCTTTTACGCAATATATTCTTTCTATGGCAAAAATGATTTGAAACATAAATATATAATTAGCATGATGCACTCACTAATCAGTGGGTGCTTTTCATTATAGGGAGGAAAAATAAATGAAAATTATTGATTCAGATTTAAAGTTCATGAGTAACATGAGATATGGAAATAAGCCAAATAAAATAATACTACATCATGCAGCAAGCTCCAGCTGCAGTATTAAGGATATTCATTATTGGCATTTAAAGAAGGGGTGGGCCGGTTGTGGGTATCATTTTTTTGTTAGGAAAGATGGATCCGTATATAAAGGTCGTGAAGAGAATGTTGTTGGTGCACATTGCAAGGGACATAATACTGGTTCTATTGGTATTTGTGTTGAAGGTAATTATATGGTGGAAACTATGCCTGATGTACAAATGAAAGCGGTCACTGAGGTATGCAAGTATCAAATAAGGAAATACTCTATTGAAAAAATTTATGGTCATAATAAGTTCGTTAATACTGAGTGTCCTGGAGTTTATTTTCCGCTTCAGGAGATTGTAAATGAATTATTTAATGGTTCTGCAGCTAATAATTCATATCCAGGTTATTTGATAAAGAAGAATAGTAGTAAATATGATAAGAATGTTATGAAGATTCAGCAGCGGTTAATGGAGCTTGGTTATGATGTTGGGGATTGTGGTGATGATGGGTATTTTGGGGATGATACTGAGAGAGTTGTTATGGTGTTTCAGAGAGAGAAAAAAATTCAGGTAGATGGGGTTGTTGGAGAGGTTACGTGGGGGCGGTTGTTTGGGTGAAACAGTGATTTGTTTTTGAATTTATGTAAAAATATGCTAATATATAAGGATGAGGAAAACTAGAACATATGAAGGAATGGAAGTGATTGAGTGTTAGAGAATATGAATCCTAGTGACATTAATAAAACTATTCAAAATGATTTTAGAGAAAATAGACAATATGATGTTTTAGAATTAATAATTAATCCAAGTAAAATGAAGAGTATAAAAAATATTGAAAGAAATATAAAAGCATATGGTGATTTAGAATTTTATACTGGGCTGTTAAAAGAAATTGAATTTTACGAATGCTATAAAGAATTATATGATATTTTCAAACTAGCTATTTCCAATAAGGATTTTGATTATATATTAGATTTAATCAGAGAAATGAAAAAAAATAATAAGGATAAAAAACATGACATTTGTTTAAATACAATGTTTGTAACAATGATACATAACATTAATAAAGAATTGAATTTATACTTTGATTAAGAAATATTAATAAGCCTCTACATTTAGATAAACAAGTTAAAATTAAGTTTAACTTGTTTATCTTTGTTAAGAAAAAATATGAGAATTAAAAGAAATGAAATAAATCAGGGAAACCTGATTTATTTTACTATGCGGGAAATTTATAAATACTTTTCTGCATTTATACACATATCCTAAATCATCAAAACATATCTAAATTTCCATTCTTTTTGATAAAATCTGTAAACTTATATTCATATCATTTTCACATTATTTTAATTTTCTTGAGCAAGATTTTAATTATAGAATTATACTTTTTTTAGTTGTTCGTTTGTTAATGTGTTTTGGTTAATAGATCTAATATCCGCTATCTAAACTGTTTTACCTATATTTTATTTATTAACCAATAAAATGGAGAAAATTGAAGAAATATGTTTGGGATTTATAATATTTTTATACTTAATATGGTATAATTTACATTGGTAAGTTTTTGGGTGGATATGATTTGTGATGTTACATTCATTTAGTAGGATTAGTATTCATGGAATGGACATGCTACAAATGTTTAAAATGGGAAGTTGAAAATATACTAGATTTATTATTGTTAGGAGTATTATGATTCAAATTTCGTAACTTAGTATATATGGGAAACAATATGATAGGATTTGAGGTGGATAAATTGTATATAGAACAAATTGATGATGAAACAATTAATTCTGAAATATATCAATATAAGAATAAAAAACCCTATTTAGAAGGGTTTTATTTCCCGTACTCTCTGATGGATGATCACATATTTGAGATTCTTCTTTACTATATTTTTAAAGAAGATATTAATTGTAAAGGAGAGTATAGCTGGCAGAATGGATGTCAAGTTTACGATGATGTAAGATTAATGAAAGAGGGTCCAGATGAAGGTAGAGATTGTACTTTGCATTTAAATGGGCAAGCTGTAGGTGTTGTTCAATGCAAATGTTATGGGAAAGATATTACTAAACCTCAAACAGCTAAAGAAATCATTAAATTTATTCTATTTTATTTGGATAGAGGTAAGGATAAAGATTTAATAAGTAATATTAATAATTTTACTTATTATTTGGTTGTTGCAAAAGATTTTAATAAGGAAGCAGCAACATTAGTCAAGGGATTTAATAAAAATGTTTTAGATGAAGATGAATTAGAAAGTTGGACTAAACAAGTAATTAATAAATATAAGACATTAAAATGTAAATATGATGATATAAAAATTGATCTAGAGGAAATATTACAAAAAATAAAAGTTAGGATGATAACAGAAGTAGATTTGCATAAAATGTTGTGGACAAAATATCAAGATATTACTAAGCTGTTTTTTAAATTGAAGGAAGTGCACATCGAAGATATCGAATTTAATGAAGCACTAGAACGTATATATAATGATATAGAGTCAAGAGAAATATCTGATAGGGTAAAATCTAGTATATTAGAAAAGGTAACTGAAATACTAGAAACTTTTAATGAAAAGGGAGAAAAAGAGTTCAGTAAATTTATTAATGCAATAAAAACTCCATTTCCCAAATTAAGCTTTGGGATAAATAACAGAATTAAATATAAAGAAAATATATACAATTTGTCCAATATAATCATTCATGTATCAATAATTAGTTTAACGTTCCCAAATGCTGAGTTACAAGGAGAAATTGGTAAAGGAATTAAGCTTTCTGAAAATAAATACATAACATATTTATTTTCAGAAAGAAATGAAAGTTATAAGACAATTGTATTGAATTTAATAAAACATATTGAAAGTAATCATAGATATCAAATGAAGGGTATAAAAGATGTACTAGTAGGAAGTACTTGTGCTAAATGTGATATTACTAAACCAGGGGCTAGCTTTGATTTTGATGGAATAATCAAACAATTTACTAAGACTGAGATGGGAGATGAACGTAAAGAAAAGTTCACTAATTTTAGGAATAAATATAGTTTTGAGTTCCATTGTAGAAATTGTTTAGAATTTGAGTGGCAAGATTCTATTGAAGAAATTAAAGGAATATTAGCAAAAACTATGGAGGGCAATAGCTGTGGATAATACGTATATTTATTCAGTTTTAAAGGAAGTATTAGGGAAGGACTTTATAGAGGAGATTTCAGATGAGCTGAGATATATTGATAAATATTTTATTGATATAGACAGAAAAAAGTATATTGTTATATGTAAAATTTTTGATAGTGTTCAAGAATTATATGATAAGTGGGAATTCTATCAAGATGAAGACATTGCGTTAAAGTTACAAAATTATATTTATAAGAATGATGACATTAGATGGGATATGTACTATATATTAATATATAAAGGGGATCAACAAATTGATGATATGAAAGGATTTGAGATTGAAAGAGATAGATTCTGTTGTAAAAAATTAATCATTAATGCTCAATCTGAAGTTTTGTTTAGAAGAGATTTAAATTACAAGTTACCAATCGCAGGAGTGTACTCAAAGTTTACTAATGATGTAGACGTAGCAAATGATGAACTTTTTTTTAAACTTGTAAATGAAAAAACTAACCTCGATGTAAAAGAAATTATGGACAAACTAAATAATAATAATAATTAGAATATGTAATTTTATAGAAATATTTAGAATGGGGATGACGTTGTGTTAGATATAGAGATTTTTAAAGTTACTATAGATCATTTTCGAGGATATCGTAAAGAAGAAGTCTTTGATTTTGAAGATGGTTCAGATGTTATAATTCTAGCAGGTCCTAATGGCTATGGAAAGACTTCTGTTTTTGATGCAATTGAATGGGGATTTACTGGAAAACTATCTAGATTTGATGAACCAAATGAAGAAAAGAATAATAGTTGCTTCATTAATTTTCAGCCATTTGAAAGTACAGGGACAGTATATATTGAATTTGGAAACAAAAAAAATAGATATCTATTAAAAAGAGAATCAAAATATTCGCTCACAGAATCAACAGATTATAGTTATAAGAAATCTATTGTTTGTATAACTGGTTCTGATATTGAAACTATGGATAATGAAAAAGCTAAAGAGTTTTTAAATAATTTGTTTATCAAAGATGAATGGAGAGATAAGATTGATTTTACTGATGTTTTTAAGCAATATCATACACTAACTCAAGATAAAATCAAGAAATTTATCCAAGGAATAAAGGGGCCAGATAGGTATAAACAAGTTTCAATGATGGTTGGAACACAAGGATTTTATGCGTATAAGTACTTGTTGGAAAGAAAACGAAAACTTCTAGAACATGATTTAAATGAATTAATTGATAGAAAGAGTAAGTTAGAAATCAAAATAAATAGTAAAAGAGAAATGGTTAATAGAGATATAAAAATTAATATGGGAGATTGTCAAACTGTTGAGAGTTGGATATACTGTTTAATTGATAAATACAATAAGATTATTGAAAAACTTAATATGAAGAGTTATTGTGTGGATAATAATTTGAATCCATTAAATATAATAAGTAGCATTAAAGAGCATGCGATTCAAACTCATGAAAAAATGAAGTATATTCAAAATCAGAGCCTTAGACTAAAAGAAAAATTGAACGATGTAGAATATAATTTAAAACTATATAATAGAAACAAATCTGAATTAAAAATGAATCAAGAGATTATACCCCTCGTTGAAAGAGGACATCAACTATTATGGTTGCAAAAACAATTACCTACATATAGTGAATACAATGAATTCAGTAGAAAAAATCAAATAAGTTTATTAAAAGTTTCAAATGAATTAAAACAAACACAAATGTTTTTGTTGAAATTGACAACATTACATAATCAAATTGATTTTATTATAAAAGAAATTAAGTTAGAAAACTGTATAGATGATTCAATAGAGAAGCGAATTAAAAGTGAAATAAAACTACTTGAAAACAATACTCCAAGATTTGATGATGCTAACGAAATTACAATTAATAATAATGTAATCTCTATTGTTGACTATAAGCAAGAAATAGACATGGTAATGAAAAGTCATGTTAACTTAAACGATTTAATAAAAGTAAGTGTTGAAAATTATAAGGAGAATATAGAGAGTGAGGTGAATACCTACTCAATAATAGAAAAGGATACTTTGCAAATAGAGGAAAATGTTAAAGAAATTGACAATAACATCAAGAAATTAAGCATAGTAGAAGAAGAGTTAAATAAGATTTTGTCAGAAGCACTAGGATACATTAAACATGCTAATGATACGAATTCAAAAGTTGTTTGTCCAGTATGTAGTAGCGATTTTGAGAGAAACGAGTTAATTAAAATTATTGAAAGTAAATTAGTACAGGATAATAGTGAGCTTTCTTCTAGTATAGGAAAGAGAGAGCGATTAGAAAAAAAGTTAAAAAGTTTCCAATACAAATTGAACGAATCAAAAGAGCGATATAATAAATATAACAAAGATTTTGTTGAAGAATTAGAAAATATAAAAAATGCTATAGTATTACTAGGTAAAAACATTAGAAGAAAAGAATATAATTATGACGATGAATATAAAATGTTAAATGAAAATCAGACAAAAGAACGACAAAAATACAATAATATAATTGAGTTTATAAAGTCTATGAGTTTAAGCATTGATATTAATAAGTTAGAGAGGGAGTTAACGATAGAGATCAATAAGATTAATAACCTTCTAAATCAGAGAGGACTTAGTCTCCTCTCATTACATGCTAATGAGATAAAAAATGATATCGAAAATACTAAACAAAAGATATGTACCTTTGAAAAAAAAGCAGCAGAGTTAAGAATAAAAATGGATAATTTAGAAGAGGATATTAAATACAAAACTTTAGATGTTAATAGTAAAATTAATAGTGTAGATAATTTAGAAAATGAGTTGAAATATTTAAATGAAAGATTTTTGGAAACTCACCAAGAACTGTATAATTCAGAGGTGAATAAGGAATTAAAAGTATTAGTAAAACAATATAATGAAATGAGCAAACAAGCGAAAGAGAATAATGAAGAAATTAGTATTTTAGGAAAGTTAATAGATGCTTCTACGGAAGCAATACAAGAAATTAGTCAGCATATTATCATGCAACATCAAGAGTTTATTAATAATATCTATAGAAGAGTTAATCCACACCCATTATTTACAGAAATAGAGTTTAATTTTAATAAAAACAATAAAGGTTCAGATATTTTAAATATAAATTGTATAAATAAAAAATTAAAGAACAAAGTTAACCCTGCTTTTACATTTAGTTCAGCACAAGTAAATGTTGTTGCTGTTAGTATATTTTTAGGTATGGCTTTAAGGCAACAATGTTCAAATCTTAAAACTATTATGTTAGATGATCCTATTCAAAATATGGATGATTTAAATGTAATATCATTTATTGATGTATTAAGAAATTTTTTATCTACTGGTAATGAAGAGAATAAAAAACAAATTATAATATCAACACATGATCAAGACTTTCATAGATTAATGGTAAAAAAATTTAGATTTGTTCCAAATAAGTCTTTCGAGTTTATTAGCTATAATAACAATGGACCTGTGTTGATGAGGGAAAGCAATATAAAGTAAAAAAAATTTGTTGTAGTAGGTTTTTAAATGAGGAGATATATGAATTGCTAAATACTAAAAAACTACATTCAATCTTTACTACAAATTGATGCGTGGTTTTAATTTGTTGTTATGAAAGAAAAGATATAGTTAATAATAATCTAGATAAAAGAACACTGATGAAGATCTATATTTAAGGAGGAGTTCATGATGAGTACATTATTTGATTATGTTGGTTTAATAAAGAATTTTCAACAATATTCAGATTACTATGTATCGTATTTTTGCACAAATAATAATGAAAAAGGAGAAGAATTATTGTTCTTTGCATATAATAATAACAGATTTTCTATATATCGTGTTAATGTGATAGAAGATAAAGACCATATAGTGAAACTAGAATTAGTTGATAAAAATTTAAAAATCGTTGATAAGGTTATAGTAAATATGAATGAACAGAAAAGAAAAAAAGCA
Organism: Clostridium sediminicola; assembly: GCF_050402865.1. NCBI lineage: Bacteria > Bacillati > Bacillota > Clostridia > Eubacteriales > Clostridiaceae > Clostridium > Clostridium sediminicola. The sequence goes on from NZ_BAABMF010000010.1 coordinate 9,966, forward strand.
GAATTCATAAATTTTCTAAAAGGTAATAATAAGGATTACATTGATATTATTAATAATAGTTATAATTATGTTGCTTCATATGACAACAAGAGCAATATGATAGAATTTATATATACTAACATGAACTAAATATAATAAGATATTAACTCGTGAAAATAAAGTATTGATTTGAGAAAAATTCTAGTTAGTCAACAGTTATGGGGTTTTATTAAGGGAGAAACAATTAAGGGAAAAGATTAAGCTCTTTCGCAATTGCATATCTTCTTAATCTATTTAGGGGGCGTGAATTTTTGTATACTAGATAGCACGCTCAACCTAAAGGTATCGACACTACCACTGGGGTGTAAAATCAGGGTGTGAAATTTACCAGTTAATACAATGTATAACTTCCCATTATACATATTAATGGACAAAAACACAAAAACCTTTAAGATTGAATAAATAGATATTAAGTTTATTAAAATATTGTGAAAGGTAAATTTATGAGCGTAAATAAAAAGATAAGAAGTCAATGCAATAAAAAGCTTCTAAAGGGTAAAAGTAAAAAAAAGAATAAAGCTATGGATTATTTAATATTTTTTGATATCATGTTATGTTTAATTGCAAGTTTAGTTCTCTACTTTTTAGTTATACATAATAAAATTTCTTGGATACAACTAAATTTATTTATTGATAAAAATACACTTATTTTTACTCCAACTTTGGGGTTATGGGTATTCTTTGAATTTATATTTGGGTTATTTTACATATGGGCAATATTAGTTCAGGTATCATTTGAATGTATAAATAAAACAAAGTTAAAAAGTTTTAGAACAGAAGATGATAATCCAAAAACTATGAAGAAATTTTTTGTAAGTTTCACATGTATTTTTTTGGTTTTTACGCTTAATTCTTTTTTCAGTTATTGTAAAATTGATAGTAAAGGTGTCAATATTAGAGAAGTGAGAACTTTATTTATAGAAAAGCATTATGGCTGGAATGAAGTAAAAAGTGTAAAAATGGAAAGCCATCTAAGCGAAGATTCAAGAATATTTAAGTATATAATAGAATTTGGGAACTATAGAGTTAATCTAATGAATGCTCGTCTTTTCATGCAAGTAAAAGACATAGAAGATAGAGTATATAGTGTACATAAAATAGTTAAAAAAGAGGATATTTTTATCACAAATGATTTAGATTATGTAGATGATTATATAAGAAATTTATTGAATGTTATTGGAGAGTAGAACTTCAAAGGTAGGAACTGGGACATTACGTGTCTAGAAGCTCACCTGCCCCCTATAGAGAAAAGCTAAAATATGGAGGTAACTATGGAATATGAAGTTTTCACTAAGATTGTAAATGAAAAAAAAGAGTGGAATCCTATATGGTTTGCATTAGATTCAGATGAAAATTCTACAGATAATGATATTGCCGTAATAGAAGAAAAATTAAATCTAAAATTACCTATTGAGTACATACAATTTATTAAGAATTTTGGAGGAGGGTATTTTGCATTTACTTATGTATATTCAGGGAAAAGCAATAGTGAATGGTATATTATATCCCAAAATCGAAAAGCCAAATTCGGTTGTAAGTTTATTGCTTTCTCAGATAATGGAGTAGGTGACTACTATGGTTTCATGGTGAATGGAAACACCTGTGAATCAAAAGTATCATTTTATGATCATGAGGAACAAGCAGTAAAATTAACAGATTTTAAGAACATTTTTGATTTTCTGATTAAAATAGGATTAAGAAATGACTAAGAGTTGATAGTAATTAACTGCATAATATAGAGAAAGGAAATATTAGTATTTTGTATTATAAATCTAATGCAAAACTTCTAATTATACATATAATGGACGAGCTATAGAGAGCTATAATAAATAAAAACAGCTGCAATCAAAATTGATAGCAGCTAAAAACTAATTAAACATCATAGCAAGGGGATTAGAGTTCACTGCGGATTGTAATTGATGTTCGTCAACATGAGTATAGATTTCAGTTGTAGCAATAGTTTCGTGACCGAGAATCTGTTGAAGAGAGCGAATATCTACTCTACCATATTTATACATAAGAGTTGCTGCAGTATGGCGAAGTTTATGAGTTGATATGCGTTTAGGGTCAAGCCCAGAAGCTATAACATATTTCTTTACGACATTTTGTACAGCTCTTGTAGTAATACGGTTATTATTTCTGGATATAAACAAAGCATTAGAATTAACATTAATTGAATTTCTAATCTGAAGCCAACCAGTTATAGATTTTTTAGCAGCAGGAGTTAAAAATATCTTACGTTCTTTGTTTCCTTTACCTATTACTGTTAAAATATCATTATTTACTTGATCAATGTTTAAATTAGCTAATTCAGATAATCGTAATGCACAATTTAGAAAAATAGTTATTATACAATGATCACGAGGAGAGTTATTGCATGCAAGTAATAAGCGAACAGATTCTTCTAAATTAAGATATTTTGGTATACGCTTGGGCAATTTAGGGGTTTCTAATTCTTCAGCAATATTATTATCAATGATATGTGCTTTAGTTTTTAGATATTTCCAGAATTGACGAATTGACACTATTTTTCTTGCTCTAGTTCCAGGTGAAGAATTTAGTATTATTTTGCAATAAGAAATAAAAGAATACATATCTTGCAAAGAAATTGATTTTATAAATTCTAAATCTGCTTTAGAAAAGTTTTCATCAACAATAGGAGTACTACGTAAGTTCATAATATAGTTGAAAAACATAAGTAAATCAGTACGATATTCTTTAATTGTATTATCAGCACGACCTTTAATAACTACAAGATAATTTAGATATTGTTCAACTAATGGACAAGTTGTATTAGATTGCATATAATCACCTCTTGTCTGTATTGTTTACATATTTTGGATATTATAAACAAAATGTTTATTAATGGGAAGATAGAAGAAAGGTTCTGAGCTTTATGGAATTATTATTTATTTGGATTAACAAAAGTAAGAATAAGTTTATACAGAAAAAAGATTTTAATTTTTCACCACAGCATAAATTTTCATGTGAATTAGATGGTGACAAAGTAGTATTACGATATGAGATGGTCAACGCAATTGATAAAAGATTTCTGTACGAAAATAATGTTTTGAATGTTACAGCGATTGTTGGAGAAAATGGATCAGGTAAAACAACGCTTTTACAATATATTTATGATTGTCAATGTTATCCAAAAGCAAAAATTAGGGATGAAGCATACCGACAAATGCATGAAGAAGAGTATGAAGAAAACAAAACCATTTTAGTTTATGAAAATAATGATAACATTGTTATATATAATAATATTGATAATACTTTATTTAAAAATACAACAGATTTTCAAGTAAAAAGTTTGAGTATTGATGATCAAACTAGAAAAGATGAGCTTAGGAAAGAGCTAGAAAGTTCAACGATTATTTATCTCACAAATAGCTTATATACTTATGGTCATACAGGGTATACTACACATGGATCTTTGAACAGGATTAGCTTAACACCGGATTCTATAAGAGGGTTGTCTAATGTATTTTATAAGAAAGTGGTACAGCATTCAGAGTCGTTCATGATAAAACAAACATCCTATGATATTTTACAGAAAATTCTTATTAAAAATAAGAAGGAAACAGATTTCCAACAAATATGCGATGTTTTATATTTTCATCACTTGATTTCTAATGGACTATTAGATACATATATTGCAAAAATCAACAGTGAAATAGAAGTGAATTTCTCTATGGCTATAAGCCTTATTAAGAAAGAGTATCCAGATATAATACAATGGAATTATATAGCAGATAATAAAAGAGTAGAAGGGTTAAGTCAAACTATAAAAAAATTTTCTAAGTGGTTGAAAAATATACAAAGAGACTTGTTAAGTAATGTTTGTTGTAAACTTTATTTGAATTTATTATTTGAAATTAGTTATTGCTTTAAAATTGAGTTGAATGCAATCGAAATATCTGAGATAGAACAATTTCCAAATATTATTGATGTCATGCTTAGTGAGCATAAGGTTAAAGATGGCAATGATGAGCAAGCAATTGTTGATTACTATAAATATGCATTACATGAAGTGAAGAATATTAGCTCAGTATTAATTGATTGTAAAGAGGCTGAATCAAATGTTCCTCAAAGTGATCTTGCACATAATAATAGCAGAGTGCTTTCGTTAAACGAAGATCCAGAAAGGTATACGAAGTTTTGTGACATGATTAATTCAATGGCAAAGGAAAAGCAATCCTTTGTTATCAAATATATTACCATTCGTAATTTGCATATGTCTTCAGGAGAAAGAGCATTTCAAAATACGTTTTCGTGGCTTAATCTTCTGCCATTTTTTAACCAAGTAATTGAAAAAGAGAGTGCTTCAATACAAAAAAGTATTCTAATTTTGATTGATGAAGTGGATTTGTATGCACACCCAGAATGGCAGAGAAAATATATTAAAGTATTACTAAATGATGTATCTAAGCAATTTAAAGATAATAATGTTCAAATTATATTTACAACACATTCACCTATTGTACTATCAGATATCTTAAAAGAAAGTACTATTTATTTGAGCAAAACAACAGATAAATGTATTGTAGATGATTCGGCACTGCATAAGCAAACATTTGGTAGTAATATTCATACATTACTCAATGATGCATTTTACATGTCAAGCACAATGGGGGAATTTTCTAGAAGTAAGATTGAGGAAGTCTATGCAGAACTAGCGGAGTATTTAAAGAATAATTTTAAAGGTAAATTAAAAGCAAGTAGTCAAGACTATAAATTATTTATTGAGTCAATTGGGGAGCCATTAATAAAAAATAAATTATCAGAACTATATAAAAAATGTTTTCCTGTAGATAAAGATGCTACTATTATTTCTTATCAATCTCAAATAGAAGGATTAAAAAGGCAGCTATTAGAGTCTTCAGGAATTGATAAAGATAAAGTGGAAGAAGCTAAAAACAAGTTAAGTGAGACATTGGAAATCATCAAATCTATATAAGGAGTTATCTATGATAAAAATTGATGATAATAAATTTGATTGGAAATGTATAGATGAGATTTATAATGATTCAAAAGACAATGATTTCGTTAATAATCTTGCACATAAAATAAATAAGGAACATGCAGAGAAGAAAACAATGAACGTACTTATTGATTTATTAGAAGGTTGGTTTTTCGAAAATGGTATGGTTTCAAAGAAAAAAATAATATCATATTTAAAGCAAACAGATATACATTCAATAATAGTGCAGTATTATGAGGTCTTAACTAAATATTTACCAATAAAAGATAAGGCATTTTATGAACTTGAAATGAATTTAGAAATCGTAAAGGATAGAGCTAAAGATAGCAGTAATTGTTCAGAAAGAAAAAATATACTATTAAATGCGATCAATCCTAATAATATTCATTTATTGCAGAATATCACTAATGATGACTTAATGGAAAAACCTAAGAGGGGAACTATTTATTCGAATAAGAAAAAAATTAATAAAATTAAAATTGATAGCACCTTGCCTTACTTTAAAATCAGAAATGAAGTGAATGAAGTTTTTCAAGATATTTTTGATTATGATAACTTCGTGGAAAAATATAGACATAAAGTAATATCGGCATTTAAAGTTGAAGTATGTCCATATTGTAATAGGCAATATATTAGCAATATGAATAGCAAAAAAGGATTAAAAACAACTGCAGATTTAGACCACTATTATAGTGAAGTCCATTTTCCGTTTTTAAAATTATCAATTTACAATTTTATTCCGAGCTGTCAAATTTGTAATTCTAGATTTAAATTAGCTAAGAATTTTTGGATGGAAAAACATGTTTATCCTTTTGAGAGCGGATTTGATGAAGATGCTATATTTACATTTGATAATATTGACCATCTATTTAATAGAGAACCATCGTTTTCAATTTGTAATTTGTGTAAAAAAGAAGAAATTGATAATTCGATTAAGACATTTCATATTCAGGAAATTTACCAGAGTCACAATGAATATGTGAAAAATTTAGTTGAAAAAGTACTTGTATATAATAAAAGTCAAATAGAAGAATATTTACGGGAGCTTCCTGAAATGTTTAAAACTGAAGAAGAAATACTAAGGTTTGTTTTTGGAAACTATTTTGATGAAGTGGAGTTAGGAAAGATTCCACTTGGAAAATTAACAAAAGATTTGTTGTCTGATATGAAAATTAAATTTAGATAGTAGTAAACAATAGTTTCTAATTATAGTAATGACATCGGGAGACTGAGCAAATAACTAAAATCGAGGAGCCACTTCAGCTATTTGATGCCCTCATAAAATCCCTTAGAGAAACTTACTCAGGCAAGCCTTCCTTTGTTATGGCATCTGATCCTTTGGTAAAGATACCAATAAAAATAAAAGGTATATCATTATTGTGTATTATAAAATCTGATATATAACTACCCATTAGGCTAATAATGTGAGTGGTAATTCAGTTGCTTAAAATAAGTAATAATAATCAATTTAGAATGTGATAAACTGAACCGTATCATAAGTAAGTGCGGCTTTATATCATTGTTAGTTAGATTAATGAGTATACAGAATTATAATTAGATACGATTATGACAATACGCTAAATAATAGTATTATAAAGCATACGTGTTCTCTTAAAAAAGTTTTTGGGAGAACTCTTTATTATTAGGATTTTATTTAGTTTTGACTGATAAAAATATGCGAAAAAGAAGGGATTTTGGACATGACAATGGAATATTAAGGAAAAATTTTTTGCAATAATGAAGGTAGAATCAATAAATTTAATTAAATCCTTATTATATTGCAATCATCATATTATAAAGTTTATTTAAATAGAAGGAGTATTTGTATGAAATATATAGAAGACTGTAAGATTTGTAGTAATAACCATAAGTTTGATTTACCTATTGAAATTTTAGAAGCAGCCTGCAAAGATAACTTAGTTATCTTTGCAGGCGCTGGGATCAGTACAGAAGGTAGCAAGTGATCCAAACAAGTTTGGACCACTATGGTTCCAGGTACTGCCCGTTTAATGTAGAATTTACAGAACTTGTACTTTAAACAAATTAGATAATAATAAATGGTATTTATTAAAAGTAAGGCTGTAAATAGATTTAAAATTCAAATTTATTTGCAGCTTTTTTGAGTTTGATGGTGAAATAACACCATAAAGGTTTAGAGGTACCGGACATTTCCCGAAAATTATATAGATTGGCACATGATATATATTCAATACTATCATTACAATAATTACCTTTGATATGAACTACATATTTCTTTATAATTTAATTAGAATTTGCAAAGAAGTTCATTTGGTGAATTTTGAAAAATCTCATTTTAGTTATTAAAAAATATGTATATATCTTAAAGGGGAGCGGTTATGGAATCAATTCATTCTATTGAAACAATGCAGTCATATGAACTACCATTTCATCAAAGTGCAAAATTGAACAAAGCGAATAGTATTCTTTTTGTAGTTTGTTCTATTATTTTTGCAATGATAGCAGGTTTTTTTCTAATTATTGTTAGTAAGGATGAACCCAAATTGGGTTTTTTGTCTGGATTATTTATGTTGGTACTGAGTGTGTTTTTTGCTTTTGGAATCATAATTAACAATAAGAATAAAAATGGGTATATTGAAATTACAAGGGATTATATAAAGTATTCTACGCCCTTTAAAGTTCATATAGCATATTGGAATGAAATTCATGAAATAAATGTTTTTGAGTTCAACAATAATGCTGCCTTTGGTATTTTGCTTAAAAAGGATATAGCTAAGAAAAAAGAAAGAACTCTATCAAATTCTCTTAATAATCTTTATGGTTATCCAACTAGTTCTATTCAAATTTCTTTACTATTATTTAAAGAAATTGATGCTGAAAAATTATTATTAACTATGCAAAAACAACTGGATCAAGTATCTGGGACTTGTGATTATTCAGTATCGGAAATGATTGATGAAAGTATAGACAATGGAAAAAACATTTTTAAAGCAATCTTATGGTCATTTTTGATAACTATTTTTATTAGTTTAATTTATGGTTTTACAATATATAAATTTGAAACTAATTTTATAGCAATACCTATTTTTACCTCAATATTTATTATTGCTGTGTTTAATAAGTATTATGTAGAAGAACATTTTAGTTTAGGTATAAGGCTATTTTTAGGTATATTATGTTTAATTCAAACGCCTATTGCTTTTATTGAGCATATTATGTTAACTGCAAAGGTAGAGGTTACCTTTAATAATTTGGTGGATGTAACTATTGAATTTTTTATATATGTAATGGACAACCCATTAGAACAGATATTTATGTTAATTGGAGTAGCTATATGTTTTGGTATTGGTATACTTAGAGGCAGGACAGGTAAAGAATTGAATAATTAGAATTTAAGCAAGCTCGGTCTCATGTTCCCTCGCAAAAGGGTCAGGTACCACCCGACTAGAGCTATGGAAAAGTCGCAAAAGTAGTTAAAAGAAATGAAAAAAGAACAACGGATTCGAGAATAATTTTTAGACTGCAAATAAATTTTAACCCCAAATTTATTTGCAGTCTTCTTCTTTTGGGGGAATTGATTCAATACATACTTTTATATACGGTACATATTATTAATAAATAACAAAATATGGTACAATGGTAATAATAAGTTATTGATTAATCTTTCATTAACTTATTTATATCTATTAGCAAGCTCAACCCACCCCCAGGGGGCTTTGTGAAGAAGCGACGGTGACGAACTTGTTTTTAGTAGTTCAAAGATTTTCAAAGAAAATCATCCTTAACTGCGCATTGCGAATTAAATAGATATATCTACGAAGTAGTATATCTATAGATAATAATATGGAGGAATATTGTGGATAAAAAGAGTATGAAAGAATTTGCTTTACCGTTAAGTATAAGCAAGCTCGATCTCAAGCTCTCTCGCTAAGGGGTCAGGTACCACCCGACTTTTGTCTAAATATAAGAAGTTGTCCATAAAGAATAATTTCACAAAATCCCAGTAGAAACTGAAAATTCCACTGGGATTTTTTTATCAAGTAAAACCTAATAATGAATCCATAATTTAGCTTACTATAAAAAAAGCAACTAGGACACTATGTGCCCATAAAGACCTCCGGTGCAAGAAAACTTTATATAAATATCTAAAAATAGATTTTAATTAAAGTTATCTCAAAAAAGTATAGATGTAGCTGCTTTTTTTGAGGTGGATGTTGGAACAAGACCTTTTAGGTTTTAACTAATGAGGGCAGTCCAATAACTTATAATATATAATTGATAAAAGAATATTCATATATTATAATGATTATTGTGTGGATGTTCTTTTATCCATATAAAATTAATATATATAGAGTGGAGAATTATATGAATAAACTATTTCAAGTTAAAGACTTAGTATTTTATGAAGAGGATTTTGTAGATGATTTAAAAGACTATGAAGATATAATAGATATTATACAAGAATTAAGTCCAAGTTTAGATTATCAAACAATAGAAATTGCAGGTTCTAATGGATGTTGTGATAAGACTAAGAAAAATCATTTAGTAGAGATAATTGGATATATTGATGAAAATGATGAATTTATAACTAAAGAAGAAAGAAATGCTATGAGCATAATGGCAAATAATAAGAATTTTGATTTATTTGTTATAACAGTGCATAAGTGTACTTCATGTAATAAGTGGGTAATATCATTATTAGAATAATTATAAGCAAGCTCAACCTAAAGCTCTCGCAACTACCCCGGACCTAGTGAAGATACTGTAAACAATTAACAGTATCTTCACTAGGTCCGGGGTATTTTGCGCCTGTTGCTTGCTAAAAATAAAATCACAAATTTTTTAAATTTATCCGCACATTTTACTATACTCATTCGTTATACATATTGAAAGGAGGTTTTAAAGTGTCTTTAGAGCTCGAAGATCAATACGATAAAATATATAAATACTGTTATTTCAAAGTAAAAAACCCACATATTGCAGAAGATTTGACACAAGAAACTTTTCTTAAATATTTTAGCCAAAATTCCTATATTAATAGGGGTAAGCCCCTTGCTTATCTTTATACAATAGCTAAAAACTTGTGTATAGATACATATAAAAAAACTGAAAATTTGTCATTAGATGATGATATTGAATCAATAGATACCATTGAAGACTTTGAGACAAACATTGCATTAAAGCAGGCTATTAGTACCATGTCAAAAGATTTACAAGAAATTGTTTTATTACGATTTGCAAATGATTTATCTATGGCAGAAATTAGCTATATTATGGGACTTTCAAGGTTTGCTATTTATAGAAAAGTAAAATCAGCGTTGAAACAATTAAAGTTTATTTTAAGAGAGGAGGATTTTTCTTGAATAAAAAATTCAAATCACAAATCAAATCAGCTTTTGATGCACCAGAACCTATAAAGAAAACAGAATTTTTACAAACAGTTAATTACCCTAAAGCAAATCGGCTTGATTTTATTTTAAGTCAAATAGGCTATATTAGAAAAAGAGTATGGCTTATATCTTGCCTAATATTAATCGGTGATTTATATGGTTTATATGCATACTCTAGTGATAATATTTTAAAGGTAATATGGATTGTTTCATCCATTCTTCCTTTTGTAGCACTTGTTGCTATTACAGAAATTTTACGAAGTCAATCTTTTAATATGTGTGAACTTGAATTGAGTTGCAAACATAGCTTTGCCGATGTTGTCCTTGTTCGTTTAGGAGTACTTGGATTTTTTTATTTTGTCCTATTCAGTATATTATTAATATCGATGATTGGAAAAACTGATTATAACATTATTCGTTTAGGTATGTACTTACTTACTCCATTTTTGCTTACTTGTACATTATCACTTATTACTATTAATCATCTTCATTCAAGGGAAACAATATATATTTGCGGTGGTGTCAGTTGTTTTATCAGTTTATTGAATAACTTATTAAATATCATATACAATGGTATTTTTGCAGATAAATATTTAACATTTTGGAGTATTACATTTTTCATTTTGATTGTAGCTATAGTAAAAGAATTATTTGAATTTGTAAAAAGAATGGAGGAATTACAATGGAACTTACAATAGACCGCTTAACAAAGCAGTATCAAAATAAAATTGCAGTTGATAGAATATCTTTAACCCTTACAAAAGGAGTATACGGACTTTTAGGAGCAAACGGTGCAGGTAAAACAACACTTATGCGTATGATATGTGGAGTTTTAAAACCTACAGGCGGAGAAGTGAAATTTAATGAAATTGATGTAAGTCATGAGGATTATCGTGATAGCTTAGGCTATTTACCGCAAGAATTCGGTTACTATCCTAACTTTACAGCAATGCAATTTCTTTGCTATATGGGTAGTCTTAAAGGTTTAACTAAACAAAGAGCAAAAGAAAAGGCAACAGAGCTTCTAGAACTGGTAGCACTATCTAATGTAGCAAAGAAGAAAATTAAAACTTTCTCTGGTGGTATGAAACAAAGACTAGGAATTGCCCAGGCGATGCTAAATAATCCTAAGATTCTCATATTAGATGAGCCAACAGCAGGGCTGGATCCTAAAGAACGTGTACGTTTCCGTAATCTTATTTCAAAGCTTGGAGCCGATAGAATAGTACTTTTATCAACCCATATCGTATCTGATGTAGAAAATATTGCAAATACAATCTTAATGATGAAAGATGGCCAGCTTATCCACAGCGGAAGTCTTAAAAATATTATAAAGGTTATAGAAAACAAAGTTTATGAATGTTATGTTGATAGCAAAACAGCAGATAATTTAACCTCTACTTATCCTATAATCAACATTAGACAAGAAAATGATAAAACATTTTTAAGGATTGTATGCGATAAAATGCCATGTAATGGAGCAATTTCAGTTCAAGCAACTTTAGAAGATTTATATTTATATTATTTCAGTGAGGTGATTGAAAATGAATAGTTTTTTTCAACTTGTAGGTTTTGAGTACAAAAAGATTTTTAAAAGAAAAAGTACTGTTATAACACTATTTATAGTAACTGTACTAACCATTTTAAGTACTGTCGGAACACTTATTGGCTACCACTATGTTGATGGAGTACCTTCAGAAAGCAAATATGATGCTATGGTTACAGATAGAGAATACGCAAGAGCTTTAGCAGGTAGACCTATCGATGAAGATTTAATTTTAGAAGCGAAGAATGCCTACTCAAAAGTACCTTTAAGTGATAGATATCATACTACACCAGAATATGATAAATATGCTAGACAATACAGCCCCATATATCATATAGTTCGCACTGTTTATAATGGAAGAGAATCTAAAAGATTTGATTTGACGTCAATGCAAAATTTAAGTATAGAAGATATACACAATTTATATGAGTCCCGTAGTACTAAAGTTCATGATGAAATCAACACAAAAAATATAAATAATAACTCAAAAGAAAAATTATTAAAGCTTGATAACAAAATAGAAACTCCTTTCGTTTATGATTATGCTGATGGCTATATGAGATTTTTTGCTATTATGTATACAACAGGTATTACTGTTGCTTTTACCATAGCAATTTGTATCGCACCAATGTTTGCTGGTGAATACACCACAGGTGCGGACCAACTTATACTATCATCAAAATTCGGCAAAAGTAAGCTGATTTTTGCAAAGTTATTTACAAGTATTTCATTTGGCTCAGTAGTTTGCATTATACTAACAGTATTAACCTATTTCGAGTGTATGCTAATTTTTGGTTTTGATGGAGCAAATGCACCATTTCAATTACTATTGCCACTTTCTACTTACCCTCTTAAAATGTGGCAAGTTGCTTTGATTTTTTCTGTCTGCATCTTCTTAGGATCGATTTTTGCAACTGCAATTACCGTATTGCTCTCATCAAAATTTAAATCACCATTTGGTGTTATTATCATCATAAGCATTATACTTTTTGCACCAATGATGATAAATGTATCAGAAACTAATGTATTACTTTATAATCTATTCAACCTTTTACCATCAAACATGATGGCACTTTGGTCAGTAACTTCACCTATACTATATGAATTATTTGGACTATCAATTGAACCATATATTTTTATGCCGATATTTGCATTATTTATAACTATAATTATTTTGCCATTTGCTTATCGTTCTTTTAAAAATCATCAGATTAACTAGATAGCAATAACTGGAAGTTATAAGCAATACACCTACCAGCTAGTAATAGTGAAAAAATTATTACCAGCTGGCGGATCTTTTTCATTACTATATCTCGTTTTCTCCAATATTATAGAATATACTTGGATTTTTGCTTAACATTTCGATAAGTTTTGAACTCTCAATTCCTTGTTCAATACAATAGGGAATGAACTCGTTCAATAAACTAGTTGAATTTTTGATACCTTCTTTATTAGCAGACATCTCGTAAAAATCATAATCTTGAGAAAGTAACAGATGTCCTTCCACTTTTTTGTTTATAAGAGTTTTAATTAAGTCACATCTTTGTTGGTGGGTTTCTGATCTAATTTGATCAATGCCAACCCAAATTCCTGCTTTTATGGCATCTACTATGGCTGATATATTACTTTCATAATCTCCATGTGCCCATAAGAATTTCGACAGGTCCATGTTTTCTTTCTTTACAAGATCAATAACATGTTCAACCATTTCAGATGCAAAGATATGACAATGAATTGGCATACCAGTAGCATTACTTGCTTTAACAGCAGCACGTAGCATTTCTCTATCAATGACTGACAGTTTTCCATTATCTAATAACAACTTAATATATCCTGGTCGAATCAAAATATTATCGATTGTATCAAGACCGAGATTGAAATCATTTATCCAGCGATCTGCTAACTGATTCGAGAATTCCTTTGGAAATAACTCAATAGCATATTTGGTGATATTCATACCAGTACAAGGAATAATATGTATATCTGTGGTTTCAGATAATTTCTTCAACAATCTTAGATTCTGTCCTCCAATTGGTGGTGAAGTCTCTACGACTGCTCTACATTTTGCTTTCTTAAGGCTCATCATTATAGGCAACAGCCTTTCATAAAATTTTTCATTAGCCTCATCATCATATCTTTTCTCATAGTACATACTTAGAGCTAAATCTTCATCATATTCCCATTTAAAATGTTCATGAGATAAGGTAATTCCCATCTCCTTTTGTTTAATAGGTCCTTTTACAGTATAAATCATTTATAGTTCCTCCTCTTTTTAAGAATAATAACAAAAAAACTCTGACATATACCTGTCAGAGTTGTAAATATTTATTTGAAAGAGCTTCTATTAATTGCTGGATTTCTTTTTTATAGCTATCTGGTTCTATAATTGTTACCTTATTTGGATTTGAAAGGATAATCTTTGTTATTTCATCTTTGAATTGGCTTGTTACCTGAACCCTAATTAAAGAGCTCTCGGAAAGAATTTGACTTTTGCTCATGTAAGAATTATCTTTAATCACTCGGTAGAATGAGGGTAAAAGATCTAATATATAAGTTTCTTCAATATAATGATTCGAAATATTGTTAAGGTGATCACACTTAACTTGATTTTTTTCTTCTAAAAGAGAAATTCCTCGAATACGATCCAAACGAAATGTTCTTTTTTCATTTCGCATATGACATAAACCAGTTAAATACCATCCACCTTCGTCAAAAAAAAACTCAGTAGGAGATAAAATTCTTTCAGTTAATTGATTCCTTTTAGGCACATAGTATTCCATACTAATCTGAACATTATTCATAAGTCCTTCTATAATGGTAGAAAATACACCTACTACATACTCAGCCGGTTCAATTCTTGAAAAATAAAAACTCATCTTATCAAGCAAATTCTCTACCCGGTCATGATCCTCTTTTGAAAAAGTGTTTATGATTTTTGCTTTTAAAAGTTGATAATCACCAGATAAATTTGGTAACTTTAGTTCCTCGCCAACCCTTAAAGCAATAAGTAGCATTAGGATTTCTTGTTCATTTAACTTTATACTAGGAAGAAAATAATCTGAATCTATTTCATATCCTCCGTTTAATCCTTCATAAGCGACAATTGGCACCTTAAGCTGGCATAAGGCATCAATATCTCTATAAATAGTTCTTTCACTAACTTCAAATAATTCAGCAAGGTCTTTTGCAGTAAGCCTACCTCTCTCATTTAATGCAAATATTAGTCCATTCAATCTTTCTGATTTTTTCATATACCCACCATTATTTTTATATATTATATAATGAAAACTTCTCAAATCGTTTTCGAATACAAATACTTCGTTATTACCTCTAGTTACAATACATCTTTGCTTATTATAGCATATTGGAATGTATAATGTTAGCCTGATACTAATTCATTATACTACATAAATTCTAGTATAATAAGTAAGTACGGTTTTCATTAAAGTTGGATGAATGTATGGGAAAAAATATCAGGATGAACTAAATTTTGTTATAATAGAAGCTAGAGATAGTTGAATCGAAGTAAAGATTATTCATATAATCTTTAGAAAAATAGTAATTTGAAAGGAAGTTTCATAATGGGAGAATTATCAAAACTACCTAATATAGGAAAAGAAGTTGAAAGGCAGTTGAATAAAGTAGGTATATTTACTTATGATGAATTAAAAGATATTGGTGCAAAACAGGCGTGGCTGAAAATACAAGAAATTGATGCTTCTGCGTGTATTAATAGATTGTTAGCACTAGAAGGTGCAATTCACGGTGTTAAGAAAACAGCGTTACCTCAGCAACGCAAATCAGACCTAAAAGATTTTTATAATATCCATAAAGGCAAATAGTTTCGAACAACAATTGGATACAAGAGTCCCAAAGTTAATGAAGAAATATAATATACCAGGCGTTAGTATAGCAATTATAGAAAAAGGAAATGTTATATTTAACTATAATTATGGATTTGCAGACAAAGGTAAAAAAACTACAGTAAAGGGAGACACAATATTTCAGGTAGGCTCTATTTCTAAAACTATTACAGCTTGGGGTATTATGAAGCTTGTTGATGAAGGAAAGCTTGAACTGGATGCATCTATAGAAAAGAAAGCAACTTCGGCCATTGCATGTCCTCAGTAAGTGCCCCGGACCTAGTGAACATACTGTAAATAATTAACAGTATGTTCACTAGGTCCGGGGTATTTTGCGCCTGAAGTGAAACTGAAGGAGCTTGCTATCAACTGTTTTTATTAAGAAAATAATCAATTATTAATTAAAAAGATGACTTATTATGCCACCTTCAATTGCATTTTCTCTTTTATAAGCAAAATCAATCCTTTATTCCCTAAAATTGATATCACTCTTTTTAGATTATATGTAAAAATGGCAACACTAACCTCACCTCTTACCATTTTAAATTTTCTAGTAAGAAGGTAATAAAAGTTCATAGTCCTTTTTATGGTTCCAAAAGGATGATCTACAATATTTTGCCTCTTTTTATACTTTGACATTTCATTTTTTAATCGTTCACGTATTTTTTCTGCCATTGGTTAAGAACTTGGTTTCTTTGCTTACCAAATACATAATTCACTTAAACCACACTCCAATCAGTATATGTATATCTATATTATACTATAATTGGACATTTGTTGATGGTTTTCGCTCAGCCTGCTTAGGGATGTTAACAACTGTTGACAAGGATAACAGGCCTATAGAGGAGCAGGCAAGCGAATCTTCATATTTACATATATTTAACAACTGATTATATTGATAATATTTTACGTATTAGATATAATTTAGAAAACATGTTTATTTATTGATTCATCTTTGCAAGATATTAGTTATAGAAAGGATTGAAGTAGGATGAGTTTTGAGGCACGTGTCTTATATGGATTGGTACCGATGTTTATATCTTTCGCAATATTTAGTGCAATAGTAAATACATCTAGCAACAGTTTTTTAAAACTATTTGATCCTTGGTATAAAATAGTTAGAAATGTAAAACATAGAAAACTATTAAGAGGTGTTGTATTTATTATTGATATTTCCATTATTGTTGCAATTGGATACTTTTTTGATTTGAACTCTATAGTATATGGAATAGTAATAGGTTTATTTGCCGTCTTACCAGATGTTATTTTGGGTATAGGAATAGTAGAAAAAGAAAATTAGACTATAAGTTTTCCTTTTATAAAAAACTGCTTAAAGTATACACTATTATTGAACCATGTTAAAAAGTAATACGGTTTGATTTATCGTAATAAATTGCTTTTTATTCAGAGTAGTGTTATTGCTATATATTTTATTATTTCAGGAATTTTGATATTTAGTATTCTAAATCCAGCTATTTTTACGTTAGGTGTATATATAATTTTTATTAGGATGATATTCTATTTTCCTGCAAAAAAATATTCCATTATTAAGAAAGAATGTTGATTTAAAATTTGTTTAGGATAAATAGTTAGCCGTTGATCTTATTACTAATAGTAATTTTACTGGCTACACCAGCGATAATACCACAAATACTGAAATATAACATATCAGGGATATTTATAAAATAAATCCCGATGATACCCAAAATTAATATGAAAATTAGTGAAGAAACAGTAATAAAAACTGGTTTCCAATATTTATTACCTTTTAACTTAGAATCTATTTTATTTGATAATTTATATTTATTATCCAATAGTGGATACAAGAACATACTTAAAAGAAAGCCTAAAATAAAGGGTATTATAGGAAATGTTTTTGTAACGAAAAAATTAAGTATAAGACATCCCGCCTTTGATGATTTTACTTATCAATTTAATGATTATTGTTAATTATATCATAATTAGTTGCAAAATACATTATATAGGAATTTATTTATAATTTAGTCTCTTGGCGGGTGGGCGGGCAATGTCATCAACTTAAGAAAAGAGTTCTTTTTTTTATAAAAAGAATTCTTTTTTCTATTTGAATAAAGATTTATAATACAATAGTATAAAAACATAATATACTTGAATTACAACTAGAGGTAAACTAAGAAAAATCAGGAAATATGATGGAAAATCTTTGATTTAGTAGGTGCACCTCTGAATACGATTAATTTTAGTGGTTTTAATGAAACTGAAAACAAAGAGGAATATATTAAAAACTCTAAAGATACTATTGTGAGCATATTTAGAAAGGTTTATCAGAGGTATTTAAAAGAAAATGGTATATTTATGGATATTAGGGAAATTGCAAATTCTGAGTTAAAAAGAAAAATAATGATAAAAATATTATCTAATTATAGTTACTATAATAGATATATTCTGTTAAATGACTTAGAATTATTTATTGATTTTGTATACTGTTATTTGTTAAATAAAGATGAAGAACACTATGAACTGAGTATAATACTTGGAAGTGAGATGTCTGGGATGGATTTTTATAATAGTGAGGAGTTTGATAAAAGTATTTGTAAATTATTATATGAATTGGCTAATACTTTTAAAGATATATCAAATTAAATAATGAAGGAGTGTGTCTGCATTAAAAAACGGTATATTAATGACCTAAGCATTAGAATTTAGAATTAGTTATGATGAAAAAATGGAAGGAGACTTTAGATGGAAAGAATTATAAGAGAAATAATAGGACAGTATCTAAATAAGAAAATTAATAAAATATGGGCAATATGTTCAAAAACAGGACATAAAATACCATATATCGTAGAGGAAGCTGGATTTAATAGCTTGTTAATATCCTCAATATATAAATATATTGAAGAGAATGAACAAGAATTCTCATTTGCAGTATCAGAAGCTAGTATAGAGAGAAATGGTTCAAAAGGGTGTCGAGGAGATATAATATGGTACAGGGAAGAAAATATATGTTATTTTGAACTAAAAGGATCATGTTATGGAGCAAGTAGTGGAGTTACTGACGTGAAAAATGCTAAAAAAGCATTAGATTATGCAAAATATCAATTACAGGGAATAAATTGTGTAGTGAATGAAGAATGGTATAAAGTAAAGGCCAATAATAGATATTTTTGTAATTTGGCAATGTTGCAATCAATAAATAGAGATGGTGAATCAAATTATGATCAAATAAAAGAAGAATTGCAAAAAAATGATGATATTAAAATCTTTTCTATGAACAAGTTTTCAAATGGCAATTTACCAATAATCACTGATGGAAAAATAGAATACAAAAATGATGGTTATTTTATTATTGGAAATATATATAATATGGAAAATATAAAATAATTATTAATGTTCACATGTGTTTATACATAGGCTGTATATAGTTTGTATTTGAGAAGAAAAATAATCAAGAATGCAATGAAATCTGCTCCTTGTTTAGAAAGTACAAGCAAATGAGTCGATGCTCGGCCCAGAAGATACCTGACTCTTAGGTAAATATACCAGTTAAAATAAAAAGTATATCAGTGTTTAAATAACTTATAAAACATGAAGTAATACCTTCCCATTATCCATACAATGTAAATAAAATTTCATCTAACCATCTCAACTAAATTTTTGACAGATAGGTGGTTTTTATTCTAAAATGTAGAATTCAAAGTAATTTTTATATATTTGTAGAATATTTGATTATTAAATAATTTAAGAAATAAAAATGGTTAATCATGAAAAAGTTATTTATATGCTCTATCCTGTTTTGATAAAATATCCGTTAATAATTAACATTATATTCAGTATTACAATAAATAAATGTATTGTGCCGTAAAGGAAATATAATAATCACAGCGAATGTCTATACCCATTAGGCTAATAATATGAAACTGATACCATGGAATGAGATATTAATATCAGGAAGTTGAATGTAAAGAGTCAAGTTGTTAACTATTGTTCAATTTATAAAGATTTAGGATGGGATACGGTGAAGCGTATCTGTAGACAATCAAAATTGTAATAAGTGATTAAAACTATGAAATCAAGCCAATGACATAAAAAGTATCATTAGCTTATATTATATTTTTGGAGGGAAATGATATGGTTATAGTAAAGGTCTAATAATAAATTATCAATACTATATCAAATTCTTTAAAAAGAAAATTCAACATAACTATAATCATAAAAGAAAAATGGAGTATTTATTGCTTCAGCTTTTACTTTCAAAACCTTTCATCAACTGTAAGTATTTTATTTTAGCAATTCCATTTATAATAATTATGGAAGATAACAATTAGAAATAAATTAAATTCCGGAGTTTTATTTGTTAACTATAAAGTTATGAGGTGAAAGGGGATTATAATGATAGAGAGAATATTAGAAGTTAAAAACTTAAAAAAATATTATGGTAAAAAAGATTTTGTAACTAAGGCTTTAGATGGAATCAGTTTTCAAGTAATGAATGGTGAATTCATTGGAATTATGGGAAGTAGCGGTTCAGGAAAAACAACATTGCTTAATTGTATTGCAACCACAACTCACCCTACAGAAGGTAATATTTTATTAAACGGAGAGAGAATCGAGGACTTTAAAGGAAATAAATTAGCAGATTATAGAGGAAATAAGATAGGTTATCTATTTCAAAACTTTGAGCTACTAGAAAATTTAACTGCAAGGGAAAATATGCTTCTTCCAATGGCTATTCATAATAAACTACAGAATAATAAGGTAGAAGTAGAAAAATTAGCAGAGTATATGGAGATTACAGATGTATTAGATAAATTTCCTAATGAAATTTCAGGTGGACAAAAGCAACGTGTTGCAGCAGCAAGGGCTTTAATTTTAAATCCACAAATTATTCTTGCAGATGAACCTACAGGAGCATTAGATTCTAAAAATGCAAAAGCATTAATGCAAAAACTGTCTGATTTAAATGAGGATCAAAAAACAACTATTTTAATGGTTACTCATGATGCAAATGTAGCTAGCTTTTGTTCAAGAATTTTATTTATACAAGATGGAAATCTTTTTCATGAGCTAAGACGTAAAAAGCCAAAGGAATCTAGACAAGATTTTTATGAAAGAATACTTCTAGTTATGGCACAACTAGGAGGTGGAAGTGCAAATGTTTTATGATTTAGTTAATAGAAATAGTAAGCGAAATAGAAAAGAAAATGGATTATTTTTTGTATCATTAATCATATCTATTGTTGCATTTTATATTATTTTATCTCTTGAAAAACAAGATGTTATTATATTTTTAAAGACTATGGAAAGTCAAGCAATAGACAAGCTATTTTTATTGATTCCATCTTTATATGGATTATCATTATTTATCTTATTTTTTCTCGTATATTTTGCAGGGAAATATCAACTAGAAAGAAGAAGTAAAGAACTTGGAATGTATTTAATGCTTGGTATGAAGCGTAGTAAGTTATTATTAATGCTTTTTGCAGAAGAGTCATGGAATAGTGTATTGTCATTACTAATCGGTATACCAGTTGCAATCTTTATATCTGAAATTATTAGTTTAGTAACAGCTAAAATTGTAGGGTTAGGTATATTAGGACATAATTTTTCATTTTCATTTTCAGCAGTTATAGGAACTATTATAGGATATTTTATTATTAGATTTGTAGCACTTATTATTTTAAGTGGTAAATTTTCAAGAAAAGAGGTTACAGAATTACTTTCAGAATCTCAAGGAGAGAAGAAAAGAAAAATAAGTAAAGTAATTGTTAGTATTAAATTGGTTTTAGGAGGAATATTACTTACAGTTACATTTGCTATAGCAATTATGGGATTATCATGGAAAAACATAATGTTCATGGGAATTACAGTAATATTAGGACTTAGTGGAACCTTCCTATTATTTCAAGGTATAGGTGTATTATTTGAAATAATTCTTAAAAAGAAAACTAACAAAAGCGGATTAAAAATGTTCACCTTTAGACAATTACAAGAATCAGTATTTTTAAAACCAAAGACTTTAGCTATTTCATCACTTTTAGTTTTGATGGCAATTAGCTGTTTTGCATATGGTATTCCAGTAGGATACTTATTTAATTCAAAGGAAGCTCATGTTATAGACTACACATTTAAAGCAGAAGATAAGGAAATCAAGTCAGTAATAAATAAGTTGGAGTTAAATGAGTATATTGATGGGCTATATGATATGAATATAGGAATTTTTCATGGTAATAGTTTTTCAGCAAAAGATTTGATAAGTGCAGTAGAAAATCAAAAGGATGAAGACAGTAAAGATATTTTATTAAACAATCTTCAATATATGGATATACCATATTTAATTTCTGTAACTTCATATAATAAGCTTTTAGAGTTACAAGGGAAGGAGGAAATTATATTAAAGGATAATGAAGTAGCTCTTTATAATGATCCTGAGTTTGAAGTTGGAGCTGTAATGGAAAATGCTTTAAAGGAAAGACCTACTTTATATTTTGATGTTGAAGAATATAAGTTAATAGACAAATGTTATACTGATAGCATTGTAACAGATAGATTTATTACTATTAGCTATGGTTTAATAGTGCCGGAAACAGTTTTTAATAAATATACTAGTGAAAATAATGTTAGCACTTATTGGAATGCAACTCTAAATCAAAAATTTGTTAAAGAAAATAGTTTAATGCAAGCTATTAGTAAGGTTAATGAAAAGCTTAATACTACTAATATATGTTATGAAAGTTATCTTCAAAATATAGGAAGAGAGTTATTTTATACTGTTGCAGCAAGTTATACAACTATTTATTTAGCAGTTATTTTTCTAATAATAGCAAATACAGTTATGGGAGTACAATTTTTAATGCACCAACAAAAAACAAGGAAGAGGTATCAATCATTAACATACTTAGGTGCAAGCTATGAAATGCTATGTAAATCTGCAAGAAATCAAACTGATTGGTATTTTTCACTACCAATAGCAATTGCAGCGATAAGTAGTATATTTGCAGTAAGGTCATTATTTACAGGTATTATGACAACGACAATGAAGGAGCAAGTTGGTAAACTAATGATTATTTCAATTCCTATTATTGTCTTAATATGTGTGATAGAATTAATTTACATGCAATTTGTAAAGAAAAGCAGTGATAAAAATATTTTAAAGATAATGGATAGAAGAAGAGAAGATAATTAGAGGTGATAATGGTGAAGAAGATTGTAATTGTAGAAGATGAGCTTTTTATGAGAGAAGAGCTTCAGTATATTTTAGAAAAGGAAGGTTATGATACCTTTTGTATAACTAAATTTTCAAATGCAATAGATGAGATTATAGCAGCTTCACCAGACCTTGTATTATTAGATTTAAATTTACCTAGAATATCTGGGTTTGAAATATGTAAGGGAATTAGACATAAAAGTAATGTTCCAATACTTGTTTTAACAGGTCGAAATCAAATGAAGGATGAGTTACATGCTCTTGATATTGGTGCAGATGAATATATAAATAAACCTTGTCATAAAGAACGCTTATTAGCAAGAATAACAAATTTGTTACGTCGTTTAGAAGATAGAAAGCACTATGCAGAGATAAAGGATATTAGCTTAGATTTACAAACCTATACTATTAATGTTAAAGGTAAAGCTATGATTTTACCTGATAATCAAGGAAAGATTATGGAGTTATTACTTAAAAATTACCAAAAGATTGTTACTAAGAAGATGCTATTTAAGAATCTTTGGGGTACAACAGAATATATAGATGAAAATGCTCTTCATGTTAATATGACTAGACTAAAGAAATCATTACATAATTTAGATACTGATTATAAGATAAGTACAATTAGGGGTAAAGGTTATTCCTTAGAGCCTATAGGAGATAAGAGTAATGATTAAAAGATTAAGAGGAGTGTTTGAAAAAAATAGACTTTGGTTTGTTGTTATACTTACACTGAACTTTATATTTGGAGGATTGTTATGGTTAAGTAATGATAAAGCTTTTATTTATATTTTTCCTACAATGGTTATTGGTTCTTTAATTTTATATTGTGCTACAGCATTTAGTATCTATAAAAAAGATTTAAAAATAGAACAAGCAATTAGTAGGTTTTTAGATGAGCCTACTAAAGATATGGAAAATGAAATTATCACATTGTTTCATTTTGAAGAAGCTCAAGCAATAAAAGATGTAGGTAAAATTTTAAGACAAAATCAAAATACTATAAATATTCATAAGCAAGGAATTGATGAGTATGAAGAGTACATAGAAGCTTGGGCACATGAGATAAAAACGCCTTTAGGGTTAATGACCTTTGTACTAGATAATAGAAAAGAAGAAATATCACCGGTAGTATATAAAAGATTACAATATGTAAGAACAAAAATGCAAGAGGATATAGAAAGAATGCTATATTATGCAAGGCTAAAATCGACTTGTAATGATTACTTTTTTAAAGAGCTATCATTAAAAGAGAGTTGTATAGAAGTAATTGAAGAATATAAAGTAATATTACAGGAAAAAGGCATAGATGTAATATTAGACATTGAGGATTATAAAGTACTATCTGATAAAAGAGGAATTCAATTTATTATAAGACAAATAATTAGTAATTCAGTAAAATATAAAAATATTGAAGTAAGTGATCCACAGATAGTTATTACTTCAGATGAAAATGAGAAAAATTTAAACCTTACTATAAGAGATGATGGAATAGGAGTTAAAGCGTATGATTTACCATTTATATTTGAAAAAGGCTTCACAGGTGAGATTGGAGAACAAAGAAAAAATTCAACAGGAATGGGATTATATTTAGCAAAACAAGTAGCTGAAAGCTTGAAAGTTGGCTTAGAGGTAAATGATAATTATATTGCTGGGTTTGAAATCTCACTAGTATTTCCTAAGGTAATTGATTGAATAAATGAAAGATAGACTAAGATATAGCACGTAGATATTGAAGTTCAGTTAACTAATCAAGGAAATATGTATAAAAGAACATTATTTTATTGAGGAAAGATCACTTTATGAAAGAGGTAATATGATTAGTTCTGCAGAGGAAAGAAAGGTAGTAGAAATAGCTAAAAATTTATTAGATGTTTTAGATGATGAAACAATAGCTACAAAAACAGGATTGGATATATTAGAAATTAAAAAAATAAAAAGTGCAAATTGTTAAGATAGGCTTATTAGTCTATTTTATTTTTACAAAAAATATAATGAGGAGTTGAAATTGAAATAATATTAATTATATTGTATATGGGAAGTCTAAACTTTTTTATTTACGGTAAGGTGAAACGTATCATAAGTAATCCAATATTCTTAAACTTCTAATTATACATATACCCATTACATTAGGCTAATAATGTGAGTGCTAATTCAGACAGCAACAAAACGATTCACCATTCAACAGGCGATAACAGCGGCGGAGTTCGTCCCGCTCTGTGGATGAGCTTGGAATTATAAATCTTGGGGTACTTTTCAAGTGGTTCGATTATAATTACAACATAAATGACATCAATGTAAAAGAGAAAATTAAAAATGAGCAAGAGAAGACCATCCCTTAATGAGATGGTCTTTGATCTACATGAGTTTGTTAGAAAGTTGGATTGCTATTATTTATACTTCCTCCTGTCATTAAGAACAACAGTCTTGAGAAAGTATCAATTGGTTGGATTGCGTCCCAGTGCTCTACCAGTTTTCCATCTTTTAATCGAAATGTATCAGTAATTATGAATCCTTTTTTCTCATTGCCCCTGTGCTTCGCCATCATTGTGGTATGGCTATGCAAGAGAATGAAATCACCATCAGCATATATTCGCTTCACATCAAAAGAATACTCAGGGAATCTCTTGGTCAGTGTTTTCACATAGCCAATAAGTCCTGACATTTCATTTGGTATAGCTCTGTTATGTTGTGTGTACGGACCATTACCATATTTTTTCATTGTGTAGTCAAAGTCATGTTCATTCATCAAATGTTGAAAAAAGTCCACGACGATCTTTGCATTTTCTGTTTCTTGTTCTGTCCAATTTTCTTGTAAATGTTTGTTGATATCAATTATTGGATATTTTTGTGATTGACTCATTGTAAGCCTCCTATTTTCATTTATATTTTTTTGATTGATATAGTAACCTTTTCCTGAGGAGTTGTAAAAACAGATCCTCAATAAAATTTCTTCTACGTTTTCATTTTTCATCCTTAGTCTTATGAACGTCAATAGCGGGTACTTACTAAATGCATAAATTACTAGACCGTTCTACTTATATCCTGTAAAAATATAACCACTTCAACTTATGATAAGTAAATGGTAATACATCACTGCATAAATTAGACTAGTTTACTTATATTATAGTTTATTTTTTATTGCTTGTCAATGAGAATGTATAGATTTTCATTGATAATCATAATTGTATAGATTTTCGTTGACAATTAACTAAAGAAGAAGTACTATATAAGTAAACCGGTCTTATATTTGTTTAGGAGGAAATATGTCAAAATACAATAGAGAGGAAATTTTGCAATCTGGTGTTGAAATTCTAACGATGAAGGGGTTTTCAGGGTTAGGCGTTCAGCACGTATTAAAGGCTTGCGGGATTCCCAAAGGATCCTTTTACAATTTCTTTGAAAACAAAGATGCATTTGTTATCGAAGCAATAAAGCTTTATAACAGAAAAGTAAAATTCATTTTGGAACAGATAGATAATGATAGCACTCTGAATCCCATTGAAAAAATTACGAAGTTTTATTCTATTTCGAATGATTTCTTTTTCAATAACGGCAACCTTAGAACATGTCCAATGATGAATATTGTTTCAGATGGTGTGGAAAATGAGGATATTATCGAGTTAATTCATAGCAATATGGATAAACACAAAGGTTTCATAATACAATGGATTGAGAGCGCAACCACCTTGGAACTCATCTCAAATCAAATAGATCCTGTTCGATTGACACATATGATTTATGATAACTATCATGGTGCAGTATTGAGGATGAAGTATGAGAATTCAGAGTTGCCACTTAACAACTTCATTAGTAATGTACTACCATTTTACTTAAAGTAAAGTGGTTATATTTTCAAATATTTAAGTAAACCGGTCTAAATAAATGTGAATAAATAAGGAGATGAGTATTATGAATTTTGAAAATCTGAAAGTATTTAAAGCACTAAAGCTAAGAAACATGGCAATCAAGAATAGAATTGTAAGATCAGCGACGCATAGTATGCTTGGTAATCTTGATGGGACCATCAGCGCAGATGAGCTTAAAATGTATGATGAATTGGCATCCAATGAAATCGGGCTCATTATTGCAGGGCAGTTTTTCGTTTCAAAGGACGGTATTGTTGCACCCGGCTCAAATGAACTGATTAATGACGATCATATTAAACATGCAAAAAAAATCAAGGAAATTGTAGAGCCGCACGACACGAAGGTTATTGCACAAATCAACCATGCTGGTATCCAAGCTTATTCACAAGATCCATTCGGACCGTCTGAATTTGATCTAGAAGATGGTAGAGTTGCAAGAGAGATGACGATTGATGAAATTACTAGAGTGAAAAGTGATTTTGTTGAAGCCGCTGTGCGTGCACAAAAATCCGGAATGGATGGTGTGCAGTTACACGCTGCTCATGGGTATCTTTTATGCGAATTCCTGAAGCCATCTATCAATAAGCGTACGGATAACTATGGTGGAAGTTCAGAAAACAGATTTAGAATTGTACGCGAGATATTGGAAGAAATAAAAAAAGCCTGTGGTGAAGATTATCCAGTATTCATAAAGATTGATTCAAATGATCTGATAGAAACTGCTACGTATAATGACGATCTAGATTACATGATGTTTCAGTTTGAGGCGCTTGGTATAGAAGCGGTTGAATTCAGTGGTTCAGATTTCGCAACGAAGAAATATTCAGATCATAATTATTTCTTGGATCGCGCCCTTGAGATCAAAGGTGATAGGAATATCGCGACTATGGTTGTTGGAGGTGTAAGAAACTTCAATGATATGGAAACTGTATTAACATCTGGTGTAGATATGGTTTCATTGTCTAGACCATTTATCACTGAACCAGACCTTATTACACGTCTAAAAAATGGTCAGGAAAAATCACGTTGTGTCAGCTGTAGCAAGTGTGCGTCTGCTGGTAGAAAAAGATGTATTCTGAATACGCTATAGGTTATTCGGGAAGTCCGTATGATTTCTGGTTTAGATCATACGGCCTTCCTTAATAAATCATAATTGAGCGATTTTGTTGAAAACCGCACTTACACCCGTTACGGTGAACCGTACCACAAGTAACGGCGGTTTTTAGCCTTAACCATTGAAATTACTTGGTTACAACTATTTTTCCGATAAAAATACCTTATTATAAGTAAAAAATCATAATAAGATTAATAATGAGTATTTACAAAACATGTTATAATTAAAGGGTGTTGGATAAAATTTCAAACAAGCTCTTGAATATAAGGTAAATAGGAAGTTATCGAGCTGTTTAATTGTGATTAGATATCAAGAAAATTTATATAATCTTTATCACTGTGAAAGTAGGTGAATACAGTAAAAAAGACATATAAGACAAGTGAAGTTGCAAGGATTATCGGAATTCACTCAAACACTGTGCGTATGTATGAGGAGTTAGGGCTTATCTCTAAGCCTACACGAAGAGACAATAGATATCGTGTATTTACTGATATGCACATTGACCAATTCAAATTAGCTCGCACCGCTTTTCAAATAGAGGTGCTTCAAAACGGACTACGAAAAAAAATGATAGCAATTGTAAAAAAATCAGCTTTGAGACATTTTGATGATGCCATTCGATTAACAAACGATTATATTTTATCTATACAAAATGAAATAGCGAAGGCAAATGAAGTTGTGAGCATTGTAAACAGATTATTACAAGGTAGAATACCTGAAAAAACGAGTAGCTTAAAACGCAAAGAAGTTTCTGATAAGCTGGGCATCACTATGGATACTCTCCGTAACTGGGAAATGAATGGGCTACTAAAGGTAAAAAGAAAAGAGAATGGTTATCGTGTTTATACTGACGAAGATATTCAAAAGTTAAAAATTATTCGTTCTCTGAAATGTGCAAACTATTCTCTTTCAGCTATATTACGAATGATGAATGAATTATCAAAAAACAAGAACGCAAATATCCATCAAATATTAAACTCACCTGAGGAAAATGAAGATGTTATTTCTGTCTGCGATAAGCTTATAGCATCATTGAATTCCGCAAAAGAAAATGCAGAAACAATGGAATGTATGTTATTTGACATGAAAAATAAATATTCAAACCCTCCACTATAACACCAGACTTTTGTTTGGTGTTATTATTTTTATATCAAACAAGAGGAGGATAATATGATGGATGATATAATTAAGGTGGAAAATCTATCAAAAACTTACGGAGAACTCAAAGCAGTAAACAATTTAAGCTTTTCTGTTAAGCGAGGTACTGTATTTGGTTTGCTGGGTGCTAATGGTGCAGGAAAAAGCACAACTATTGAATGCATATTAGGCACAAAGGAGTTAGATAGTGGTTCGGTGTCTATATTGGGACTAAACCCCAAATTTAACCGCAAAGAATTGTTTGAAAAAGTGGGAGTTCAGTTTCAAGAAGCAAATTATCAAGAGAATATTAGGGTGGGAGAATTGTGCGAAGTGACTGCTTCCCTTTATAAAAACCCAGCTGATTACAATGATTTGCTTTCTCAATTTGGCATAGCGGATAAAAGCAAAACTCTTGTCAAAGAACTTTCTGGTGGGCAAAAACAACGACTTTTCATTATTCTCGCTTTAATTTCTAACCCTGATGTTGTGTTCTTGGATGAACTTACTACAGGGCTTGACGCAAGAGCCAGACAAGATGTTTGGCAATTTCTAAACGATTTAAAAGACAAAGGATTAAGCATTCTCTTAACTTCTCACTTTATGGATGAAGTAGAGATTTTATGCGATACTATTTGCATTTTAAATAAGGGTGAAAAAGTTTTTTATGGAACAGTAAAGGAAGCTATAGAAAAAAGCCCCTATGAAAAATTTGAAGATGCGTATCTTTGGTATACAGATGAGGAGGTAATGAAAAATGAAAACATTTAATACAATGCTGAAAACAGAACTTAAGATATCTCTACGTGGCATGGATATGTTTATATTTGCAATTTGTATGCCGATAATCGTTCTTGTAGTGCTTGGGAGTATTTACGGCAACAAACCTGCTTTTGATGGTGCTACTTATACATTTTTAGACCAGTCTTTTGGTGCAATAGCTTCTATTGCAATCTGTGCAGGAGGAGTGATGGGATTACCTTTGGTTGTTTCAGATTACAGAAGCAAGCATATTCTAAAAAGATTCAAGGTAACACCTGTTAAACCGACAGTTATTTTGCTCGTGCAAGTAACTATCTACGCTCTTTATGCTTTAGTGTCGTTGATTTTACTATTAATTGTAGCAACGCTACTTTTTGGTTTTCAGATGCATGGAAGTTTTTTTCAATTCATTCTTGGTTGGATACTTGTTATGGCTTCACTGTTTAGTATTGGAATGATGGTTGGTGGTATTGCAAAAAACTCAAAAATCGCGGGAATTATTGCAAGTGCTTTATATTTTCCTATGCTTATTTTTTCCGGTGCAACATTACCGTATGAAATAATGCCGTTAGCCATGCAAAAGATAGTTGATGTTTTACCACTAACACAAGGCATTAAAATTCTAAAGTCCGCCACTCTTGGTTTGCCTATCGATAATGTTAGTTTATCAATTATCATAATAGCTGTGATATCTTTGGTTTGTTCGGTTATTTCTATTAAATTTTTTAAATGGGAATAAAAGAATTATGTTTTAAAACTAATCTAATAGTATAGTAGTAAAATTTTTTATAATTGATTCTAGCATATACAATATTACGCCTTTTGGTATAGTGAGATATCATCAAAAAAAGATGTTATGATTTTTAGGTCCTGATAAATGCCTATTTTACAAGGTTTACTACGATACTGTAGAATACATTAAAATATAATAAACTTTTTAATGTGCAAATAAACTATGTTCCTCTAAACGAATGTTTAGGGGGATTTTTCTTTACTGAGGACTTTATAGAAAACAGGGGACAGAACAGCACGAACAATTTAATCGATTGTACAGGTAAGATAACCATATACTTTATGGATTAACACTTGACACGGTGAAGATAGTACATTAATATATAACTAACGTTATATAACATGTGTAATATATAAGGAGGGTTTATATGCCACCCAAAACTAAGTTTAATAAAGAAAACATTATAGAAGCTGCGTTTGAGATTGCGAAAGAAAAAGGTCTTACCGCAATTACTACACGCAGCGTAGCAACACGGTTGGGATGTTCGGTTGCTCCAATTTATGTTAATTTCGAAACAATTGAAAATTTAATTGAGTCTGTGGTTATGAGAGTTTTTGCTATTTCAGATGAATTGTTGGCAAAGCAAGAAGGACCTCATATTTTTCGAAATATTGGTAAGGCCAGCTTAGAGTTTGCCAGAAAGTATCCAGTTTTTTTTCGAGAACTTACAATGCAACCAAATAAATACATGACATCATATGAAAAAATAGAAAAAACTATGCTTGAAGCTATGGCTGAGGATCAAACCATGAGTGATTGGACATTGGATGAACGGAAAAGATTATTTTTTAAAATGAGAGCCTTTCAAATGGGGCTATCGGCTATGGTTGCCAATGGTCATGTGCCGTCTTGGCTCAATGATAAGGATGTTGAAGAATTACTTATGGAAGTTGGAGAGGAGCTTTTGCTTGTACAAAAATTAAAACGGAGGGAAAAATAAATAGTGAAAAAAGTAGTTATAATTGGTGGAGGGATTGCTGGATTGAGTGCTGGGATATTTGCTCAAAAAAATGGTTTTGATAGTATTATATTGGAAAAACATCATACTTTAGGTGGTGAGTGTACTGGCTGGGATCGGAAAGGCTATCATATTGATGGTTGTATTCACTGGCTCGTTGGAACGAAAGAAGGAACACCAATTCATGATCTTTGGACCACCGTGGGGGCTCTAGACGGGGTTAAGATTTACCACCCTGAGAGTTTTATTGCTGTTGAGCATGATGACATTAAAGTACATTTCTATCGTAATATTGACCGCCTTAAGTCAAGTTGGTTGGAGATATCGCCAAAAGACAAAGAAGTCATAGAGGAGTTTTGTAGGGATATAAAGCAACTACAATCTTTTTCAATACCAGCAGAAAAGCCAATGGATATGATGAATATAATAGAAAAGATAAAGTATATGTTCTCAATGAAAAGTATTGGTCCAATTGTGCAGAAATACGCAAAAATGAGTGTGAAGGAATTGGCCATGAAGTTCAAACATCAAGCGTTGAGGGAAGCTATAGCTTCTTTCATGCCAGAAGGAGAATACAGTGCAATATCCGTTCTTTTTCCTCTCGGAACTTTTACTGGGGGGCAGTCTTCTATTCCTATAGGGGGTTCTAAGGCACTAGCTCAGCGAATGGTGGAGAAATATCTATATTTAGGTGGAGCAGTGGAAGCTTCCTGTGAAGTGGTGGAAGCAGATATTGAAGGAAATATAGTAAAGGGCATCAAATGTAAGGACGGTAGATCCTTCGGGGCAGACTACTTTATTGCCGCTTGTGATGCTAGGGCTTTATATGAGAAGCTACTAAAGGGAGATTATCCCGATCCAGAGTTTCAGAAAAGGTACAACAATCCAGAGATATATCCTTTGGCATCAAACATTTATATCGGAATAGGATATGAAGGTACGATGAACGATATTCCCAGGACTCTTAAATTTCTTGTAGAATCTTTGAATATCAACCAAAATCGGAAACCAATAGAGTATTTACAAATGACCCACTATGATTACGAGCCTAACTTTGCCCCGAAGGGGCACACTGTAATTACCTTTGCAATTAATCAATTTAAGCCAGAACTAGATGAGTGGGAAGTTTTAGTAAAAGATAAGGAAGCTTATGATAAGGAAAAAACTCGGATTGGTAAAGAAGTAATGGATGCAGTGGAAACTCGCTTTCCCCACATGAAAGGAAAGCTGAAACTCCTTGATGTAGCTACCCCACAAACCTATGTACGGTACTGTAATGCTTATCGTGGAGCCTTTATGGGATTTTGGCCGACTATCAGTGGAAAGTCCTTAACTCATACAGGACGTATCAAAGGCCTCGATAATATGCTATTAAGTGGTCAGTGGTTACAGCCGCCTGGGGGACTATCAGTGGCAGTGATTACTGGAAAAGACACAATGATGCGGATTTGCAAGAAAGAAAAGCAGCAATTTGTAAATTTTTAAACTCGATTTAAATTTAATAGTGAATAATTTACTTCCTCAGACAGATGTTTGGGGAAGTTTTTTTATGGTGGTCTTACTTTTAAGCGGAAACACATAAATGTGCAAAAATAAAGGGATTTTGTATTTATTAAGTATAGTGTAAGTGAGTGTTGTGATTGTTGGGATTAAAAAATCAGATAGATAAGAATGAAACAGGTGGTAGAAATCATCTATTCAACTAAAATAAAAATTGATAAAATGACAAGTAAAGAAGAAAAAAAGTTTTTGAAAAGACTCAAGAAATTCCCACAAGATATATTCAATGCCACTGATATAGCAGTTATGGAAGGATTTGAGTATTTTACAACCAGTGAATAGAATCCAAAAATTATCCACTCTGTTACTAGTTTTTGGTAGTACCCCAGGTTGCAGGCAATAACTGGAAGTTATTGCCTGCAACAAGCGCCATTTCTCTTGTTGCTTTTACTGTTGTATCCCTTATTGTTGGTAAACTAGATACCGTAGAGAATAGAATGTAAACCCACTTTTACATTAGTTTCATAACTTCATTAAATACTTTTCCTATATCATCATTAATAATTAAGTCAGCTTTGTTATCAGCAGAAGTTGTACTTTTATTTATAAGAATAAGATTTTTACCTTTAAAATAATTTATGAGACCAGCAGCAGGATAAACTACAAATGAAGTTCCTCCAACAATAAGAGTATCAGCTTTAGTAATTGCATTTACTGCGCCTCTAATTACACAATCATCTAAACCTTCCTCATAAAGTACTACATCAGGTTTAACAGTACCACCACACTTAGTACAAGTAGGAACCCCTTTAGCGTCTAAAATAAATTTAACGGTTTTGTGTGAGGGAAAACCTTATGCACGGTTTGATGAGGAGAAGGAGGCGATGAGCCTCTGACTTACTCTACCTGTAGCAAACTGGAAGTTATTGCTTGCTACTAAGATCCTCAGGGGTTATGAACAGATATTGATATATTATTAATAAAATATTATTCGACCTTGGAGGGCATAGTGAGGAAGCGAAGGTGATGAACTTGCTAATGTTTTATATTTATGGCATGACTATTTTTTATCTAAAGTTAAGAAAAATGAAAAAAAACAACGGATACGAGAATAATTTTTAGACTGCAAATAAATTTTAACCCCAAATTTATTTGCAGTCTTCTTCTTTTTGGGGGAATTGATTCAATACATACTTTTATATACGGTATCATATTATTAACAAATAACAAAATTTGGTACAATGGTAATAATAAGTTATTGATTAAACTTTCATTAACTTATTTATATCTATTAGCAAGCTCAACCCACCCCCAAGAGGCTTTGTGAGGAAGCGACGGTGACGAACTTACTTTTAGTAGTTCAAAGATTTTCGAAGAAAATAATCCTTAACTGCGCATTGCGAATTAAATAGATATATCTACGAAGTAGTATATCTATAGATAATAAGATGGATGAATATTATGGATAAAAAGAATATGAAAGAATTTGCTTTACCGTTAAGTATTATATTTGGTGCTAGTATAGGTGTAATTATTAGTGTTTTATTGTCAAAGGATATTGCAGTTTTTGTAGGAGTAGGAGCTGGAATTGGAGTAGTTATTGGTGCAATTATACAGGGGCAAAACAAGAATTAATCATCTTATAAACTTACGTCTAGTAGTAAAACAAGAATTTTCTATGTAGAGGGGAATTAAAAGAATGAAAACAAAGAATTTAACAGAATCAATAGAAAACTCGTTTAGAAAACAAGTGCAAAAAGATAGTAAAATAAAGAACGCTTATTTATTAGTTCATTCGGAAAAAGAAGGCATTCACATAAATATTGCAGAAGGGTTAACGAATAATATGCCTGCCAACCCGCAGCAGCCAATCTATATGGCTAGTGTGGGTAAATTGTTTACTTCAGCAATTATCGGCATATTAGTAGAAAAGAAAAAGTTGTCTTTTGATGATAAAATCACTAAATACTTAGATCATGAATTATTGAATAACTTGCATTTATACAAGGGGAAGGACTGTACTGATGAAATCAGGATCAAACATCTGCTAAATCAAACATCGGGGTTAGCTGATAATTTTAGGACTCTCCTAGATGAACTTATTAAGGATCATAATCTAAATATAACGCCCAGAGAAGCAGTTGCCTGGGTAAAAAATAATGCAAGACCTCATTTTCCTCCGGGTAAAGGATTTAAATATACAGATACAAATTACCATTTACTAGGTTTGATAATCGAAAGTATCACCGGTGAACCATTTCATGTTGCATTAACAAATTATATTTTTAAACCTCTTGATATGAGGCACTCATATATGAATCACTATTCAGAGCCAATGGAAAAATCCCAGTTTCCTACTGCCGATTTTTTTATACGCGAAACTAGATTAAATGATATTAAAGGGTATGCCGGTCTTGACTATACCGGTGGAGGAGTAGTGGCTACTAATGAAAACTTACTCAAATTCATGAAAGCTTTGGTGAACTATCAAATAGTGACAAAAAACACCCTTGAAGAAATGAAGAATAATTGTGCTAGATTTGGACTAGGAATTGATTATGGATACGGAATTTGGAAGATTAAAACCGTGCCTTTGTTGATGCCTAAAAAATTCAATTCCTGGGGGGCTATAGGGGCAACAGGTTCGTTTATGTTTTATCACCAGGAAAAAGATGCATATATCATTGGATGCTTTAATGATTTTTCATATGAAAGAAAAGGTGTTCGATTTATGCTACTTAATGTAGTTAATAAATTGTAAAAGTACCAGAAGGAGAATGGTTATAATGAATAACCTATGAATTATGCTACTGTCTCTTTATGTAAAGATTTATTTCCATTACTAACCATATACAGAATATAATTTCGAAGGCTATCATAACTATTCTAGTGGGGTAGGTTATAGTCATGGTGAACTTGTAGAGAATGGGTAGCGTCAACATTATCCTTACATCCTTTTTAAGTAGTTCCGAAAAAGCTGGTCTGGGATTTTTTATATCAATAATGAGAAGTGTTATTGTTATGATTCCAGCAGTATTGATCTTAAGTAGCCTTTATGGAATGACAGGGGTATGGATATCATTTGTACTTACTGAGTTGATTGTACTGGTCATAGGGGTGAATAGTATCATAAATTTATCAAAGGTAATTACCATTAACATTTTAGATTTTGCTAAAATGTTAAAATTATCAGTAGAGAAAGTAAAAGAATTAAAGAAAAGGTTTATTCAATAGTAAGCTCGGTCTCGGGTTCCCGTAAGCCGTCACAGGTTTGTGTAAACACAAAGAAACGGCGGCTCTGAAAATCAAATCCGCCATTCCATAAATAATACGCTTACAGTTCATTTATTGTATCAATTATTGCCATATTCCGAATCCGTTTTGATGGAACATAAACCGCAGCAATAGCCGCAGCAAGAACAAACGCAAGTATAATCATTACTGGTATAACAGGTAAATGCCACGTAGCATAGCTAAAATGAGTGGTAATAAGATTGTCATATAATAGCTTGCTAATCAACAAACCAACTACACAGCCAACGGTGCAACCGGACACAGCATAGGTGAACGCTTCAGCGGCTATCATTTTTGTTATCTGACGTTCATCCATACCCACTGCACGCATTGCTCCGTATTGTTTTATTCTTGCGGACACACTCATGGAAATACTGTTCATAATATTGAGTACAGTAACCAATGTGATAATTGACAAAAATCCATATACAAACAGCTGGAATGCCATATATGTGCTGGTAGTTCGCTGGTCACGTTTATCACTAAAGGTGTACTCATCACCTACCACATTATGGATTGCTTCAACATTTTCGTCCGTTACGTTTTTTGTTGTTTGTATCATAATAAGTGAATAATCGGATACACCTGTTATGTGCGTAAAGGTTTTTCCAGAAGTAATAAGCGTTATTGTTCCGTTTGTACTGCCATCTTCGCTGAATGGGTTATATTTCAGCATACCTGCGATTTCAAGTTCTTTATTTCCTACTTGTATTTTATCACCTATCTCTAAGGTACTATCCTTATCCCAAATTGCAAGTACATAACCACTGTCCCCATACACTTTTGAAATATTGCTGCCTTTTCTAAGTTGCTTATCTTTTGTAAGACAATCCAAATCATATTCATCATAAGAAATAATATCAATTTTGTTCGAAGCTATATTATCTTTATTTACTTTTGCCGGAACATCAAGATAGCTCCTGCGACCAAATACATGGTTTACGCCCTCCATATTACTGATTTTATCAAGCAGTACAGTGTCTACCGAATTTGAACTGTCATTACTGTAAATGTTGATGTCAGAAGTGTTCGATGACTGGGGCATTATGTAGCCAACAAGATCTATCAAAACCGAAAAGCTCAAAAAAAGAATGATACTAAGTGCAAATGAGCCTGTCATAAGTAATAAATTTTTCTTTACCGATACTGCATGATGAATGCCAAGAGCGGTTTCAACTTTTGAAAAACGGATATTTACTGCATGGTGCATATTATTTGTGCTTTCAGCATTACACGATACTGCTGTCACAGGTGATACTTTAGCGGCACGTTTTGCAGGAGATCTGGCGGCAATGAGTACTGTAACAACTCCTACAATTATTCCGCTGAAAATACCGATGAAGCTCACTCCGAAAAGGGGTATATTTGAAAATTCCTCACCGACAAGAAAATGTAAGGCAGCACATAGTCCCCATGTAACAACAATTCCAAGTATCACCCCTAACGGAACCGCAGTTTTGCACCAGTTAAGAGCTTCCAATCTTACAAAACGGATAATCTGTTGTTTGCTCATTCCAATGCAACGCATCATTCCAAAAAACTTTGTCCTTTGGGCAACATTACTGTTTATGCTGCTTGAAATCATCAATACTCCTGCAATTAGTATTAGAATAAACAATACTACTGCCACAGAAAATAATGTCTGCACAGTTGTATTGTTGCTCAATCCTTGAAGTGCCAGACTGCCATGCTTATTCAGTAATCTTGTTTCCTCCATTCTAACACCCATTTCTGCCATGCTGAAAATAGCAGTTACCAAAAATACGGCAAATATGATACACAGAAGCGTCATGCGGTTCTGCCGTCTGTGCATTTTTGCAGAAATGGGGATTAGGCTTAGATAGCTTTTCATTCGCGATACCTCCCCAAATCGGTCAGTGCGCCATCGGACACTTGTAGTACCCGATCTGCGGTTTGTGCGATACTTCGATTGTGAGTAATCATAACAATTGTCTGTTCATACTTCTTAGAGGCTTCTTTCAGTAAAGCAATTACTTCACTGCTATTTTGTGTATCCAGATTACCAGTCGGCTCGTCCGCAAGGATAAGCGAGGGCCGCGTAATGAGAGCACGTCCTATTGCTATACGTTGTTGCTGTCCACCTGATAATTGACTTGGCAAATGGTTACGGCGTTCTTTCAAATTAAGCACGGTAAGCAATTCCTCAAGATATCTTTTATCAGGTTTCTGATAGTCAAGCAGTACAGGAAATATGATGTTTTGCTCAACATTCAATTCTGGAATCAGATTAAAACTCTGAAAAATAAAGCCAATATTTCTGCGCCGAAAGATTGTCATGCTGGCATCTTTCATTGAAAAAATATCTTTACCGTCAATAAATACCTTGCCGGAAGTAGGTGTATCAAGTGCGCCTACCATATTCAGAAGTGTACTTTTGCCGGAGCCGGATTCTCCGACGATTGCAACAAATTCGCCTTTCGGAACGGAAAAGCTAACATCTTTTAATGCGTGTACAGTAGCTTCACCGTTGCCATAGGTTTTAGAAATTGATTTAACTTCCAATAAATTCATAGGTTATCCACCTCTTTCTGTTTTTATATTGAAAGGTTATCATGCCAATCCTACGGTTATATGACACTCACCCTACAATTTTGTAGGAATTAAAAAATTAATTGTAAAAGTAGTGCCAATACTCAATTCACTGTCAACCTCGATTGTTCCGCTGTGTGCTTCAACAATAGCTTTCGCAAGCGGAAGTCCAAGTCCGATACCTTGCGAGTCTTTAGAAAAACGACTGCGATAAAACCTTTTGAAAATGTGGTGTAAATCCTCTGGGTGAATACCGCTACCGTTGTCTTTTATGATAACTTGAACAACAGAAGCAAATTGTTTCCATTCAATACGGATAGCATTGCCGTTTTGTGTATGATCAAAAGCATTTTTAACAATATTGCTGATTGCTTCCATCAGCCAGTTACGGTCACACAATAAGGTGACGGTATCATTACCTGACAGATATATTTTCTTTTCCTCTCCCTCGGCACGATATGAAAAGTGTCTTTCTATACAATCCATCATTTCAGATACATTTTCCATAGTTTTTTCTATCATAATTGTTCCAGCGTCAAGCTTTGTGATTTTTAAGAGATTTTGTACCAGCATTTCTATTCTGTCAAGTTCCTGTTCAGAAAGTACAGTGAATTCCTTAATTGTCAGTAAATCTTTTGCTTCCTCTTGCATAATACCGTTATAGATGTTAAGTGCAGCAAGTGGGGTTTTTAACTGGTGGGAAATATCGGATATGGTATTTTTCAAAAACTTTTTTGATTTACCTTCATTTTCAACATGGGCATTCAAAATGGAAACTAAGGAATTTACTTCATGAAATAATCTGTATAGCTCACCTTCGTCATCACACTCAATACGTGCATTTTGATTTCCGGAAATATACTCTTTAATTTGCGTTACTGCATTTTCCATGATTGCGTTTTGTTCCTTGAAATAACTATAACCTATTGCTAATATCGAGATACTCATACACAAGGAGCATATCAATATACACAAGGCTGCATTTTTAAATTTTAAGCCTATGAAAGTAGCAGAAATCAAGGTAAAGGCAATGATAATCAGCAATTCCACACAAAAAAGTTTTTTAATCTTCCTGTTTACCAGTATTTTCATCGCACACCACAATCTACAGTATTCCATTTATACCCCATATGCCGAACCGTCATTATTTTTTGAGGGTCGCCTGGATTGTCCTCAATTTTTGTACGCAGTCTGCGGATATATACAGTGAGGGAATTGTTATTTATATAGTTTTCGTTGCAATCCCATAGTTTGCTTAAAATCTGGTCTGGGGAAAGTACAATGTCTGGATTTCTCATAAACAGGCACAGCATTTTATACTCACTTGCTGTTAAGTCAAGTTGTTCTCCATTTTTATAGATTTCTCCTTTTAACAGTTGTACTTTTATACCATTAGAATTTAATTCGGTATCTGTTTGATTAAAATTGTTACTTCTGCGAAGTAAAGCATTTATTCTTGATAGAAATACTGCCAGTTTGAACGGCTTTGTTATATAATCATCGCCGCCTATATCAAGTCCCATTATAATATCTGTTTCTTCATCAGCAGCAGTCAGAAACATAATCGGTACTTTTGATGTTTTGCGGATTTTTTTGCATAAATTATAGCCAGAGCCATCGGGAAGTGACACATCCAAAATTATTAAATCATATTTCCCATTTATCCATAATGTTTCTGCTTCAAGGCTTGTACGGGCAACGTCTATTTCGTATCCTTGCTTTTTGATCGCAAAAGATAAACCATTAATTAAACTCAAATCATCTTCAACAAAGAAAATGCGTTTCATATGTCTTCACCGTCCTTTATTTTTCTACGGGTATGTCTGCCTTAAACAGGCTTTTTAGCTTCTTTGGGTATCAGCTACATCTTCTTTCAATTTTATTCAATATATAATTGTATACGGTCAACCGAATAAAATCAAGATACAGGCCGCAAAGAATATGCTCTATTACTATCAATGATATGAAATTGTGTACTCATATTATTGGTAGTACTCCAGGGATTATAGCAATAACTGGAAGTTATTGCTTGCTAAATACCGTATAGTTAAAAAATCAAAATAATAAAGTTTTTTATGATAAATTAACTTTTATATTTATTGAACTACCAAAATATAATAAGAAGGAAAATAAATTATAAACTTTCAAAGTAGCAGAAATAGCTAAATTTACTTCTAAGGAATTATTAGAATATGAGGAAAGTTTAAAAGTATATAGAGATAATATTAATGTAATAGAAACTGCAAAAGAAGAAAGCGTAGAAGAAGGTAGAGAAGAAGGTAGAGAAGAAGGTAGAGAAGAAGGTAGAGAGGAAGGTAGAGAGGAAGGTTCAGTTTTAGCAAGAAGGGAAGATATATTGGAAAACTTAAACGAAATAGCTATCGTTACAGAAGATATTATTAAAATGATTAATAAAGAAGATAATATTGAAACCTTAAAGAAATGGGCAAGATTTTCTGCAAGAGCAGATAGTTTAGAAGATTTTGTAGACAAAATAAATTAGAATTTCTTAGTGAAGTGGAGTGTCTTTGTAGCTATATATGCTTTTGTTCCTAATCTTATACCTGTTCAAATGAATGAATTAATATTGGAATATGAAGAAATGAAGAAAACAATCCTCCATATTTCTAGTCTTAGGTAGCACTAGAAATATGGAGATAATTAGAAATTATCCTTTGCTAATTTAAAAAGAGTAATAAATATTCTAGGAAATAAAAGCTTCTAATTATTCTTGTTCAAATTGAAAAAGTTCTTCAATACTGCTTTCTAAAGCCTGAGCAATTTTCCAAGCAAGTATTAGGGATAGATTATAGCGACTTTTCTCAATATGTCCGATAGTTTCTCGTCGAACTTCTACACGATTAGCCAGTTCTTCCTGGGTTAAGTTATGCCGAGCACGAAATTCTTTGATACGATTTTTAATTATAATTTGATTATTCATCCTCCTTTATACCACCCTTCCTCTCATAATACATCAAACTAAAAGTAAAGGTAAGGATTTGAATAATAAATATCAATATCAAAAATAGTATTGCCATATCTAGAGATTCATAGATAGAAACAGCTAAAATACCTACTACAACAACTACAATTGACAATACAAATGCATTTAGTGATGCTTTTCTTGTATTTAACTGCAAAAGTTCGTCTTGTTGTTTCAATATTGGTCCAAAGAAACCAAAAAAACCAAAGAAACCAAACATCCCATAATTTTCAGTGAACAGTCCTCCTAGGCCAACAAGTCCTAGCAAACCCAAATACCACAGTTTAGACTTTTTCATTTTTACTTCCTCCTTCTT
The DNA here is from genome assembly GCF_050402865.1 of Clostridium sediminicola. Lineage (NCBI taxonomy): Bacteria > Bacillati > Bacillota > Clostridia > Eubacteriales > Clostridiaceae > Clostridium > Clostridium sediminicola. Next base: position 52,229 of record NZ_BAABMF010000010.1, read on the forward strand.
GTTCTTATAGATGTTAATAATATAGATATTACTATATTTGTTATAAATACATCGTAAAATGTTATGTATTTATAACAATTTATGATGTAATTATAGCATACCTATATTAAATGTCAAGTATTGGATGTTAAATATTTTTGGGAGTTTATAAATGATTCTTTAAAATCTTTACCAAAGATATAAATACCATAGGAACAACTAACATTTTTATTGCATTAATAAATATTTTACCAATAGGGGTAAATGCATATGTTTCAAGGAGCTTGTACAAATTTTCAGGCAAAACTGATATTTGTGGATTAAAAAGTAAGCCTAGAATAAGTCCTAGTACCATAACTATCGTTACAGAAGATATTATTGAAATGTTTAATAAAGAATATAATATTGAAATCTTAAGGAAATGGGCGAGATTTTCTGCAAGAGCAGACAGTTTAGAAGATTTTGTAGACAAAATAAATTAGAAGACAAAGAGCAAGCTCGGTCTTAGGTTCCCTCGCAAAGGGGGAAGGTGCCACCCTAGGTATCATGGCAATAACTGGAGGTTATTGCCTGCTACAAGCGCCATTTCTCTTGTTGCTTTTACTGTTGTATCTCTTATTGTTTGTAAACTAGATACCGTAGAGAATAGAATGTAAACCCACTTTTATATTAGTTTCATAACTTCATTAAATACTTTTCCTATATTATCATTAATAATTAAGTCAGCTTTGTTATCAGCAGAAGTTGTACTTTTATTTATAAGAATAAGATTTTTACCTTTAAAATAATTTATGAGACCAGCAGCAGGATAAACTACAAGTGAAGTTCCTCCAACAATAAGAGTATCAGCTTTAGTAATTATATTTACTGCGCCTCTAATTACACTATCATCTAAACCTTCCTCATAAAGTACTACATCAGGTTTAACAGTACCACCACACTTAGTACAAGTAGGAACCCCTTTAGCTTCTAAAATAAATTTCACATCATAAAAATCATGACATTTAACACAATAATTTCTGTTAACAGACCCGTGAAGCTCAAAAACATTTTTACTTCCTGCTATTTGATGCAGTCCGTCTATATTTTGGGTAACAATAGCTTTTAATTTATCAAGTTCTTCAAGTTTAGCTAAGGCAATATGGCAACCATTAGGCTTAGCATTTGGATATATGAGTTTTGATTTATAAAAGTTAAAAAACTCATTAGGATATTTTATATAAAAGCTATGAGAAACTAATTGCTCAGGAGTAAAGGTAAGATTTAACTTTTCATTAAATAAACCACCTGAACTTCTAAAATCGGGTATACCACTCTCACAACTACAACCAGCACCACCGAAGAATACTATGTTGTTACTATCTTTTATAATTTGAGTTAACTTTTTTATTTTAGTTTCCATAAAATAATCATCTCCAAAACATAATTTAATACCTTTATTATGGCATAATTTGTGATAAAATAAAACTACATAAATATATTAAAAATATCATAGTGATACCTTTATATTTGTTTTATTTAGATTGGACAACTAAAATAACTTAGGAAGTAGCAAGCTCAACCTAAAGGTCTCAGGAGTATTCAAAGGAACCTTATTTTATGAGAATTTATAATAAAATTATAGATAAGTCTAGGAAACTTAAGTTCTAGGATAAAAATATATTTTAAATTTCTAGTTAGCAAGTTCGTCAGCAGAGCCTCTTCACTAAGAGAAGCGGTACTGATTAACAAACTGTAAAGAAAAACACAAATAATAGTTTTGGTTAAAGAAAGAGTATGTATCCTAATACTACTCATCATATAACTATTAGAGGGAATAGAAGGAATGTCATTTTAAGAGATGAAGAAGATTTTGAAGTTTACCTAACACAATTGCAAGGAAATATTGAATATTACAATAATGAATATGAAATTTTATGTTATTGTCTTATGGATAATCATGTACATCTACTTTTAAATACATACGATAGACATATGAAATTCTTTATGAAGAGAATAAATAGTATTTATCCTCGTTATTTCAATAATAAGTATAATTATTGTGGTCATCAAAGATAAACTTTAGGGAAAGGTTCGGAAGAGCTTGTTATTAATATAAATTCAAAGGATTATGAGAAAGTTGATAATGTGTTAAAAAAAACTGGGACGCTACGCACTCAGTAAGTGCACAGGACCTAGTTAATAAACTGTGAATAATTAACAAATATATTCAAGCAAGGTTTATGAGTATAGTATAAAAAAACAGTTAAAGAGTAAAGGATGGTATAAAAAACTTTTATGTGAATAATGTGATTTAGGTGAGGATAGACGTATGAGATTAGTTAAGTATATTTGGAAAAATAAAGTTTTATCAACTATAATAGCAATTTTAATTACACTGTTTATAATAATGGGTAGGAAATATAATAGTTTGAGAAATTATGTGAATGATACTATTTATATTGAATCATGGAAATTCGCTAGTAATAATTTTGTAATCATTGAGTTGTTAGAAAATGATGAGATAGAACAAGTTGATGAAGAGAAAATTTCTAAATTTTATTATGAAATGTATGAAGAATATAATGAGATATGTAGAGCGTATGGAATGTTAGATGTTTCTGGTAAAAGTGGAACATTTGATAATAGATTAGCAGATAAATATAATGACTTAAAGCGGTCAGAAATTTTAAAGATACATAAAATTATCGATGAAGTATTAATTGAGCATAAAGTATCCTACAAAGATTTAGAAAAATATATGCACTCAGAGAATGTTCACTACAATCAGTTGCTTGTTGAAGAATGGAAGAAAATAATAAATGAGTTAAACTTGTTAGATTTCTAAAGTATATTTTATGTTATTTTTATTTTGTAATCCAATTACTTGCGATGTTTTCCAGTATTTATTAGCAACAAAAATCGTTCATTTCATTACTGATTTTTGCAAAGGGACTACCTATTACAAAAACTAGAATAGCTTTTGTTGATAATATTATACTAAATTAGTAATTTGAAACATATCCTAATTAATGCTTAATTATACCTATTGGGCTAATGCCAGGAAGTTGAATGTAGAGAGTAAAATTGTTAATTATTGAACAAATTTATGAAGATTTAGAATATGATACGGTGAACCGTACTATAAAAGATCGTGTTTTTTTGATGTGGTCAGATATGCTACAGCTCTATCATTCTCAATAATTAAAATGTGGTATAATATTACTAGTATGTTAAAAAAAGAGGTGGGTAGAGTTGTCGAAAAACTGTAACGAAAATTCAAGAGTCAGAATTCCAGCAATCCTACATTTTAAAAGATTATTTATATTAGGTATGGGAGGTAAATATGCAAGTAGGAGATAAAATATCATTTGGCTGTTACGATTGGAGAGTGCTTGACATACAAAACAATGTGGCATTGATTATAACCGAATGTATTATAGAACAACGTGCTTATCATGATGCTTATAAGGATATAACATGGGCAGACTGCTCGTTAAGAAAATATCTTAACAGTGAATTTTATAACAAATTCGACGCAATTGATAAAGCAAGAATAATACCAGTATTAAACAAAAACCTCGACAATCAGTGGTATGGTTCAAAAGGTGGGGAAGATACGCAAGACAGAATATTTTTATTAAGTATTGAGGAAGCAGTGTGCCAATATTTCGGTGATAGCAGTTCAAAACTGCTAAATCCGGGGAAAAATCAAAGATATTGGTTCCAAAGAAAAGACCAAAATAATAGCAAGCGAATTGCCATGTATAAGAGTGGAATATGGTGGTGGTGGCTTCGGTCGCCTGGGCGCGTTAATATAAAGGCTGTATACGTCCACGGTGATGGTAATATAGGTATCCAAGGAAACAATATATTGAAAGGCAACATCAGCGAAGGCATGTGTAGAGGCGGTGTTCGCCCCGCTTTGTGGCTGAAGCTGTAATATAATTCGCCAGGCTATAATGATGAAAAATTTAGAGGAGGAGTTAAGGATGAGCAGATACGAAGAAGGATTAAGATTAATCGAAGAAAGTTGCGGTAACGGAAAAGATAATGTTATTGCTCTCTCAACCATCGCAATGGAACCGAGCGCTGACGGAGTCCCCTGTCCTTATGTACGTGAAGTGGACGCTTATTATGAAGACGGCGTGTTTTATGTTACTACTTGGGCAAAATCAAATAAGATGCAGCAGATAGCTCAAAACAAAGCGGTTGCATTTGCGGTTTGTTTCGAGGGGATTTCCGGAAGTGGGGTTGGCGAAAACCTCGGATGGGTTTTAGACCCGAAAAATGCTGAAATAAGGGCTAAACTTCGCAATGCATTTATCGATTGGTACGACCAGGCAAACAATGAACAGAATGAAAACTGCGTTATTTTGGCAATCCGCATAACAAAAGCCACGATATTTAGAGACCACGGTGCTGTGCGTTACAATATGGACTTTGTGAATAAGTTAGAGATTGAAGAAGGAAAATAAGGTAAGGAATTAAACGATATCTAAATGAGCATTCTCCGAAGTACACTTTCCTAGCATAAGGTGTACTTCACATATTCCCATTTCTCTATCCATCTCTACTGCTTCTTCATAGGACATTTTAACTTCTTCATCACAAATCTGTGTAAAACCATATTCGCCCCACCAAAAATTCATTGACTCATTTTTTATAAATATTGTTTTCATTTTCTTACCCTACCCTCGTTAAAAGATCTGTACATATGTTAATGTAATTTTGCTTGAGATTTATTATATCATAAAACTAAAATGAAAAAAGATATATTGACTCCATTAAATTTATTTTTATATATGTCTTACAAGAATAATTAATATATGAATCTAATCTGAAGCTGCGATTCAGTCGCTAAATGCCCCGGACCTCGTAGTGAGGAGGATTTGCCGACGAGCTTGCTATCACTATAAAAAGAATAGATGAGGCTACATATGTGGTCAGTACGACAAACATGGTAGTAAAGCATATAGTGCAAAACTAGTAATAGAAGATGAACTAATAAATGTTATTGGAAAAGATAATGAAAGAGTTAATGGGGTAACAGAAAAGGGTCTTGTATATGCAAGGCTCTCTTATTATTATTGAAAAGAATAATTACAATGATATAATTGTAAAATATTATGTTGTAATTATTGAAAAAACTAGTATAATTTTTTAAGAGAATACAATATTTTGAGTATGTGGAAAGACATGATTAGTTTAAGTATTAAATATAGAAAGAGAGGTCATTTATGATTAGATTTGTTACAGAACAAGATTTCAATACATGGTTAGAATTAGCTAGAGAGGTCGAACCATTATTTGGTGAAATGGTGGGATGTGAAGATTTCAAAAATGGAATAAAAGAATGCATATCTAATTTATCAGCTTTTTGTATTATAAATACTAATAATAATGATATTAATGGGATAATTGCAATTAATAAAGATGAAAATGAAATAGTTTGGTTAGCGGTTAAGAAAAAATGTCGTGAAAAAGGATATGGTTATGAATTATTAAAAGCTGCAATTGATTGTTTAGATAACAAAAGACCTATATTTGTGCAGACTTTTTCTTCTAATGTGAAAGATGGTGAAGCTGCAAGAAAGTTATATATGAAATTAGGATTTAAAGATTATAAAGATGGTGGAAAAAATCCTGCTGGTGTTGACACAATAATAATGAAGTTGGAGAAAAACATTAATTAGTATAGAAATATATAAACTTAATAAAGCAGGTATAGTTTTTAATTAGGGTTAAATCACATTCTTCTTTAAATATGACCTAATAGAACCTTGACGAGCTTGCTAATAGCCAGTAATAAAATTAATATTTCAGAAATAAATGTATTAGAGGGGTGAGGATTTTGAAAAAAAGGTTTAAAGATTTATCCTTAAGAATTTTTAGATCATTAAAGAAACCATTTATAATTGGCAATAATCCATGGAAAGGTGCAGTATTATCGCTGTTTTTAGTTTCTACAATTGTTTTCATTGTAGGGGTATATAATGCTGTATCCTACGGAAGTTTTTTTGATTTTATAAAGTATATAATATCTTGTGTTCTATTAGTATTCATAATAGGGACAGTAGTTACAATTATCAGTTATTTCCTTAAGAAGATTCCACCAATATATGTTGGCGTTTTAATTGGTTCATTGTTATTATTGGGTTCGCCTTTTATTACAGTATTAATTTTTAGAGTAATATGTGTAGTTTTAAGTATAGCCATATTCACTTCAATACTTGGAGCATGTATATATTCCATTAAAAAGGGCAGTTTTAAAAACTATGGAATTACTAAAAAGGTTTTTATCTCAATGGGGATAGTATCATCGCTATCTATAGGTGCAATTGGAATATTTTGGATTGGCAGTGAAGGAAGTAACATTGAATTCCCAAAATATTTTTCTGAATATAAAAATACTTCTCAAACTACTTTAGAGTTACTTACCCCAGGAAAGTATGGAAATTATAAAGTAAATAGGATTTATTATGGAAGTGGTAATGATTTAAATCGAAAGGAATTTGGTGATAAAGTAGATATTAAAACACATACTGTCGATGGTTCCTCCTTTGTTGAAGGATGGTCTAAAGGAAGGACAAAATATTTAGGATTCGATTCGGAAAATATGCCATTAAATGGGAGTGTGTGGTATCCTGAAGGGGAAGGGGCTTTTCCATTAGTTGTTATGGTACATGGAAATCACGATATGGTAGATTATTCAGATGGTGGATATGATTATTTAGGAAAGCTATTAGCTAGTAAGGGATATATTTTTGTCTCAGTAGAAGAGAACTTTTTAAATCTTACTTTGGGTTATAATGACTATTTAGGATTTAAAGGTCTTAAGGAGGAAAATGATGCAAGGGGGTGGATTCTTTTAGAACACATTAATCTTTGGCAAAAGTGGAATAATTCATCACAGAGTATATTTTATAAAAAAGTAGATATGAATTCTATTGCTGTAATGGGACATTCAAGAGGTGGAGAGGCAGCAGCTGTGGCAGCAGCTTTAAATAAGCTTAAATACTATCCAGATAATGCTAATGTTAAATTGGATTACAATTTTAATATACGCTCTGTTGTTGCTGTTGCACCAACAGATGGACAGTACAAGCCATGTGGCACAGCTACTTCATTAACTGATGTGAATTACTTTGTATTACATGGAGCACATGATATGGATGTAATAAATTTTGATGGTGCTAATCAATATGAAAGAGTTAAATTTACAGGGGAAAAAGAATATTTTAAAGCATCATTATATATATATGGGGCTAATCATGGTCAATTTAATACAAGTTGGGGACGTTCAGATATATCAGGATTTGCTTCATCTTTAAATAATAGAAAACAACTTATGCCAAAGGAGTCACAGGAGAAAATTGTTGAGATTATGGTTACAGCTTTTCTAGAATCAACCTTAAAGGATAAAATAGAATATTCTCAACTGTTTAGAGATATAAGATATGCAAAACAATGGCTTCCTGATACTATTTATATAAATAATTATGAAGATTCTAATACAAAATTAATATGTACCTTTGAAGAGGATATAGATGTTACTACTGGTGAATACGAAAATTGTGAAATTAAAGGAGAAAATTTAACTGTTTGGAAAGAAAAACAGCCTGATTCTAAAACAGGTAAACTGGAAACAAAGGTAGTTTATCTAGGGTGGGATAAAGAAGAGATAGATGAAATCCCATCCTATACAGTAGATATACCAGGAGAATTTGAAGTTGATGAATCTAGTACAATAGTTTTTTCGGCAGCACAAGACTATGAAAAAGATGAAGAATATGATAAAGAACAATTATTGGATTTTACTATAAAAGTATATGATAGTAAAAACAATACAGCAGAATTACCGCTGAGTTATTTTTCATATTTACTGCCAAAAATTGAAGGGAAAATTGGAAAAGGTTCCTTTGGAGATTATTTTCCAATGTCTCAAGTAGTGTTACAAAGTTTTGAGTTTAAACTTTCTGACTTTGAAAAAGTAAATAAGGCATTTAATCCAAGTAAACTTAATAAGCTAAGTTTTGTCTTTAATAAAAGTGAAGAAGGTGAAATTGTTATAGATAATTTGGGTATTAGAGAATAAAAGGAAGCTAATGCTTTTATACCATCAATTTTTTTATTATGTATTAGTTTCAATAATCTCATCCCCTTACTTCTTTAATAACATAAAATACCATTAAATTCCGAGTAAGATAGAGAGAGAATATTCTAAATTATTCGGAATTTAGTTAATCTTACTTATATTCCTCCATTTTGTTTTTTATATCTAGCATTTTATAGTCAAGATGAGTAATGACGTCAGCACATTCTTTTAGTTGTCCTGTCATATTAGTTGGAACAGTTTTGTTAAATTTATAAAAAATTTTGTGCTCAAGGCTTGCCCAAAAATCCATTGCAATGGTTCGGATCTGTATTTCTACTTTTACAGGGACTGTTCTATATGACAGAAATACTGGGATTTCCACGATAAGGTGTAAACTTCGATACCCATTAGGCTTTGGATTTTTGATGTAATCTTTTATTTCGATAATGTTAATATCATTTTGTTTTTCTATTAATTTATATATGTTATAAATATCCGATGTAAAGGAACAAATAATTCTGATTCCGGCAATATCGTGGATATATTTTTGTGCATTTTCAACGGTTACTTTATGACCCTTTCTCTCTACCTTGGATAGAATACTTTCCGTAGATTTTATACGGGATTTAATATGCTCAATAGGGTTATGGGAATGTATAAACTGAAATTCTTCATTTAGTATATTTAATTTGGTACTAACTTCGCTTAAGGCGAATTTATTTAGTAGTAGTAAATTATTCCATTCATCGTTATGTTTTTTCAAAATATTTGACTCCAAATATGATCACTCCTATTTTAATTACCTTCTAAAAAAGTATTTTATGATCAAATTATATCATTTTTTATAAAAAAAGAGAATTGATTTTATCTTCATAGCAAGTGCAACCTAAAGATCTCGCAACCATTCCTCAGGAGCTACAAACATACATTCATAAATTATTGATAAACAATAATTTTAGTGATATACTAATATTATAATTATCGTAAAACAATAATAGTGGGGTGGATTATGGATAATAAAAGGCTAAATAGTTTCTTGATAGGAGAGGGTTTGATTTGTTTAATCACTTTATTTCTGATGAAAGATCATGTGATTGGTTATGACAGTATAATTTCCTTTCCATTTGTACAAATAGGTTATCTGGTCAGAACAATGTCATTAAGTGGTCCCTTTGGGAATGTTATAGCTTGGATAGCTTATGTGTTGTTTTGCATAGCGCCTTTAATTTTACTGAGTCTAAGAATTAAAAAAGGCTTGCACAAAAGTGAGGATATACTACTTATATTATTGTGTGTTCTCTTGTTTGTCAGTATGTATTATATGATTAATCCTGGCTTGGCGGAAGGTATATTAGTTCCAGCTAGACTTAGCGGGTCATGGAAAATGGGGACTTCAAGCGTTGTATATATTGTCCTAATTGGATATGCAATTCTTCGACTGCTTCGTAGATTTCAAACTGAGATGACTAGCAAACTGCTTATTGATCTTGAAGTAATGCTGGTTGTATTTGCGGTTATTTTAGTACTGACATTAACTTTTATAATGCCATTGGAGATTATTAGGGAAATGAAAAATATTGAAGCTGCTAATACAATGGAGGGTATTGATTTTTCCCTTACGCATTTATTTATTATATTAAGAAAAGGCAATAAAATGATTCCACTGTTTTATCAAATTCTAATTGTTTTAGCTGGATTTGACTTGGTACAGGAATTAAAAGTTGAAAGATATAGCCATGAAGTGGTAGAAAAGGCAGTTCAGTTAGGAAATAAATGCAAAAAAGCCATCATGGTAACTGTTGCTGCATCCATTATTATAAATGTACTGCAATTAATAGCAGGTGCAAAGCTGATTCACAGTGATTATCATCTTGATATACCACTTACATCTCTTTTAATTGTCATAATAACAATGTTGCTTGCAAAGTATTTTGCGCACAGCTCACAGATAAAAGAAGAAATGGATTTGTTTGTTTAGGAGGTAGGTATGGCAATTCAGGTATATTTAACAGAAATGTTGAAAGAAAAAAACATGACATCCAAAGAACTATGCTCTTTGATAGGCATAACAGAGGCGAACCTATCTATATTGCGCAGTGGTAAGGCAAAAGGGATAAGGTTCAATACAATGAATAAAATTTGTTATTATTTGGATTGTGAGTTGGGTGACATATTGAAATTTGATGGGAGAATGGAGGACGAAGATGAATAAGAAAATTATTGCATGCTTAGTGTTGATATCCGTTATATTTTCTGGATGTCAGCTTGCTGTAGAAGAAGCTGGAAGTCCTAATGGAGAGGACAAATTAGTAGGGGTTTTTGTGACAGAAGAACACCTTGATTTATACGATATTGAGGCGTTTGCATCAGAAAATAGTAACAAATTGATTCAAGGTGGAGAAGTTGTTTTAGACAGTAAATATGAAGGAAGAGTATTTGGAACAATTGACGAAAATAATTACAATGATGTTGTTTTTGAAGATTATGAGGGTGTCTTGTTTATAGATGCCAGTTACGAAAAGGATGGAGAAAGTTATAACCGTGTTGGGAATAGTAATCAGATCACTCAGATACATGTAAGTGTTGACGATGATGGTAAAGAAATAGAAGGTACTATTTTTGCGAAAAATGAGCCTATGATTTTGGCTGTATTGAATCCGGTTTACCAGACGGGTGAAGGTGAGATATATCTTACTTCAGGATCAGGAATATCTATGGATGGTGAATGTGGCGGTGGTGCTATGTCTATGTTCTTATCAGAGAATCACACGATTCGTGAAGGGAATAGTGAATCCTCTGAAAGCTTTAAAGTAAAAGTTAATATTGAAAGTGTTATTGATGCGGAGTATTATGTTTTAAAACAGATGGATGATGATGACGATCAGGTCATTACACAGAAAATCTATAGTAATAATATACCTAGTAGTATTGAAGTGAGAGATGAAACAAAATATATGATTCTTGAAAAAGTTGGTGTGGATTATGAAGGGAATCCAATTGTAGAAAGACAGCTTATTAATGACGAAGAGTATTTTTATGTTTACTTTTTCAATGAAAGTGCTTTCGCAGAAGGTCATTCGATACTATTGAATTATTAATAAATTTTACATTATCCATGAGAGAAAGGAACGTTTTTTATGAAAAAAAAATATAAATTCTTAATTGCTATTATATGCGTTGTTATGTGTTTGCTTTTTTGGTTCATACAGCGGAATAAGATTGTTGGGACTATTTATGGTCCTGAAATGCAAAAGATTATAATAGATGATGTTTCCTATGTTTGGGGAGATACACCATATAATGGTACTGACAAAAGTTTTCATATCGGTAAAGGAGCATGGCCAGATGGAACAAGAGTGCTGGATTTGTATAGGATTAAGGGCGATAAAGAATTTAAGTATCTATATGCTCGACATGGTTGGGAAGGAAAAATGTATGTGCGTGAATAGCAAGCTCCTTTAGCTGCGATTCAGTCGCTAAATGCCCGGACCTAATTAAATATTTGTTAGTTATTGAAAATTTGTTTACTAGGTCCGGACCTTGTAGCGAGGAGGATTTGCCGACGAGCTTGCTAACATCTATAATAGTTAAAAATCATTTTTTCTTAAATTCATTGTTATCTAAAATAATAACCCCAGACATATCTTCCTTTGCTGCCCTCTTTGTGTGATTTACGAGTTTTATAACGTTCTTGTATGATTGTTTTGCTCCCTTTACAAGCAAGGGCACTCCTATAAAATCAATTTTTAGCCATCTAGAAAACAATCCACCAAAAGTCATTGGTAATGGAACAGTTGGCGACGTATTGGAAAATATAATTTTCTCATTTAATACATTTTGTTTGTGAAACATAGTAGCTAAATTAAATAATCCTGGTATTAAAAATTTAGAACGTCCCCTGCCTACAGTATAGACTTGATTTCCATCTTCATCACTTCCATAATAAAAAAGTTCTCCACAATTTCCATATACTAACTTATTAAAGTTAGGTAACTCCAATATTTCATCCTTGGTCGGTTCTTTGGTTTCATCTAGCATTTTTAAGTGATAAGCAACTGCTAAAATAGAGGAGTGGGTACCTCCATAACAATTATATATGTATATCATTTAAATCACCTGATTCCTTTTTTTGTTCTGTTTTAATAATTGTAGTATATGCATTAACCATTGATAATAATTATTCTTTGAAAACGCTTCATAATAATTTCATTGAGCTATGGGCACTTCCATTAGCATTAATAATATCATCATCTGTAAGGCCTGCTTCAACTGCAATATCATAAGCTTTACCAAAACACCCTACATCCTCCGATTTGTGTGCATCACTTCCTAATGAAAATTTAACCCCCATATTTTTCATCCTTTTTATTGTTTCAATATCCATATTCCTATGACCTCTGTTAATTTCCAAAGCAGTATTTCTTTCAACAGCAACCTTTCCAATTTCGATAATATCTGGGTTAACATGCTCTAAAGGATGATTAAGTATTGTAATTTCATATTTTTTAATAGCATTGATTGCAGCTTCTGTATAATTCCTCAATAAAAATGGATTTTGTAGTGATCCAGGATGATAACCTACACAAATTATGTCCAGGTAATCAATTATTTCATCTTTAATATCTATATCACCTTTTTTAGTAATAATATTACATTCTACGCCAAGTAGAATCTTAAAGTTATTCTCTTTCAATAATGAACTCTTATTATAATCATCAATTTCTTTACGTATTTTTTCATATTGATTTATTTTCATGCCGAAGATAACATGCCTATAACCATGGTCTGTTATGGCGATTTCTTTTAATCCTCTTTTTATTCCAGCTTTAACATTTGATTCAATACTTCCTTTTGCATGTTCCCCAAAAATAATATTAAATAAGGGAATATGTCCCTTTGCAATTTTAGTATGAGTATGATAGTCTGCGATAATCTTAAAACTCATTTTATCACCTCCATGGTTTTATAGCTTTTAATTAGACACTTCATTATCAAATTGAAAAGCTTCTTGTATCAAATATGTAAATTCCCTATGACATGTTTTTTATACATTTCTATTTTGCCTATATTACTGAATAATACTCGCAACCACTCCAGACAGGTTGTGCGAAAAATAGGTTTCCAGGTAAATATGAATAAACAAAGAAGGTAGCCCAACATTGGACTGCCTTCTTTGATACAGAAATTATGCATTATTTTCTACCATAAGGTTTTTATCGCTGTAGAAACTTTCTTTATCAATCTCATTTTCACTTTTAGCTACAATCAGAGTAACCACAGTATCTCCAGTTACATTAACAACTGTACGACACATATCAAGAATTCTATCAACTCCAATAATAAGTGCAATACCTTCTACTGGTAGTCCAACAGAAGAAAGTACCATAGAAAGTGTTATCATTCCTACACCAGGAACACCCGCAGTTCCAATGGATGCTAAAGTAGCTGTTAAAACTACAGTTAAAAGTTGAGATAAGGTTAAATCAACATTAAAAATTTGAGAAATAAACACTGTAGCAACCCCTTGCATTATAGCGGTTCCATCCATGTTTATAGTAGCCCCTAACGGTAAAGTAAAGCCAAAAATACTTTTGTGTACACCGAAATTTTTCTCAACAGTTTCCATAGTAACAGGTAAAGTAGCATTAGAACTAGATGTACTAAATGCTAGAGTCATAACATTCCAGAATTTTTTGAAGAAAATTATTGGATTTAACTTTGTAAAAATAAGTAAGCTACCTGTATAAACTAAAGTTAAATGTATAAATAGACATAATAAAACTGTTATCATATACAGACTCAATTTAACAAGTGAGTCAAGTCCAAGAGTGGCAGCAACCTTGATTAATAAGGCAAATACACCTATTGGGGCCATTAACATTACAATATCAATCATTTTTAGAATAATATAATTAGCAGAATCAAATATATTTATGATAATTTTTGATTTTTCTTTTGGAACACTATTAATAGCAACTCCAAGAAGTAAACTAAATACTATAACCTGCAGCATTTTTCCCTCAACCATTGCTTTTAATGGATTTGTTGGAACCATGTCTACTAAAACATCTACGAAGTTAACAGTTTTGCTTACTTCATATACAGCAGTATCAGAAGCTAATACGCTGTTTGCACCAGGTTGAATAATTAAGGCCAGAGATAAGCCAACTATTATAGCAACAGAGGTAGTTAATAGATAGAAAGTTATAGTTTTTCCACCTACACGACCTAATTTTTTTATATCGTTAATTTGAGTAACACCATTTACCAAAGATATAAATACCATAGGAACAACTAGCATTTTTATTGCATTAATAAATATTTTACCGATAGGGGTAAATGCATATGTTTCTAGGAGCTTGTACAAACTTTCAGGCAAAACTGATATTTGTGGATTAAAAAGTAAGCCTAAAATAAGTCCTAGTATCATAGCTATAATTACTTTAGTAGATAATTTCGTTTTTTTCATTTGTGCCTCCTATAAACTGATTTTTTTTTTGTTATTATAAAAAAGGAATTGTGAAAGTATAGATATGTAATTATTCATTATGAAATATATTTACATTAAAAATTCTACCATAAATACATTAATAAATCAAATAATGCAAGAGTAATGGTATATACTTGCAATTTAGTCAACGAATCATAGGTTAGACAGCTTGTTATATTGAGATTCATATGGTAGTATAAAATAGTTTGAAATCAAGTATGGAAATAAAACTGCAGGAGGAAAATAGATGAAACAACTACCTAGATGCCCTAAATGTAATTCAGAATATACATATGAAGACGGTGTTTTCTTCGTCTGTCCTGAGTGTGCTCATGAGTGGAACGAAGAAACAATGAAAGCTGAGGAAAGAGTTCATAAGGATGCTAACGGAAATATCTTAAAGGATGGAGACTCTGTGACAGTAATAAAAGACCTAAAAGTTAAAGGAAGTTCAAATCCATTAAAGATGGGAACAAAAATCAAGAATATCAAGCTTATTGATGCGGATGATCACAATATAGATTGTAAAATCGATGGATTTGGAGCCATGAAAGTTACATCCATCTATGTAAAGAAAATATAGTTTAGTTAAATGGAGAGGTTTTAAAATGGACAATAATAACGCAGTGGAACTATTCTTTGCATCACTTGATGAATCTACAATGGAAGAATTGATTAATATTTATTTAAGTAGTGATGAGAAGAAGTTAAATGACTATCTTGATAAATTGCCAAGTGATGTGCCAAAAGAGGAACTTAGAAAGAACTTACCAATGTTAAAACATATGAAAGAAATGATGGGTGACTTCTTTTAAGAGAGGTAAGAGCAATCATGCGACTAATACGAAAAGGACCTAATTAATGGATTATTAAATTATTACAATCTATTAATTAGGTCCTTTTCATTTACCTCTTAAAATGAAACTGAAGAAGCTTGCTCATATTGTGATAAATGTCATATATAATAAGTATTCTCCTCACTACATGGTGTTTGTTTTTACAATTATTCAAAAATATGCTATCATGAAAATGATAATTACTATATAAAATCACAGCAAAACAGGCTTCAGAAAATAGAGGATTTGAGAACGGTGTGTACAGGTTTTATGATAAATAATTTGGAGGAATTATATGAATAAAAAGGATTTTCCAGATTTAGAAGATCAAATTAAAGATACAGTAAAGAATGCTTTGGATGCTATAGACTTTGTTACGTTAAAGAAAAATATTAGTAGTAAAGCTGAAAGCACTTTAGATAATGTAAAAATGAATTTAAAGAATAAATCACAGCAATTTAATGAAAAAATGCAGAATGAAACACAAAATAAATATAAAAAGTCAATGTATATTTCTAAAAAACCAGCTGGAAGAATATCAGGAATAATTCACATAATATTTGGAAGTATGGGTGTAGGAGTATTAAGTATTCTTTTCATTGTATTCTTTGTTATTGGATTTTTAGATAATTTTAAGGTGTCAGCAATTCTACTTACTTTTTTAGGATTAAATATAGCTATGATTTTAAAAGGTAAAAGCTTAAGAAAAAGAGTAAAGCGTTTTAATCAGTATGTAAGTTTACTTGATGGTGAAAATTATTGTTCAATTCAACAATTAGCTATAGCTACAGGAAAAAAGAAAAAATTTGTTGCTAAAGATTTAAGAAAAATGACTGACTTAGGTATGTTTAAAGAAGCATATATTAATGAAGAAAAAACATACTTTATGCTAAGTAATGAAGTTTATCAAAATTATTTAATATCACAAGAAAATTATAAAAAACGTAAAGAAGAAGAACTTAAAAAAGAGAAATTAAACGAAAATATAAATGATCCTGAAAATGAAGAACTAATATATACAATTGAAATGGTAAAGAACTATATTGAACAGATAAAAAATGTAAGTAATGCTATATCTAACAAAGAAATATCAATAAAGTTGCAAAGATTAAAGAATATTGTCAGTGAAATAATTAATTTTGTAGAGAAAAACCCTAAAAAGTTACTAGAGGTTAGAAAATTTACTACACATTATCTTCCAATAACTTTAAAGTTAGTTAATGGGTACAAGGAGTTAAATGATCAACCAGTTGAGGGAGATAATATAAAGAACACAAAAAATGAAATTGAAAAGAGTATTGATCTTATAAATATTGCTTTTGAAAAGTTATTAGATGATTTATTTGAGGAATTATCTTTAGACGTTTCTACAGATATTTCTGTACTTAGAACATTGTTTAAACAAGAAGGATTGACTAAAAATGATTTTCAAAAGTAACTAAAAAAGGAGTGAATTTTAAATTGACTAGTGAATTTAAAGAAAATACTGATGTAGTGCCAAGCTTAACATTTGAACCATTTCAAGAAGAGGATTCAATTATTGAAGTAAAAGAAGAAAAAAAAGAAGAAGTAATTGAAGATAGCAATTTAACAGAAGAAGAAAAGAAGATGGTTGATGAATTTGTAGATAAAATTGAAATAACTAATACTAATTCAATTCTACAATATGGAGTTGGAACTCAAAAGAAAATTTCGGATTTTTCTGAAACAGCTTTAAATAATGTAAAAACTAAAGATTTAGGTGAAGTAGGTGAAATGCTTTCAAATATAGTAGGTGAGTTAAAGAATTTTGAAACCACCGATGAAAATGAAAAAAGAGGTTTTCTAGGAGTATTTAAGAAACCTAAAGAAAAACTTTCTAAGATGAAAAGGAAATATGAGAAAGTAGAAGGCAATATAAGCAAAATTTGTACTATGCTTGAAAAACATCAGATACAACTTTTAAAAGATATTGCTATGCTAGATAAAATGTATGAAATAAATAAGGTGTATTTTAAGGAACTTTCTATGTATATTTTAGCAGGGAAAAAGAAACTTTCAAAATTAGAAAAAGAAGAACTACCAATCTTAGTGAAAAAAGCTGAAACTAGTTTACTTCCAGAAGATGCACAGGAAATTAATGATTTTAAATCTCTTTGTAACCGCTTTGAGAAAAAAATTCATGATTTAGAGTTAACAAGAATGATTTCGCTTCAAATGGCTCCACAAATTCGTTTAATTCAAAATAATGATTCTTTAATGTCAGAAAAGATACAATCTACAATTGTAAATACTATCCCACTTTGGAAAAGTCAAATTGTTTTAGCACTTGGAGTTTCTCATTCTAAAGATGCAGTTAAAGCTCAAAATGAAGTGACAAATATGACAAATGAACTTTTGCGTAAGAACGCAGAAAAACTGAAAATGGCTACTATAGAAACAGCTAAAGAATCTGAACGCGGAGTTATTGATATTGAAACTCTTCGAATTACAAATGAATCATTGATTTCAACTATTGATGAAGTACTTCGTATACAAACAGAAGGCCGTCAAAAACGTAAAGAGGCTGAAGTAGAATTACACAATATTGAAAAACAATTAAAAGATAAACTTTTAGGGGTATAAGCTGGAGCAACTGGGGCACTTTGCGCCCAGTAGCACACCTGACTCATGAGAAAAACTATAAAGAAATTGAAAATTATGATAGCTTGTTATTTTATTTGTCTGTCCAGAGTGTGCCCATGAGTGGAACGAAGAAACAATAAAAGCTGAGGAAAGAGTTCATAAGGATGCTAACGGAAATATCTTAAATGATGGAGACTCTGTGACAGTAATAAAAGACCTTAAAGTTAAAGGAAGTTCAAATCCATTAAAGATGGGAACAAAGATCAAGAATATCAAGCTTATTGATGCGGATGATCACAATATAGATTGTAAAATCGATGGATTTGGAACTATGAAAGTTACATCCATCTATGTAAAGAAAATATAGTTTGGTTAAGTGCGGGTGTCTTAAAATGATTACTTTAAAATTTTTGTGAAATAGACTTTATTTTCATCTCTATCAATTTCTTCAAACCCTAATTTTTTATAATACTTGATGTTGTTTAGTAGTTTTATATGAGTAGCTAAACTTAAGGAGTTGTAACCTTTTTCTCTTGCAATAGTTTCAGCAAAACTAATTAATATTTTGCCTAAGCCCTGTCCTTTGTACTTAGGGTGAACAGCAATATTGGATAAACAGGCATCTTTCTCATCAAAATACATGATCAATCCACCAGCTAAATGATTCTCATATTCCATAACCCAAGTTGGATAGTCAGCAATTTCTTCATTATAATCTGCATGCATTGGAGGAAGTACTATCCCATCTAAAATTTCATCATATATAGAGTAAGCTGCTTGCATTAATTGTTCGAGTTCATTCGCATCTTCTAAATTTGCTACTCGTATTTTAAATTTATTCATAACTATGTCTCCTTTTACTTCTATATTTACTCAATTATAATATTTTATACTAATTGATTTCAAAATTCAAATAAAAATCATTTGAATATTTCTTAGAATCCAAAAACTATCCACTCTGTTTCTAGTTTTTGGTAGTACTCTAGGTGCAGTGGTAATAACTGCAAGTTATCGCTTGAGCTGTAGGAGGTCCTAGTGAGGAATCAAAGATGACAAATTTGATTTTGTTAATTTAGGTAATTAATGGTAATATATGTTTAGAAGCTACTTTGCTTTAATAAGGAGTGTAGAATGGATGATTACAGTAGAAAAAGTTTCATTTAGTTATACAAAGAGTCCTTTTATTGAAAATATTAATTTTAGTGTAAAAAAAGGTGAAATTTTTGGATTCCTTGGTCCATCAGGAGCTGGGAAAAGTACGTTGCAAAAAATTCTTACAGGACTAATACTAAACTATTCCGGTAGAGTAGTTGTAAACGGAACAGAAGTTAAGCATAGGACTAATAATTTTTACCAAAAAATTGGTGTGGATTTTGAATTTCCAAGTCTATACGATAAATTTACTGGAAGGCAAAATTTAAAGTTCTTTGGTTCACTATATTCTAATCAACTTAGAGATGTAGATAAGCTTTTAAACTCAGTTGGTCTTCTAAATGATGCTGAGAAAAAAATATCTGAGTATTCTAAAGGAATGAAATCAAGATTGAATTTTGTAAAAGCATTGATTCATAATCCAGAAATCATTTTTTTAGACGAGCCTATAAGCGGTTTGGACCCTGCAAATGGGAGGACTATGAAAGATTTAATTCTTGAAGAAAAGAAGAACGGAAAAACTATTATTGTTACAACACATAATATGACAGATGCCACAGAACTTTGTGATCATGTTGCCTTTATTGTTGATGGAAAAATAAAGGCTCTTGATACACCGAGGAATCTGATTATGAAAAAAGGTGCATCAAAGCTTATGTACTCATATATAGAAAATAACAAAGAAATTTTTGCAGAATGTAACCTTTCACAAACTCATAAAGATAAAAAATTATGTCAGCTTATTAATTCGGGAAAAGTTCTAACAATACATAGCTTAGAGCCAACATTAAGTGATATTTTTATGGATGTGACGGGGAGGGAACTTAAATGAGAGCTTTAAAGCTTACCTTGGCCGATATACACTTTCAATTTAAATATGGGTTTTATTTTTTATATCTAGTGTTTACGGTTTTTTATGTTGTAATCTTGTCATTTTTACCTATTGAATGGAAAAGAGCAATTGCTTCAATTATGATTTATTCTGATCCTGCAGCTATAGGAATGTTTTTCATGGGGGCAATTGTTTTACTAGAAAAAAGTCAGAGAGTATTAGATTCGATTGCTATTTCTCCTGTTACAATTAAAGAATATATTCTTGCAAAATTAATATCTATATCATTTATTAGCACTATTGTAGGTTTTTCGATTTCGGTTTTTGCTAACATCAATCGTTATCATTATGTAATTGCAAGTGTATTATTATCCTCTATTTTATTTTCCATCATTGGAATTATTGTTGCCTTTCGAATCAATAGTTTGAATCAATTTATAATTGCAACAGTGCCATTTCAAATATTATTTACTGTTCCGCCTGTTTTGCTACAATTAGGTATAAATGAAGTAAATATTATATTACATCCTGGGATATGCGCTATAAGATTAATATATGGCAACGAAAGCAATCCTTCTATTTTGATATTTATTTTACTGATATGGATCATATTAGCATGGTTTATATGTATAAAAACTGTTAATAAGGCGTTTGTTCAAATAGGGGGTGCAAAACTATGAAGGCTTTCTATTATTCATTTAGACAATATATTAAAGAAATTGGTGAAGACTACATGTTGGCAGTTATGCTTTTTACACCAATACTTTCAGGTACTTTATTAAGATTAGTTATCCCCAGAATAGCTAATCAGTCATATTTTCTTTTGGCAGATATTTTGATTGTGTCAATAACTCCACTTATCTATTCATTTATAGGTGCAATGGTTATACTTGAAGAGATAGATAATAATATATCTATATATCTTTCTGTTACACCTCTTGGTAAAAAGGGCTACCTTATATCTAGATTGGGGTTGCCTACTGCCATATCCCTTGTGTTTGGAACGGTAGTTAGTTATTTTTTTTCCATATCCCGAATAACAATTTTTCAAAGTATTATATATACATTACTCTTTAGTATTATTAGCATGACAATATGTATGTTAATTGTATCACTTTCATCTAATAGGGTTGAAGGGATGGCACTTACAAAAATATCTAATATACTAATACTTGGCTTTCCATTACCTTTTTTCTTGGGTGATAAAGTGATTCAGTATGCGGCCGGATTTTTACCATCTTTTTGGGCTGGAAAAGTAATATTTGATGAAGAATATCTGTATTTTATACCTTTTATCTTGACATCATTGATTTGGATTATTATGTTATATAGACGATTTAACAGAAAAATCATTTGAGTTTGCATTAATATTATCTTTTAATAATTTTTAGGAACGTTTTTCTTCTTTGACAAATCAACTTTATATAAATTATATTTTTTCTCAATTGAAGACGATTAATAAAGCGTGTTGCTTTCATGGTCCATGGCAAAATCTGATTAATAAAAAAATAAGATTAAGGATTCTATAATATTCTTTATAAAAGTCTTAATCTTTGTTTTTGTATAAAGCAAACTTAATGATATGAATTTTCAAAAGCATTTACTATTAAGTCATTAGTTACGTTAAATGAGTTTAGATAAATATTTCTTAAATGTTCCTTAATTCTTTGCAAGTAGGATAAAAGTTAGAAATATTGAATTAAGTTTCAGGGAAATAAGAGAAGCAGGCTTCTATCACTCCACAGGCCAGTCTTCTTCCAGCATTCCCTGAAGGTTGTGATCTATAATCATCAGGGTTTTCATGAATTATTATGGATTTTCCGATTACGTCGCTAGCCTTAAATTTATTAGTAAAGAACTCCATCATAGATATTCCGTTGTTTGAAAAAAGTACTGGTAAATCTCCAGCATGATTACCGTGGGGTTGATTTGTCGGATTCCAGTGACCACCTGCATCCATAAAGGGTTTGTCACTTTTACCTACTTTACAATTTCCAAACTCATGAATATGAAATCCAAAAGGTCCTATAGGTCCTTTATCCTTTTTTGCAGGTTTGTAAAGTGGCAGTCCCTGTATATTAGCGAATACAAAAGCACCACAGGGCATATCTCTTATAATTACTATTCCTTCAATTTGGGGTCTTAATGGACCTCCTTTTATATTTGCCATAGCCATAGTTGGGTATTTACATTCCATTTATTCATCTCCAAATTTTTCTGATTATACAGTATATACTATGAACGCTAAAATTATAGTGTTAACTGCAATAAAAGGCCATGAAGCAAGCTTAATTTTATATAAAAATATAATATTAACATTTTATCACATAACTAGACTTAAGAAATTTATGATTATATCCAAGATGAAGAAGATTAGATTATTTGCTATAGTTATTATTTTATGCACATATTTTATATATAACATGTACATAAGTGTAAATCTAAAGACATTTGATGTATTATATAGACAAATGAAAGCAAGGTAGGATAGGAAATAACAGCTATGGATTAGTAAAATTAATAGTATAGTGGGATAACATTAAATGGATAGCAAGTGAAAATCAAAAAAGGATGAGGGGATTAATCTCATCCTTTTTTGATTTCCTAGAACTAATATATTAGATCCTTACAATTCTTCAAAGAAAGACTTAACTGTGAAATATCAGCATTACTAAATTTATTAAAGCTTATATCAAGATATGCCAATTGGGTCATTGATTTTAAGGTAGCTACATCATTTATTTGATTATAGGACAAGTTGAGAACTGTTAAGTTTCTTAAATCCTTCAATGATAAAATATTGGTTATATTATTAGAAGACAAACCTAATGCAGTTAAATTATATAGTTTTTGTAATGAACTTATGTTTTCAAAATTATTGTCACTTAAGTCAAGAACCAATAGGTTAGTTAATTTTTCCAATGTTACTAAGTTAGTTACTGCATTTGAACGTAAGTCTAAAATTGTTAGATTTCTTAGACTACTTAATGGTGTTATGTCGCTAATCAAATTATTATATAAGAAAAGATTTTGTAAGTTAGTTAAACTATTCAGTGGAGTTAGGTATTTAATTCTATTATCACCTAAGTCCATAGCTATTAATTTAGTTAATCCCTTTAAACTTGTTATATCACTAATGGAATTAAAGGATAAATCAAGCACTTCTAAGTTAGTTAATCCACTTAAAGGTGTTATGTCAGAAATAGAATTATTGAATAAATCAAGTGTTTTTAATGCTTTTAAATTTTGAATTCCGCTTAAATTAGTAATTCCTAATTCCGCTGCATCTAATTCGGTTATATTTGCAACATCATTTTTATATATAATCCCAGCATCTTTACCAAGGGCACTTCTAACAGCTGACTCTAAATTTTTATCACTAAACCTTACCACAGTATCTATGCCAGGCTTTCCGTCCCATACACCATTTTCGTTTACTCTATAACCATCAATGGTAGTTGTATTAACAGCCATGTCACCATCTTTGTTTAAGTAAAATGATTGACCATTTATAGTAATCCATTGACTGTATAGCATTGAGCCGTCAGTATTCAGGTAATACCACCTATTATTTCTATTTAGCCAGCCTGTTTGCATATCACCTTCTGAACCTAAGAAATACCATCGACCAGCAGAGTCTTTAACCCAAGAATTTGTTTTCATTACGCCGTTTGAATCTAAATAGTACCATTTATCATTTGTATGGTGCACCCATTTACTTTTTTGAAGCAAACCACTCTCGCCTAAATAATACCAATTACCCACTGAATCCTCAGCCCATGAGTTTACTTTCATTATTCCATCAGAGCCTATATAATACCATGTATTCATAGAACCTTGTATCCAAGAATCCTTTTGCATGACACCATTTGTATAATAGCTCCATGCTTGTCCATCTTGATTCCATCCTTCTAATACAGTAGCGTTAGTGGTGGAAATAAGTAATCCGCTAATTAATAATTGAGTTACCAATAAAAATGATAAAGTTTTTTTGTAAAACAAATTAATTTCCTCCTTAGTTTATATGATTTTAATGTTTTATACAAATGAAATAATATCATAAATGGGTTTGCGATACAATAAAATAAAAGATATAACAAAAATTGGCAAGTTTAATGGTATAATATTGCAAACCAACTTGTACTAAACTCTCACTTATCCCATGAAAAGATATGCTATAATAATACAAGACAATATATGTTAGAGAATCCAAAATTGGATTCTCTATTATTTGAACATAATATTATTAGAATAATAAAGAGGGTAAAAGATATCGCAGAACCATAAGGTCTATCTCCGATGTGCCTATACTTATGCATAGTGCTAAAATTTTTATTTGACCAAAACACATAAAATACTCTACAATTAGACGGCAATTACTTATTTTGATATAATATGATCAATTAAGCAAAATTTGTAAAAATGATAAACAATATAAAACTAACTTTAAGGGGGGTAAAAATGAAAATACTTGTAGTAGATGATGAAAAGGCACTTGTTGATTTAATCTCTATCAATTTAGAGTTGGAAGGATATGAAGTTATTGTTGCATATGATGGCAAAGAAGCTTTACTAAAAATTCAGGAAAAAAATCCTAATCTTGTGATTTTAGATGTTATGATGCCTGAAATGAATGGCTTTGAAGTATTACAAAATCTTCAAAATAAAGATATTCCTGTAATTGTGGTTACAGCTAAAAAACATATTAATGACAAACTATTAGGGCTTACTTTAGGGGCGGATGATTATATTACTAAGCCTTTTGATAATAGGGAGTTAATGCTTCGTGTTAAAGCAATACTTCGTAGACGGATATTACAGAAAAAGGATAATAGGGAAGAAAAACATATTATCAAAAAGGGTCAATTGAAATTAGATAAAGAAAAAAGAATCATTGAAGTAAATGATAAAGAAGTTAAACTTACAGCGAAAGAATTTGGTATTGTTTGTGTGCTTGCAGAAAATTATCGGAAGGTATTTTCGAGAGAAGAGTTATTGGAAATACTATGGGGATTTGATTATATAGGTGAAACACGGACTATTGATATGCATATTCGTAGGATCAGAAAAAAATTAGGTATATGTAGGAACTATATTCAAACGGTCTTTGGTGTAGGATATAAGATGGAGATTGAGGAAGAAAGGAACTAATGATATAAATGAAAATGAACTTTCGAAAAAAAATGATTTTGATGAATATAGGAATAATTATTCCTATTCTTTTTATTTTTGGTGTTTGTTTGATTGAAACATTGGATTCATACAATCTTGTGATGATAAGAGATTATCTACTCAATCACAGTTATACAACACAAGTTAATATGACTCAGTATTTTGAATCACAACAGGATGAATTAGATATGGATAACTTTAAGAAAAAAGATGCATCTTTATATGCCTCATATATCAAAAATCAGGTAGGGGGTAGAGTGCAGATTTTTTATGACAATAATGTATATGGAGATTCGGACAGCAATGAGGAGTTTTTA
The DNA here is from genome assembly GCF_050402865.1 of Clostridium sediminicola. Classification (NCBI taxonomy): domain Bacteria; kingdom Bacillati; phylum Bacillota; class Clostridia; order Eubacteriales; family Clostridiaceae; genus Clostridium; species Clostridium sediminicola. The sequence continues at coordinate 77,688 of NZ_BAABMF010000010.1, forward strand.
GCATTACGGCCTGAAATTGAGAAAGGATTTCAAAATGAAAAAGCCTATATTTATAAAGAAGTAAATGGGAAAAGATATTTTTTTATGGGTATTCCAATTGTATATAGAGATGATGTGATTTGTACAGTAGGTTATATTTATCCTCTTACAAAAGAAGATGAAATGAAAAAAAATATGACGATAATTGCATTCTTTTTAGGGATGATCGGTATTAGTATTGTTTTTATTATAACGTTATTTTTTTCGTATAAAATGATTGTTCCCATTACAGAATTGAAAAATACAATGAAAAAATTTGCATTAGGGAAAGAAATTAAAGAAATCAATATTCATACAGGAGATGAAATAGAAGAACTTAGTCATTCTTTCCAAGAAATGGTGGAAACCATTCAGGAAAATATTTCTCAATTGAAACAGGAAAAAGAGAAACAAAAGCTTTTCTTTGATAATGTTACACATGAAATTAGTACGCCTATTACAGCAATATTGGGATATGCGGATGTTTTAAAAAGAGAAAAGCTGCCGGATCATATTAAAGAAAAAAGTATTTATTATATTGAAACAGAAAGTATGCGGCTAATTAATCTTGTTGAAGAATTCTTAGAACTTTCAAGCCTTAAAAGATTTGACTTTGCGATTATAAAAGAACCTGTTATGCTTTCAGATTTAATAAATAATTGTTTAGAAATTGTAAAAATAAAAGCTAAAAATTATAATATTGTTTTAGAAAAGAAGATTAAAGATGTAGAAATTTTTGTTGATATGAATAAATTTAAAGAAGTGATTTTAAATGTAGTGGATAATGCCTTGAAATATAGTAATTGTACAAGCATCTTAATAGAAGCATATCCAAAAAATGGACAAACAATTATTAGAATTCGGGATAATGGAGAAGGCATGGGAAAAGAAGAACTTGAAAAAATATGGGAACCTTTTTATCGGTCTCATAAGAATAGAAAAGTAAAAGGAACAGGTCTTGGGCTTTCTATATGTAAAGAAATTATACGAAATCATGGAGGAACTATAGCAATTATGAGTAAAAAAGGATATGGAACTATTGTAGAAATCCACATACAATAAACAGGAAGAATGTAAAACTATTTTGAAAGTTACAAGAAAGTTACATTAAAATCATAATTGTTATATATTTGTGTTCTATAATTAAGTTGAACCTAGGGGGTAGAAATGAAAAAGTTTGGGATATATGTCCTTGTATTGTGTAGTGTTTTATTGATAAATGGGTGTACATCAGTTATTTCTGAGGATAAGTTGTATGTGATTCATGATGGAGAAAAAGTTAAGAGGATGGTGACAGAAAATACACCTATTCGCATCGAAATACAGAGTATGAGATGGGGAAAAGGTGTGGTGGATGATCAAAAAATTATCAAAGAAGTGTGGGAGGTATCCCATCAGATCTCTAAGGTGGACAAGTCAGCTTATATTCCACAAAAAGAGGATTTGATCGGAACAGCTTATTTGCTGGGAGGAAGAAGGATTCCTTTTTTTATAGGTGAGCTATATATGCAGATTGGTCATAACTACTATGGAAGCAAAGAAGCCAGTGTGGCATTGAAGACAGCTTATCAAAGTGTAAAAGAAAATCTTTATACTGTGGAAAATATTAAACAATTACTTTTAAATTCTCAAGGAATTATTTTATATTCTGTCTTTGATACGAAAAAAAATGGTGTTTTTTTAACAAAAAGACAAATAGAAGGATTAATAGATAATGTAGATAGTGGAACTATAATTTCAGGTATTGATACTTTGAAAGATTTGTATGAGCAACATATGATCGCGCAGTATCAAATAGTGGTATTATTTGATGAATTGCACAAAATGAATGAAAATATGAATGAAATTCAATCTGAGGATATAGTTCTAATTACTGTATATTCTTCTGAATATTTCACAGTATGGGATATGCATGGAGATAATATGAGGAGTATTATGCATTTGAAAGGTAATCTTTTTGATTATAGTTCTACCCAGTATAATCAAAAATAAAATCAATTATCCAGATAGGAGGATATAGATATGAAGTTATTTAAAAAAATGAGCATCTTATTGTTAGTGGTTATAATAAGCACGGTATTTATGGCAGGTTGTGGAAATAGTTCGCAAAAAACTGAAAACGATGTAAACGGAAATACTGACGTTGAGGTGGCAAATAAAGAATCATCTCAAAACTTAAAGGGAAAAAAGTTAGTTGTATATGTTACATTTCATGAGGAAGAAGGGAAACGTTTACTAGAATTATTTCAAGAAAAAACAGGTGTGGAATATTCATATTTAAGAATGCCTACCGGAGAAACGGCAGCAAGGGTTATGGCTGAGAAAGATTCACCAAAGGCAGATATTATTCTTGGCGGACCGGCAGACGTTCATCAAGTATTAGCAGACAATAGTCTGATTGAGCCTTATGTTTCACCGGTTGCAGCAGATATTCCAGAAGAATTCAAAAGTCCTGATGGATATTGGTCAGGAATTTATGTAGGGCCGGTTTCTATTGCAGTTAATGAACAACGATGGAAAGAAGAGTTTGAAAGTAAAGGAATTGAAAAGCCAAAAACAATGGAAGATTTATTAAATCCTGCGTTCAAAGGTGAAATTATCATGCCAAACCCTGGAACATCCGGTACAGCATATACTATTGTAGCTGCAATGGTCCAAAAAATGGGAGAAGATGCAGCATTTGAGTATTTTGAAAAGTTTGCTCAAAATGTTGGACAATTCACAAAGAGTGGATTTACTCCAGCACAAAAGGTTGCAACAGGTGAATACTTATTAGGACTTAACTTTATTCATGACCAAAAATTAATGCAAAAATCAGGATTTAAAATAGATACAATTGTACCAGCAGGTGCAGGATGGGAGATTGGAGCAGCATCTATTATTAAAAACGGTCCGAATACAGAGGCAGCAAAAGCATTTATCGACTTTATGGTAGGAAAAGAAGCTGGGCAGCTACATACTGACTTAACAGAAAGAATTTCAACAAGAGCAGATGTAGAATTACCTAAAGGATCACAAAAGTTAGAGGATATGGATATTATGAGAGACTATGATTTCTTTAAAGCTGCAGAAGATAAAAAAGCACTACAAGCAAAATGGTCGCAAGTAATAGGTAGATAATTTTCTCACCACCCTTTAAAAATTACAGCCGCCTTATTAAGGAGGCTGTAATATGATAAAAGAATTGGAGGTAATGATATGAGAACAGATGCAGATCTTAGTTCACAGGTTCGTGTAGAAAAAAGAGGTCTCATTTATGATCTGAAAAAACTGATTGGTGAGCCGGTATTGGCAGCAATTATTTTGATTGTAATAGGTTTGTCTGGATTCTTTGTAGTTTATCCTTTTTCCAAAGTTGTTATTATGCCCCAAGCAACAGACTGGATGCGTTTTTTTCACGAAGAAAGATTTTTAACGGCATTTCAAAATACTTTTTATTCATCATTTTTAGCAACCCTTACTGCAACTGTTTTTGGTTTTATTTATGCTTATACCATGAACTATGTAGATATTCCGGGAAAAAAATTCTTTCGCACAATTGTATTGGTGCCAATGATGGCTCCACCGGTTGTTACAGGGATTGCCTTTATTGTTTTATTTGGTAGAAGAGGTCTTATTACATATTCTTTGTTGCATATGACAACTGATTTATATGGATGGATTGGACTTTGGATTGTACAATCAATGGCATTTTTTCCACTAGCATATATGACAAATTCAGGTGTATTAAAAGCAATTAGTCCTAATCTTGAATTGGCAGCACAGAATTTAGGAGCACATGGATTTAAGTTGTTTAGAACAGTTACTTTGCCATTAGCATTACCAGGACTTTTAAGTGCCAGTTTATTGGTTGCCATTAACTCTTTAGCTGATTTTGGTAATCCGATGCTTATTGGCGGAGATTACTCAGTATTGGCTACAGAAGCTTATATGCAGGTTGCCGGACAATGGGATTTGAAAATGGCGGCAGTACTTAGTATGGTTCTTGTTATTCCTACGTTAATTGTATTTTTCATTCAAAAATATTATTTAGAGAGAAGATCCTTTACAACAGTAACAGGAAAGCCTGTAGCTGGATTAAAAAGAGTGACTACATCTACAATGACAAAATGGATATTATTTAGCTTTTGTTGTTTGATTGTTCTATTTATTTGTTCCATTTTCACTATTGTAGTATTAGCTGCATTTACTAAAGTATTTGGTGTAAATAATACATTTACATTAAACAACTTTATAGAAGGAATTATAAAAAGCAGTGCTCTAAAAAACAGCTGGTTGTTAGCAGTTATTTCTGCAATTATTACAACGATTTTAGGCATTACTATTGCATTTTTAATTTCAAGAAAAAGATTCCCAGGAAAAAATGCATTGGATTTTATAACATTACTACCTGCTTCTTTGCCAGGAACATTTATTGGGATCGGATTGGTGTTGGCATTTAATCAAGAACCAATAATGCTTACAGGTACTGGTATTATTATAGTTATTGCAATGGTTATGAGACAGCTACCTGTTGGATATAGAAATTCAATTTCTGCATTTAAGCAAATTGATAAATCAATTGAAGAAGCAGCTACTAATCTGGGTGCAAATAGTTTTACTGTAATTCGAACGATTATAATTCCTATGCTTAAAAATGCAATGTCTACTAGTGTTGTGTATAGTTTCATGAAATCCATGAATACCCTTAGTGCAGTTATTTTCTTGGTATCTCCTCAATGGATGATTGGCTCCATTGCAATATTAAGTTTTGCAGAACAAGGATTCATAGGGATAGCAAGCGCAATTGCTGTTGGTATGGTAGGTATTATCTTTATTACATTTGGAATAGCAAAATTATTGTTAAAAGATAAGATAAATATTTTTGATATATAGGAGGCGGAATATATGCAATCACCTGTAGTAGATATAAGAAATATTAGTAAAGTATTTGGGGAAAATATCGTAGTTGATCGTGTTTCTTTACAAATACCGAAAGAATCCTTTACAACATTTTTAGGACCTAGTGGTTGTGGAAAGACAACTACATTACGAATGATTGCTGGATTTTATGAGCCAGATGGAGGAGAAATTCATATAAATGGAAGAAGAGTTGATCAATTACCCCCTTACAAACGAAGTACGGCTATGGTATTTCAAGAATATGCGCTCTTTCCTCATATGACGGTATTTGACAATATATCATATGGATTGAAGTTGAAAAAAACTTCTTCAGATGAAATTCAAAGGAAAGTGAATCAAGCCGCAGGACTTTTGCAGTTAGAAGGGTTAGAAAAACGATTTCCTAATCAGTTGTCAGGAGGACAGCAGCAAAGGGTAGCAATCGCAAGAGCTTTAGTTATGAATCCAGAAGCATTATTATTAGATGAGCCCCTTAGTAATTTAGATGCAAAGCTAAGAGAAAGTGTAAGAGCTGAGCTTCGCATGATTCAAAAATCTCTAGGGCTAACATCCATTTATGTTACTCATGATCAGCAAGAAGCCTTAGCTATGTCGGATCAAATTGTTGTTATGAAAAGCGGAACGATTCAACAAGTAGGAACGGCACAGGAGATATATTTTAAACCAAGAACAAAGTTTGTTGCAGATTTTATTGGAGCAACAAATTTTGTACAGGGAAAAGTAACAAAAAAAGTAGGAGCTAGTATTGTAGTCAATGCAAATGGAAAAGAATTAAAGGTTGAAACGGAAACAGATGTAAATTTGAATGATGATGTTTATTTAAGTATAAGACCAGAATCTATTCAAATAATGAAGCAAGAAAGAGAACCTGCTGAAAGCGATTGTAATAAAATATATGGAGTTGTAAAACAGGCTATGTTTATTGGAGAGAAAGTACGATATTATATAGAAGAAAAATCTTTAAAAGGGCAGGCTGTTACAGGAATAAAAGAGTGGATTATAGATAGCTTTGACAGTGGAGATTGTATATTACAAGGAAATGTTATGTTTATTATTCAACCTAATAAGTCCCATGTAATAAAAAAAGAAGATTAATTTCTCTATGTTTATAACAACTTTAAAACTTTAAACTGATATAATGAACTTTATAGAAAAATATAAATAGTTAAGACCTAGATATATACAATATTAATTATGTTTAGGTCTTATTTTGCATCATATGAAACAAATTACATCGTAGTATAACCCAAGTTAGGGCAAGTTAATATTCTTGTACTAAACTATCCTATATCCCATGAAAAATTATGGTATAATAATACAAGACAATATATGTTAGAGAATCCAAAATTGGATTCTCTATTGTTTTCTACATAATAGTATTAGAATAATAAAGAGGGTGAAAGATATGGCAGGAGAAAAAATATTGATAATTGATGATGAAGTTGAACTTTCAGATATAGTAGGTGACTTTTTAAAGGCAGAAGGTTTTCAGGTTTATACTGCAGTAAATGGACAAGAAGGTTTATTATGTTTTAAAAAGGAAAAACATCAACTGGTAATATTAGATATAATGCTTCCTTTAGTGGATGGCATGGAGATTTGCAGAACCATAAGAGGTATTTCTAATGTGCCTATAATAATGCTTAGTGCTAAAAGTAACAGTACGGACAAGGTTATAAGTCTTGGTTTAGGTGCGGATGATTATATAATGAAACCCTTTGATACTATGGAACTTATAGCTAGGGTAAAAGCTCAATTAAGAAGATATACACAATTTTCAATGCCGGAAGAGGAAAGTGGAGTTCTAACATTTGGAAAGTTAGTTATAGATGATAAAGCCTATGCTGTATATGTAAATTCAAAAATTGTGAACCTAGCTGCCAAGGAGTTTGAGATATTAAGTTACATGGCACATAATCCTAATAGAGTTTTTACTATGGAGCAGATATTTAATCAAATTTGGGGATTTGAAGAATATGGTGACATAACTACTGTAAGGGTACATATTAGGAAGATAAGAGAAAAAATAGAGGACAATCCTTCAGAACCAGTATACATAAAAACCGTATGGGGTGTTGGATATAAATTTGATGGTGAGTGTAATGAGGGGTAATTTCAAAAAGAATTTAAATATTATTTTTGTATTATCCCTTATAGTATTTATAGTAAGTGGGGGATTATCAATTGTTTTTACTAAAGCTATAGATAAGAATAGTAAAAATAGTTTTGTACTTAATGAACAAAGAATAGTAACTAATAACATAGTAAATTATATAGAAAATAGTTATGAAGATTTATCAAAAAATCCAGAAAGAGTCATACCTTATGTTTTATCTAGGCTGAAAGAAATAGAAGGAGATTTGAGAATAATTGATTTAGAGGGAAAAGTGTTATTTGATTCTGAAAATACTATACTGGGAAAAGAAGATATTTATATAGATATTAAGAGTAATATTTCCTATGATAAAAATTTTAGTAAAGAGGAACCAGGAAAGATAAGATTTACTGTACCTTTAGTTAAAGAGGGAAAGCAAATAGGTAATGGAATTTTTATTATTAATTCTAAAGGTAATTATACGATGGCTGAAAAAATATCAGTTTATTATGGTTTGATTCCTATTGGTATAGGATTTTTATTTATAGTATGCGTTATTATTTTTCTTTACTTCAAGATAACAAGAGACTTTATAGAACCTTTGAGAGACTTAAAAGATGCCACCAACAGTATAGCCTTAGGTGAGTATGATAAAAAAATAAGGTATAGAAATAATACAGAGTTAGGGATATTTTGTAATGATTTTGAGTTTATGAGAGACGAGCTCAGGACAGCTTTAAAAAGAACAGAAGAATTAGAAAGAAGCAGAAAGGAATTAATAGCCTGTGTTTCTCATGATCTTAGGACACCTATAGCGTCTATAAAAGCATATGTAGATGGACTTAAGAGCGGTATAGCTGATGATGAAGAAAAGAGAAACAAATATATTTCTGTTATAGCAAAGAAAACTGATAGTTTAATCTATTTAATAAATGACTTATTTCAGCATTCTCAAGCAGAACTTGAAGAGCTTAATATGTGTTTTACTGAAAGCTATAGTAGAGAGTTTTTAAATAAAATAGTACAAAATATGAAATTAGAGGCGAAAAAAAAATCTATAAAGCTTCATATTAATGAGCCTATTGCTAATGTAATTATATCTGTTGATAAAATTAGAATTGAGCAAGTTATAATGAATCTTATACAAAATGCCATAAAATATACACCAGAAGGTGGAGAAGTGAATTTTAGTACAGAAATAGAGGGTAAGAACTTAAAAGTAATAGTTAAAGATAATGGGTTTGGTATATCCCAAAGAGATTTACCTTTTATATTTGAAAAGTTTTATAGAGGAGAAAAATCCAGAAGTAGAGACTTTGGGGGAGCGGGATTAGGACTTTCTATATGTAAATATATTGTAGAGAAACATGGTGGAATTATAAATGTAGTTAGTAAAGAAAATAGGGGAAGTGAGTTTTCTTTTACTTTACCGATATAGGTATTCCAGTTCAACTATTAATTTATACATGTACTATAACTCACTAATATCTAAGATTTTAGTACATGTATAAATTAAGTTTCACAATGGAATCCCTAGACTTAATGAATTCTTAATAAATACATAAAGGTTAGTTAAGTTATGGCATTTAATATTAAATTATAGGAAATCCTATAATTTATTTTTTATTATATGAGGAATTTATAAATTCCATCCATCAGTGGGTAGAAAAAGCATATATAGCGGAAAAGACATTGGAATTAGACTTTCTTAGTGAAGTGGAAGGGCTTTTACGATATATATGACTTTGTTAATTTTAAGGAGATATGGCGAATGAAAAGGGTAATTATAAAGACAAGAGATTTATGCAAAACTTATATTAGTGATAGTGAAAGTTATCATGCAATAAAAAATATTAATTTAGAGATATATGAAGGTGATTTTACAGTTATAATGGGAAGTTCAGGTTCAGGGAAATCAACCTTGTTATATCTTTTAAGTGGTCTTGATTCTATAACTTCTGGTGAGGTGCGTTTTCAAGATTTACTTATTAATAAACTTAAAGAAAAGTCAATGGCTAATTTTAGAAGAAAGAGCATAGGTTTTGTATTTCAAGGTATTAATTTAGTACCTAGTCTCTCTATTTTTGAAAATATAGCTGTTTCAGGATATTTAGCAAGTAAGAATAGGAAAAAAGTAGATGAGAGAGTAAAGGAGCTTTTAAATATTGTAGGACTTAGTGAAGAGCTAAATAGATTGCCTTCTAGAATATCTGGTGGTCAACAGCAAAGAGTGGCTATAGCAAGAGCGCTTATAAATGAACCAGAAGTTATTTTTGCGGATGAGCCAACAGGAGCTTTAAATTCTTCTCAAGGTGATAATATCTTAAATATTTTAACAGAGTTAAATACTAAGGGACAAAATATAGTTATGGTTACACATGATATAAAGGCTGCTTGTAGAGCAGATAGAATTTTATTTATTAAAGATGGACGCATAAGCGGGGATCTGAAATTTCCCAAATTTGAAGTTGGATTAATGGAACAAAGAGAAAAGGCCTTATTTGATTTTCTTACAGAAAAGGGGTGGTAGTATGAGAAGCATATACATCATTATCCTAAACAATATAAAAAAGAGAAAACTTCAAAGTTTGTTAATTACTTTAATAATAATGGTAAGTTGTGTAATGTTTTTTATCTCCCTAGGCATACTTACAAAATCTAAAGAGCCTTTTCTAAAGATGCAACAAAATCTAAATGCATCCCATGACATAATTGGTTTTAAAAAAAGTGATTATGATACAAGTAAGTTAAAAACTTGGTGGGAAGACAATGAAGAGGTTAAGAGCGTTCAAATTTATAAAGTTTATAATTATGATGGTAAGGCAAGCTATAATAACAATCCTTTTAGATATGGAATAAATTTTACAGAACGAGAAGAGGGATTACCGCAAGATAAGCTTTTAATAGTAGAAGGAGATAATAAGGAAGCGCCTGGTGTAGGGGAAATATGGGTACCTACAGGCATAGCCTACCAAGAAAATATTGAAGTAGGCGGTATATTGAAAATAAAAATTAATAAGAAAGATGTGGATTTGAAAGTTAGTGCCATTGTAGTTGATCCACAGTTTAGCAGTGCTATGATTAGTCCAACACGGATGTGGGTTAAAACTGGAGAAGTAGATAAGATTTTTAATGATGTAGATAATAATTTAACTTCCATGGGAGTTGTATATAAAGATTATAATAAAGCGGAAAAAATATGGAGTGAATTTTTAAATAGTCAAAATGGAGAATTTAAGGGTGGTATATTTCAATATAGTTTTATTAAGTATATATATACCTTTCAATCTAAGTTAATAGCTTCTATATTGATGATATTATCAATAATAGTTTTAGCTATAACAGTGTTAGTAATAAGTTATACCATAAAAAATGCTATATTTTCTGATTATAAAACTATAGGAGTGTTAAAAGCACAAGGTTTATCTAACGTAAATATAAAAACAATATATACAGGACAATTTTTTATTTTATCAACAATAGCAGTGCTGCCAAGTTTAGTATTAGGTAGAATATTAATAAATACCATACTATATTCCTTTCTAAGAGTGGTAGGTGTAGTAAATATTAATGAAAGTATGGTTAAAGAAATAATAATAACTATTATTTTTATAGTTGGTATAGTAATTATAACTTCTTATATAACTGCGGGAAGAGCAGCAAAAATCAAACCAGCAGAGGCAATAAGAAATGCCAAGCCAATGAAAAATTATAAGAAAAATCCCAAAATAAATATTATGTTTTTAAAAGCATTACCATTATCTTTGATTTTAGCTATAAAACAAAGTATTAGTAATAAGAAGCAATCTCTATTTATATTTATAACTTTGGTTGTTACAGTATTTATGATAACTTTAACTATAAATGTAAGAAATTCTTTGGTTAGACTTAGTGATAATTTAGCATATTGGGGTTATGATGGCAGTGATTATCAAATAGCTAGAAGTGGTGCCAAAGGTTCAACAACCCATGAGGAGTTATTTGATTCACTAAAAAGTGATAATAGAATAGAAACCGTAGTTCCTTACTACTATATTGAGGGGTCCTTTACTGACGCTATAGAAAGAGAAGATATACCAGCTAAACAAATAGTAGGATTCTGTTATGATGGAGATATGGATAGCATAGGAATGTTAAATATTGAAGGGAAAAGTCCTAAAGAAAAAAATGAGGTATCTATAGCAATAAATACTAGTAGAAGGCTAAAAAAGACTGTTGGAGATTATATTGATATTACAATAGCAGGACAAAGTAAGACTTTTTTAATTACAGGAGTTTATCAGACTATGATTAATGAGGCAGAAGGTTTTAGGATACAAAAAGCTGTCGTTATAGACTTATATCCAACTTTTGATACAAAGATCTATTTAATAGTATTTAAAGATAGGGTGGATACTAATGAATATGTAAAAGAGCTTACTCTTAAATACAATGATATAAGTATTGAAAAAACTAAAGAGAGTAATGGGGAAATATTTAATGAAATCGGCAAAAATGCTAGTGTACCAATATTAATGGTAGGTGTGATATTTATAATAATTAGTTTCATAAATATTTTTAACCTTGTATTAATAAATGTATACGAGGAAAGAAGAAACTATGGAATATATAAAGCTTTAGGTTTTACAATAAAGCAAATAAGACTATCAATAGTAAATAGAATTATGGCATTGACAGCACTAGCAACTTTTATAGGCATAATTTTAGCTTTCACCCTAGGACCTAAAATAATAGAACTAGCTTTATCAAAACAAGGTTTGGTTAATTTTCCATTTTTAATTACTACAGAAACCACTATTTTGGGTGTTTTATTATTTGTAATAATAGTATTTGCTGCAGTGTGGTTTCCTAGTAGTAAATTATTGGGAATAAACTTGAGAGAGCTTATAGAAGAGTAGAAATACAGGAGGAATTAAAATGAAGAAAGAAGTTAAATTATACAATGTGTTATTTCCTATATGGTTTTTATTAGTTTTTCCAATTACATGGATAGTTGTGCTTCCTGCAAACTTTATTATTGATAGTATTGTTTTGATTATCTCAATGATATTTTTAAAACAGATAGATATAAAAGAGAACTACAAAAAGTCTATTTTAAAAGTGTGGCTATTTGGTTTTCTCTCAGATTTTATTGGTGCAGGAATATTATTTCTATCCCACATACCTAATGGTGACTGGTGGTATGAATTTGTTTATTCACCAGTTTCATATAATCCCTTTGATAACTTTTATTCATTAAGCTATGTGTTTATTGCAATAATTGTATCAGGAGTTGCCATCTATTTATTTAATCTTAAAATATCTTTTAAAAAGTTAAATTATGATCTGAAAATAAAGAAAACTATTGCATTGAGTCTTGCTATATTTACAGCACCTTATGTTTTGCTTGTGCCAAGTAAACTAATGTATAATTCCATTGGACCAGATAGAAAAATAGAGTTTTTCACAAATCATATTGTAAGAAATAGACAACATGATGTAACAGTAGAATGTGAAGATTTAGAAGATAAAACTATAAGAAGAAAGTTCTCAGAAGATACAAATTATGATTATATCATTAGGAATGCTGTGAATACTGCAAAAAAGGCACATAAAACACAAGGAAATGATAGTGATAAACCAGATTTTAAAATTATTTTTCAAAATTCCTATGATGAAAAGGACAAGGGAGTAAAAATAGACTTATGGTGGGAAGAGAGTACAGCGGAATATCTATTTAAATTTAATAATAAATGGTACAAAATAAACGAAAGTAAAAGCAAAACTATAAAAGAAGGTCTGGAAAAATTAAATGTAAATTGAATTAATATTCAAAGTAATGTATAAAATCAATCATATAGCTTAGAAGTTGTGATATAATCATTTTAATATATGCGTAATTTAGAAAAAATAATTTACATGATTTGATTATAGGGGAGCTAAATAATGCACAAATTTTCAGACTATAAATTTATACAAAATATATATGATTCTTTATAGGTTGGGGAATTATGAAGGTATTTAAACAGGTTGAGTCAAAAAAATAGCTAAATTTACTGCATGAGAACTATCAGAATTTCTTTGTAACAGCCTTAGAGGAGCTTGACAGTTGAATTTTTTTATGATATTATCTCTTTAAATTAATTTATAAACCGTTGAAGAGAGAGTAAAACTACAAACCAGCTTTACAGAGAGTTAGGGATGCTGTAATCCTAGCAAGTGTTGGAGTAGACAAGTGGGTCTCTGAGGGTGGGGTGAAAAATCTAGATTTAGTAGCTTCCAACGTTTTGCCAACGTTACTAGGCAATGGGTGTGATAGCACTCTATTAAAGTGGATGTGTTTTTATACATCAATTAAGGTGGTACCGCAGGTTAGACCTGTCCTTTGGTTAAGGACAGGTTTTTTGTCGTGTAAAAAAATTAAAAAATAAAAAGGGGAGTTTAAAATGAAAAAGAATTTTAGGGGTATTATTGTTTTTTTATGTACTATTTTAGTGGCAGGTATTTTTGGAGGATGTTCTAATAATGAAAAAGTAGAGGATTCTAAAAAAGAAGATGAACAGAAAAGAATAGGTATTATACAAATAGTTGAACATCCATCTCTTAACACTATTAGAGAATCTTTTATAGAGCAATTAGAAGAACAAGGTTTTAAAGATGGAGAAAATGTAACTATTGATTATCAAAACGCTCAAGGAGATCAAACAAACTTAAAAACTATTTCTAATAAATTTGTAAACAAAAAATATGATTTAATAGTAGCAATTGCAACTCCTTCAGCTCAATCGGTAGTAGGAGCAACAGATGAGATTCCAGTTATATTTTCTGCATGTACAGATCCTTTAGGTGCTGGCCTTGTTTTAGATATGAATAAACCAGGAAAAAATGTTACAGGAACATCAGATGCTGTATCAGCAGAGAAAATTATGGAACTTGCAAAAAGAATAACTCCAGATATCAAAACTGTTGGTGCTCTTTACAATTCAAGTGAAACAAATTCTATCTCTGTTGTTAATAATTTAAAAGAATATGCTGCAGCAAATGGAATGGAAGTAATCGAAGCTACTGTTACAAATTCATCAGAAGTTCAGCAAGTTACTCAATCTTTAGTTGGAAAAGTAGATGCTCTTTTTTCACCAATTGACAATACTATAGCAACAGCGTTACCAGTAGTTTCTCAAATTTCTAATAAAGCTCAAGTACCTTTTTATGTAGGAGCAGATTCTATGGTTAAAGATGGTGGATTAGCTACTTATGGAATTAATTATTCTATTCTAGGTAAAGAAACAGCAGATATGGCAGTTCAAATATTAAATGGAAAAAATCCTGGCGATATACCAGTAAAGACTATGACTGATATGGATATTTATTTAAATCAAAAAACAGCCAATGAGCTAGGAATAGAAATACCTAGTGATGTTTTAGAAGAAGCAGCAGAAATATTTGAATAAGAAAAAGGGGAACTTATAATGTTATTTTCATCTATGCAGGGAGCAGTAGAATTAGGGATTATATATGCCATTATGGCACTTGGAGTTTTTCTTTCATTTAGAACTTTAAATATACCAGATTTAACAGTAGATAGTAGCTTTACTTTAGGAGCTTCTGTTTCTGCAATGTTAACTGTTGCAGGACATCCCTATTTAGCACTTTTAGTAGCTTTTTTAGTAGGTTCAATAGCAGGGAGTTTTACTGCTTTACTTAACACTAAACTTAAAATTCAACCTCTACTAGCGGGTATTTTAATGATGCTAGCGCTTTATTCGATAAATTTAAGAGTGATGGGTAATAAGGCTAATATTAATCTGTTATATCAAGAAACAATATTTTCAATTTTGAAAGATACAGTATTTGGCCAATACAGAGTATTAATTATTTCTACTATTATTTTAATTTGTATTTTGCTAATGCTATATTTTTTCTTAGGAACAGAGTTTGGATTTGTTTTAAGAGCTACAGGTGATAATCCAGATATGGTGAAGGCCTATGGAGCAAATACAGACTTTACTATATTAATTGGATTAGCACTTTCAAATGGCTTAGTTGCATTAACAGGGGCTTTAATTGCTCAAAATCAGCTTTTTGCAGATATTAGCATGGGAGTAGGAATGGTAGTTATTGGGCTAGCATCAGTTATTATTGGAGAGGTTGTTTTTGGAACAAAGTCGTTATTAAGAAGATTGATTGCAGTAATATTAGGAGCTATTGTATATAGAATTGTAATATCATTTGTACTTGAACTAGGTATGCCAGCAACTGATTTAAAATTAATTTCAGCTATTATTGTTATGTTGGCCTTATCTATGCCAGTAATAAATAAAAAGTTTTACTTTTATAAAATAAGAAAAGCAAATGCTAAAGGGGGAATGACAGATGTTGAAAGTTAATTCTATAAGTAAGACCTTTGGTATAGGTACTATCAATGAAAAATTAGCGCTTGATAACATTAGTTTTTCTTTAGAAGAAGGAGAATTTTTGACTATAATAGGTGGAAATGGAGCAGGTAAATCTACTTTGCTTAATTGTATTTCAGGTGTTCACAATGTAGATAAAGGGAATATTTTTCTGGATTCTAAAAATATTACATATATGCCTGAGTATAAAATATCAAAAGAAATTGGAAGAGTATTTCAAGACCCTCTAAGAGGAACAGCTTTTGATATGACAATAGAAGAAAATTTATCTATTGCTTTATCTAAAGGAAGAAGAAGAGGGCTGAGAAAAGGCATCCATAAGTCTGATAGAAATTTTTTAAGAGAACAGGTAGCACTACTTGGCTTAGGACTTGAAGATAGAATGAAAAATAAAGTTGGTCTTTTATCTGGAGGTCAAAGACAAGCACTTACTCTTTTGATGGCTACAATTGTAAAACCAAAACTACTACACTTAGATGAACATACAGCAGCTTTAGACCCATCTATAGCAGCAAAAGTTTTATCTCTTACTAAAACAATAGTAAAGGAACATAATATTTGTACAATGATGATAACACACAATATGAATCATGCTTTAGAATATGGCACAAGAACTATAATGATGAATGAAGGTAGAATTATTTTAGATATTAAAGGAAAAGAAAGAGAAAACATGACAGTAGATTCTTTAATAGAACAATTTAGTAAAAAAAGTGGAACTAGATTAAATAATGATAGAATGTTATTAAAAGAAGATTAAAAGTAACCAGAGCAATGAATAAGCTTAAAGGTTTTGCTAGGATTCTCAGAGATTGTAAACAGAGGTTGTAAACATATCTTTTCCTGAGTTCTGCGTAGAGTACAGAATTCAATAGAGTGTGGGGTAATAACCAAATCAAGGTAGTCACAGAAAGCAAGTTCGTCAGCAGATCTTACTCACAAAAAAGCACCGGTACTCATAGTGAGGAGGGCAACCGACGAACTTGTTTACTTAAAATCAGGTGAATTATGACTATTAAACCCAAAGTGTAAATTCATCACATTAAATGGAGATTTTAAATGCCCGAAGAACGATTCTTGAGGAGCGTTGTCCTAATAGTTACCTCTCCTATACATAGACTGATCAAGACCACAATCTTTTACTAACTTTTGAAACTAGAGACTTGTGTAATCGATTAAGAAAAAGGGATTACTCCCTTTCCCTCATCTAAGAACCGGACGTAAGAGTTTCCCGCTCATACGGTTCAAGCATTTCTTAACCATTTCTGGCGGCAGCATGAGATTTTAGTCGAATCCTTCTTTTAATGAAGTATCTCTTATCAATGAACGGATTTTTTGATATCTGTAGATTTGGGTGACGCTTAATGTCAATCGTCCTTAGGTTTATTAGACTATTTTTATCAGTCATGAATAACCAAGGTTTGCCATTATTACTATGCCAACATTTATTGCGATTCCTACAGTGATTCACTTTATGTTATCAGGTTAACTTTATCATTATTTTATATGGATTTGCTTTTCTATGAGGACAAACAATATTATATTTTCCATAATTCTACGAATACGTTTTAGATTATATACAATTCCATATTGGTATTCCAATGTCATTTTAATTTGTCTTACACCTTTTTTACGATTTTTAAAGTTGAATGCAGCTAAAAGTATATGTTATATTGCAAAATCCTTATCATTGTGCTTGCTACGCAACAATTCATATTTCGATAAAAAATAATTATAATTTATTTTTGGTGGCGGATTTTAGATTCTATATCTTTGCTATAGAAAACAATGAAAATCCTTTTTTTGGAATTAAAACCATGATGTTGTCGGCATATATGGATACTTACAGGAGTTTGCAATATACTAAAACAAATTAGGGGCAGTTCACAATCTTCTAAAGTCACGATTTAACAGTAAAATATCGTGTCTGAGATGTAGCTGAAGGAGTGAGTTCGATACATTATGTATTCTATGAAAGTAGTATAGGTGACTTGTAAGATTTTGATTTATTACTAATGAATACGAAATTGAGAGAAAAAGAAGAAAAATATTTTTAATATGTAGATATAATTATTTAAAATGTGAGCATGATAGATTATACTTATTGTTTTTTTTAGTTTATTTTTTAAATTATAGCATTTATTATAAAATCAGATTAGCATACTTAATACGGTATTAATGCTATTAATTTCTAAAAATGTATGATATAATTTATAATTATAATTAGTTGAAAATATAAGTTGATACATTGATATTAGAGGAGGAAAGGTCAATTATGATAAAAAAGATTATACCTATTGTTATGGGAGCTTTATTGTTATCATCTCAGTTAGTTTATGCTAGTACAAGCTCTGGAGAACTTAATAATACTGGCTCAAAAATAGCAGAAACTATTTCAACTGAGATAGTGGCTGCGGATTATGGATTTGTAAAATGGAATAATAATTGGTACTACAAAGATGCCAACGGTAAAAACTTTGTAGGATGGTTAGATTATCAAGGGAAAAAATATTATTGTAGTCCTTATGGTGGCGAACTAGAATTAGGGTGGGTAGAAATTACGGATGAAACAAATGTTGAAAATACTTATTATTTCACTTTGGAAGATGGAATGTTAAAAGGGTTTATGGAGATTAGTGGTAAAAACTATTATTTTAATGATGATGGGGTTATGGTTAATGGTTGGTTTGAATATGATGGTAAAACTTACTATCAAGATAGTTTTGGATTAAAGGCATACAAAGAAGATGATACATATCAAGAAACAGATAAACAGGATAAATTATTGCCTAATAAATGGATTGAAGATAACGGAAGTTGGAAATATGCAAATTCTGAGGGAGTTTTAGTGCAAGGATGGCAAAATCTAAATGGTAATTGGTACTATTTTGATAAGGCTTGTAATATGCTTACAGGAAACTTTACTGATGGTAATAAATACTACCTATCTACAGAATCAGGGGCTTTAGCTCAAGGGGAATGGTATGAATATAATGGTGAGTGGTTTTATATACAACCTGATGGAAGCTTAAAAACAGGATGGTTTGAACATAATAACAAATGGTACTGCTTTAGTTATGAAGGAAAATTAGCTACACATGAATTTAATGCTAAAGGGTGTATGTATGCAGCTGATTCTAGTGGAGCTTTACTTCATGATTGTTGGGCAAAATTATCTAATGGACAATGGGGTTATGCAAACTCAGAAGGAAAATTAATAAAATCAGGATGGATAAATAAATCAGGTAATGATTATGCTATATATGACTTTACATTATTGTGTGGTAAATGGAAGCTAGATGATACTTTTTATTTCTTTAATTCTGATGGTGTGCTAAATAAAAATGGTTGGGTTTGGGATGGAGATGCATGGAACTATTCATTACCTAACGGTGAACTAGTAACATATTATAAACAAATAGATGGAAAGTGGTACTTTTTTGATGAGTTCGGTGATCTACATTAGTCGTTATTTCAATTAGTAATAAATTTTTTTAGTGAATTAGTTTAAGGATAATCATGGTAGTTTTGTATTTGAACATGTATGAAGCAAGTTCGTCGGCAAAGCCTCCTCACTAAGAGCACAGCCTGCCAGTGCTTTTGTAAGGAGGCTTTGCCGACGAACTTGTTTTCTGTAAATGGACATTGTAAATATTAAAACTTTTAGATATAGGAAAAAAGATAAGTTGAAAATTAAAAAGATTTGCGATATGTTGAAATCCAATCAACTGCATAAGTAAAATTATTTGAATTTAATAAATCGTAGTTTTACTTATGCAGTTATAACTTTTCACGCGTTTATCCTGCTTGTTTACATGGATAACTTTACATAAATTTCACTTAGTGTTATTATATTCAAATGGTGAATTTATTCTTAATAGGGAATACGGTGTAAATCCGTAACAGCCCTTGCTACTGTAAGAAGGATGAGCAATCAAATGTCACTGATATTTATATTGGGAAGACGATTGTGAAGTTGATTTCGAGTCAGGAGACCTGCCATAAAAAGAATTAACTAATATTTCAATGGGGAATATAGTTCGTGTAGATATTTAAAAGCTATGGGACTCCTATAGCTTTTTTTGCGCTTGTGGACTGTTTCTGTTGACGAGGAGAGAAAAAAATGAAAAAGTTATTATCAACACTTATTGCTATGATACTTATGGTATCTTTGGTAGCATGTAGAGGAACAAATGAAAAAGCAACTAGTTCAGAGCAACAAACTGAAGCTAGTGAGTCAAAAGAAGTTGTTACTATTAAAAATGGTACAAGAATCTTTGAAATGGATTATGTACCAGAAAAAGTATTAAGTACAAACATAACTGTTCAGAGGGAACATTACATGATTATGAAAAAATCGACCAAGTTTATGATGATATATTAAATCTTGGTGTTATATTCCATGTAACAGACAAAGAAGAATCTCTAGTGAAAGAAATGCAAGATAAAATTGCTGCTGTTAAGGATAAAGAAAAAGATATTAAGCAAGAAGATAAAGTTAAACTATTTGTATGTGACAGTATTAATGATGAAAACTTAATTTTCACTTCTGGTACAATCATGGCTAATGAAGTAATAAAGTTAGTAGGCGGCGTTAACGTTTGTGAAAAAATACTTAATAAAGCATGGGGACGTGTTTTTGCAGAAGTATTAATAGATGCAAACCCAGATTATATTATTTTCTTAGATTATGGTAGTACTCCTGTTGAAGATAAAAATGGTGGCGGCTGCGTGTACAAACTTTGTTATCTTTATGGCGAAAAATTCAGCGGGGATACGTACTGCGTCATTTTGGCTATGGGAAGTATTGCAACTGCCTCTTGGAATAATTTTATTTTGCCAACCATAGTTGTATTGATAGGTATGCTATATTTTATATTTGAAAGTAATATTCTTAATGCTTTATTGCTAGGAGAGGAAAATGCATTAAATTTAGGCGTTAATGTTAAAGAAGTTAGAAAAAAATATTTGGTAATCACGTCTTTAATAACAGGTATTCTTGTTTCTGTTACTGGAACTATTGGTTTTGTAGGTCTGGTAGTTCCGCATGTTGTTAGAATTATTGTCGGATCAGATAATAAAAGGGTTTTATTATGTTCTGCGATTATTGGTGCTGAATTTTTAATTTGGTGAGATGATATTGCTGGAACAGCAATGGGAGTTGAGGAACTGCCGATTGGAATTGTTACCTCTTTACTTGGAGGCCCATTTTTTATTTATATGATTTCTAAAAAGACATATGGTTTTGGAGAAAACTGATGAAAATAAAATTAGAAAATATACATTTTAAATATGATGAAAAAGAGATTTTAAATGATGTTTCAGCAAGTATAGATAATAATGAATTTGTGGGATAATTGGTCCCAATGGCTCTGGAAAATCTACACTACTATAGACAATATATAGGGTTATCAAGCCTAGTGTTAGTAGAATATATCTGGGTAATGATTTGTTAAGTGATGTATCTATTAAAGACGCTTCAAAGATGATTGGTGTAATGACCGAGTCAAGCAACATTCCATTTGATTTTACAGTAGAAGAAATTGCAATGATGGGAAGAATTCCTTGTCAAGATAGATTTCAACTTAAAAATAAAGAGGATAAGGAAATTGTATATCAAACTTTAAAAGATGTAGGAATTTTTTCTCTAAGGGAACACTCTTATAATATGATTTAGAAAGAGCACGTGGAGAAGCATATATTCATATATCAAGACTTCATTCACTAACAGGATTACCTAGAGGAGTAACATATTCAATTCATGCTGCGCCATCATCAAGTTTAGCATATACAAACTTTTTACTCTATTATTTAGGTATGGTACCAGAATCAATTTCTGTACAAGATGGTTTGATGAATGAATATAGAAATATTCTTGAGAGTTTATTAAACAATCACCATTTATCATATGCTCTTAAACAAGATGTCCTAGATTGCCCGGGACAAATACTATTATCAAATGGTAATACCATTAGTCAATGTTGTAGAGAGCATAAAACATTTAAGTCCATTGAGATTGATATTCCGAGTATGGGAAATATAGATGTCATCGCTAAAACTCATTTTGGCATAAAAGGTACTTTGTATTTGATAGAACAAATATTGAATCGTTTGCCATATTAATTTTTTAAAATCTGTATATTTACAAATAAGATTTTTAGATGTATAATGTTAATAATTAAATATTTAGAAATTTATTTATATTGAGTTAGGGTAGAGAATTGGCTCTGTAACCCTATACCAACCTGTCTATGGGCAAGGTGGTCCACCCAAAAAGGATAAAAAGATTTTAAACAAAAAAGTTTAATTAACCTTCTTATCCTATGGATAAGAAGGTTTTTATATTTTTAATTACAATTGAATAATGACATACTTTACGGGAACTTAATCTATTCAAGTCTAAAATCATAAGTTATAGCAGGTTTTAGATTTGCTTAGATTTATAGTTGAAGTGGTATGTTTATAGTTAAACTTATAAAGAGTAAGGGAGAGTTAAGGCTCTATGAACTTACAGCAACCTACTAGAAATAGTGTTGGTGCTAATGCCCACCATAGCCATTGTGGATATGGGACTATAAGCGAGAATAATAAAAAACTTCCTTATAGTATTTTCTATAGGAAGTTTTTTTGTATATATTAGAAAAATTAAAAGGAGCAGATAATAATGAATAATGTTAATACAGAAACAAGAAGGGTTATAGGAGGTAATTCTTTTACAGATTCTATTATAAGAACAAATTCAAATACTGAGGAGTATGTAAAATACGTAATTTCAATTATCAACAAAAAATTATTTAAAGATGAAAAAGTTATAACGTATAAGTTAAACCAAAAGACTGCATTGATTTATTGTAATAAAAAGAAGGTTATAGAAAATCTTTTTGAAGAAATTGAGACCTTTAGACAAAAGAGTATACTTACTTTTGATATGACTCTTCTTGAGTTGATTAAATTAAAAATTAATGATTTTGATGAAACTTCAAATTATTATAAAAGGGTTAATGGGATGATAAATAGCTAATTAGGTCCGGGATTTTAGTAGTAACCACAATTACGGCCACTAAATTCAAATGCACAATAAAAGAAGTGATATATTTGAAAATATATCACTTCTTTTATAAGAATTAACTTTTAAATTATTATTTTGATTCACTAGTTATTTGAAAAAAATATTCTTCTATTTTTTCATACTCTTCATCATCTTCTATATTATTCATCACCATTTCGTTACCTAATTCTTCATAAGTAAATAATAAAACCTCTTCTTCATCTACTGGTATTAATGCTATATAATCATTATCTTTATAAGAAAAAACTCCTACCACATTACACTCTAATTCAGTATTATCGTCCAATGGTATTGTTATTATAGGCATTGTTTCCTGTTCATGCTCGTGTCCACATCCACAACCACATCCACTTTCTGTTTTGAGTTCATTCCCGTTACAATTGCAATTACATTCATGGTTATCCATTTTTAATCCTCCGTTATTTTCAATTATATATGTTTAGTATTTTATAAAAGCAACCTTAAAAGGTTATTCATACATTTTAATTCATAAAATTTTAAATTGCAAGTAACCAATAATTTAAATCAAATCATCCAAGCCATTAACTGTAGTTTGTTCATTCTCATTAATAGGAATAACTATACATTTTTGGCCATCAATCATTTGAGATTTTATTTGAGGTATTTTTTCGGGTTTTACTTTAAGTATAACGTCATAACTAGAAGTAACCTTAATATCTTCTGCATTTGCATCCTGAACTTGCTCTAAATTAGTTTCTAAAGTTTCTTCTAAATCAGTTTCAGAAGCTTGTTCTAAAACCGGATTATCATCATTAACTTCTGTAGACAGGGGAGTTTCATTATCTATAGCAGTCTCTTTTTCTACTTGCTCAAGTTTAGTTTGAAGTATTTCTACTTGTTTGTGTAGGCGTTCTTCCTTTTTCCTTTGCACATTTGCCTTAAGTACCTTTGAGTCAATTAAACTCTCTGCTAAAGGAAGATCATCACCAAAGTTTTCTATATAGGATTTTTCAATCTTAGTAGTAATTTCTTCGGGAACTTCACTTTCTATTAAAAGGTTTTGTATATCTTTCTTTGTTAAGCTTATCGGTTCACGATCTGTATCATCATATATATCATTGTATTCATCTATCATATTATTTAAGTTATCTTGTATTTCCATAAAAATTTTATCAGCCTTCTTTTCGTCAGCACTAAAAGAATCTTTAATAATTGATTGGAATGTTTCTTTTTGTATAGTAGCAGTTTGCTTTGAATAACAACCTAAAGCATTTTCCATTAATTCAGTATGTGTATCTTTTGCATTTTTTGTATAATACATAATAGAGTTAACATCTGTACTACGATCAATAAAAGCAGGAAACACAAAGCCATTAGTTGGGGCACCAACTACCCAATCTCTAATACGTGCTTTTATTTTATTTTCTTCTTCATAGTATCTAAGACCAGGATCTGAAAGTGAAACAGGACATATTGCACATAACACATATTCATATACTTCTTCAGATTCATCTAGTTTTGCATTATCTTTGGTTTTAGTAATAACATCATAAGCATCATGAAAAATAAGTATTAAAAAATTACCAGTATAATCATAATTATCTATAATCGATTCATAAAAATCATCAAGAATAGCATCATCTTTTAATTTACTGTTTTTAAGCTGCATAAGAGAAATTTGCTTTTCATTTATAAGATCCTCATTAGTTGGAAAGTTAAGTTCTAAAATATTATTTCCAATAGTTCCAGATAAAACTTTTTTAGCAATTTCTAAGTATTTAAAGTATTCATCCTCATCTAAATTTAGGAAGGATTCTCTAAATTTTAAAATAACATGTTTTTCACCATTAACATAGCATCCGCACGTTTTAGTGAAGGTACAATGACCTTTTTTAAAACGTCTTTTTAACTCAAGTATATCTTTTTTTCTCATATATAAACCCCTTTATATCTAGTTCACAGTTCACAATGCACAGTTTACAGTTAAGGATGATTTTCTTTCAGAAAATCTTAAAATTTCAATTAAAAGCTTTCGATTTATCGAAAGGTATCCGTTACTGTAAACTGTAAACAGTCAACTGTTAACATCATTAAATAGTATATTATCACTATTAATTATAGTATTTTTTTTATATTAATTAAAGATTTTATTAGGTAAACTTATTGAAGGTGGCATGGAAATTTAATTTATTTGCAGTTTTTTTTGATTCTTGATTGTTATGAGCGTGGTTTAAAAAAAATCTGGAAAAATTACTATTTCTTCTTGACAAACTAAAATAAAAATACTATCATGTTTATATACTCATATGGGTATATAAACATGATAAATAACCAAGATGATGAAGGAGAGGTAATATGGATGAGTTGACGAACTTATTTAAGGTTTTGTCTGATGAGACAAGATTAAGAATCTTGATAATAATGTACCATAGAGAGTTATGCGTTTGTCAAATGCAAGGAATACTTGAAGAGTCACAACCTAAAATTTCAAAGCACTTAGCAAAACTTAGAGATATGGGATTTGTGAAAGATCAAAGAGAAGAGCAATATATAAACTATTACTTAAGTGATAATAAGATGTTAAGAGATATTCTTGAGGGTATCATCGAACAATCTGGTGATAATGAAAAAATCACTAAAGACTTAGAAAGATTAAAGGAAGCAGATATATTCAAAGAAATTAAAATAAGGGGACGTAAAAAGTAGGGAGGATTTTGTAACATGGTTTTTATTACTAGTATATTCGGGTGGTTAAATGATCAATTATTAAAAATGACTTGGCTACATAATTTAGTAAGGTTATTGGTTGAAAAAGTTTTTGGATTATCAATAGAGGATAATGTTGGTGGAAGTATACATTTTTTTATATATGATACAATAAAGATATTTATTTTATTATCTGTTCTTATTTTTGTGATTTCATATATTCAGAGTTATTTCCCTCCAGAGAGAACAAAAAAGTTGTTAGGTGGTATAAAGGGTATAAAAGGAAATATTTTAGGAGCATTACTAGGAACGATAACTCCATTTTGCAGCTGTTCTAGTATTCCCATATTTATAGGTTTTACTTCAGCAGGGTTACCTATTGGGATAACATTTTCTTTCTTAATATCTTCTCCATTGGTGGATTTAGCATCTTTTCTTTTATTAATGTCATTCTTTGGGGCTAAGATTGCAGGTGCTTATGTAATAGTTGGGTTAATACTTGCAGTCATTGGTGGAACTCTAATTGACAAGCTAGGGCTCGAAAAGTATGTTGAAGGCTATGTTCGAGAAATTGAAAATGTTGATGCAAATATTGAAGAAATGACTAAAGAAGATAGAATTTCTTATTCAAAGGATCAAGTTAAGGATATTATTAATAGAGTTTGGATATATGTTTTAGTAGGGGTTGGAATAGGCGCTACTATTCATAATTGGATACCACAATCTATTATAGAAAATGTTATCGGAGGTAATAATCCTTTTTCAGTTTTATTAGCAACAATAGTTGGAATACCAATGTATGCAGATATTTTTGGAACATTGCCTATAGCAGAAGCGTTGTTTGGAAAAGGAGTAGGAATTGGAACAGTATTATCTTTTATGATGGCTGTAACAGCTCTTTCACTCCCTTCTATGGTAATGTTAAGTAAGGTTGTTAAACCTAAGTTATTAGGAGCTTTTATTACAATAGTGTCTATTGGAATAATTATCATTGGATATTTATTTAATGCTTTCGCATATATATTTGTTTAATAGAGGATATAAGTGATAAATTAATCACAATAAATAAATTTATTTGAAAAGGAGTTAATAATATGATTATTAAAGTATTAGGAACAGGATGTACAAAGTGTAAGAAATTAGAGGAAAATGCAAAAAAAGCTGTCTCAGAATCTGGGAAAGATGTATCAGTTGAAAAGGTTACTGATTTCAAAGATATTATGAAGTACGGAGTGATGAAAACACCTGCATTAGTAATAGATGAAAAAGTAAAAGTCTCAGGTAGAGTTGCAAAAGTTGATGAAATAATCAAATTATTATAAAATAATTAAAATAACTATCTTAGAATAAATACTAAGGTAGTTATTTTTGATTATGAAAGTATGAAATGATTAAAAACAGAATTAAGAACTTTTTTATTCCAAAATAAGTTTTATTTTATTAACACTGGAATAAATTATATTAAAATAGTATACTGAAGTATATTGATAAAATTGGAAAGCGAAGAATATCTACATAATATTCAAATCACATAGCTTGGAATAGGAGTATCATATGACAACAATTGATAAAAAAGAAATAAAAAGAAAAAGAATGATGAGTTATTTTATAGACGCTGCAGATAAAATAATAGATGAAGAAGGAATTGACCAACTAACAATAAGAAAGGTTGCAGACCTAGCAGGGTATAATAGTGCAACAATATACAATTACTTTGAAAATCTTGAACATTTAGTATGTTATTCTGCTATATCATATTTAAAAGATTATTATATTTCTTTAAATGATTACATCAAAGAAGCAAAGAATGGATATGAAAGATTTTTATTAATTTGGGAAAAATTTTGTACTCATTCTTACAAGAATCCTAAGATATATAGAACTATTTTCTTTTCCAGTACTAAACAGACTACTTCAGAAATATTTAATGACTATTTTAGTATTTTTCCTTTTGATTTTGGTAAATACAATAGTTACGTTTCGCAAATGTTAATTGAAAAGGATATTCATTCAAGAGATAAAGCAATACTAATGAATTTAGTGGAAGAAAATTATATTAGAGAGCAAAACATTGATGAAATAAATGATTTTATCATAGTTTTTTATAGAGGAATGCTTGCAAGAATTATAGATAAGCTTGATTACGAAGAAATAAATATAGAAGAAGAAGTTAAAAAGACTGTTAAGTACATCCGTAAAATATTAGAGGGATATAAGGAGTAGGAAGACCAAACAATAATAAATATAATTGAGAAATTATGTAAGAACAGGGGTGATTATTTCCCTGTTCTTTCATTTTTTATGTTAAATTAACACGGAAAAGAAAATTTTCTGAAAAAATAATCATGTTTATTTTATAATCATGTTTACAAAAGTCTGAAAATAGTGTACAATGAAATTGATTAAAATTTAACAAAGAAAGGAGCTACTATAGTGAAGTTAGAGTTAGGTAATTTTTATGTCAAGGATATTAGATTTGGAAGTGAATCAAAATTCTCAGATGGAACTCTTTGGATTAATAAAGAAGAGGCTCTTGAAGTAGTAAGAGAAGATCAGCATATAACTGATGCTGATTTGGTTATTGCAAAGCCAGGCGATGAAACAAGAATTGTTCCAGTAAAGGAGGCAGTTGAACCAAGGGTTAAAGTTAATGATGATATTCCTGCTTTTCCAGGTGTGACAGGAGAAGTAGTACAAACTGGATATGGAAGAACACATGCGTTAAAAGGTTGTAGTGTTTTAGCAGTAGGTAAACATTGGGGAAGTTTTGGAGATGGCCTTATTGATATGTCAGGAGAAGGTGCTAAATATACACTTTTTTCACAATTAAATAATGTTTGTTTAGTAGTTGATACTGATGAGGTTGAAGAAAGACATGAACAACAAAAGAAAAATCATGCAATTCGTTGGGCAGCTCACAGATTGGCAGAATATCTAGGATCTATTGTTAAGGATTTGGAACCTGATGATGTAAACGTATATGAACTAGGAGCAATGATTAAACGAGAAAAATCTATAGAAGAGCTACCATCAGTTGTTTACGTTATGCAACCTCAATCTCAGATGGAAGAAATGGGATACAATGATTTATTATATGGATGGGATTTAAATCATTATATACCTTCACTAGTGCATCCAAATGAAGTGTTGGATGGAGCAATTATATCTGGATCATTTATGCCTTGTTCATCTAAATGGTCAACTTACGATTTTCAAAATAATCCAACTATAAAAAGATTATATGAAGAACACGGAAAAACATTGAACTTCTTAGGCGTTATTTTATCAAACTTAAATGTTTCTTTGGAACAAAAGCAAAGATCAGCTCAATATGTAAGTAAACTAGCTAAAATGGTTGGTGCTGATAGTGCTATATTGGCAGAAGAAGGCTATGGTAATCCTGATGCAGATTTTATTGCATGCTTTGTTGAATTAGAAAAGGCCGGAGTAAAAACTGTCGGAATGACAAATGAATGTACAGGTAGAGATGGACAATCACAACCTCTTGTAACACTAGATGAATTAGCAAATGCAATCGTATCTTGTGGAAATGTATCTCAACTTATAAAATTACCTCCAATGAAAAACGTAATTGGTGAATTAGAGGCATTAGGAAGAGATGGATTATCAGGCGGATGGGCACATGATGAAAAGTTAGGACCATCAGTTAAAGAAGACGGAAGTATTATATTAGAAAACAATTCAATGTTCTGTGGAGATCAAGTATGCGGATGGTCACCTAAGACAATGAAAGAATTTTAAAGGAAGGAGAACGTTATGAGAAAAGCTATAATGTATATAAATCAATTTTTCGCTGGGATCGGTGGAGAAGAAAAGGCTGATCATAGACCAGAAATTAGAGAAGGATTAGTAGGACCTGCAATGGCATTAAATGCTAATTTAAAAAATGCTGAAATAACACATACTGTAATATGTGGAGATAATTTTATGGGTTCAAATACTGAAGAAGCTATAGAATTAATAAGTGAAATGCTTGAAGGCATAGAGTTTGATATTTTTTTCGCAGGACCAGCTTTCCAAGCAGGTCGTTATGGAGTTGCATGTGGAACTATATGTAAACACGTTAAGGAAAAATTCGGTGTTGAAGTTATTACTTCTATGCACGAAGAAAACCCAGGTGTTGAAATGTTTAAAAAACATATGTATGTTTTCCCAGGAGGAAAAAGTGCAGCTGCTATGAGAAAAGATACTGCAAAAATGGGTGGATTAGGAGATAAAATATTAGAAGGAAAAACTGAATTCTTAGCTGAAGAAGAAGGATATTTCGCACGAGGAATAAGACATCAAGTATGGCTTAACGATGGTAGACCAGCAGCAGATAGAGCTATTGAAATGTTGCTTAAAAAAGTAAATAACGAACCATATGTAACTGAATTACCAATTCCTAAGATAGACAGAATTCCTATTGCAGCACCAATCAAAAATCTTGCTGAAACTAGAGTTGCTATTGTAACAACTGGAGGTATTGTACCAGTAGATAATCCTGATAGAATTCAATCTGCATCTGCAACAAGATGGGGAAGATATGATATAAGTAAAATGGATAGATTAGAAGGCGGAGTATTTAAAACAATCCACGCAGGTTATGACCCAGCAGCAGCAGATGCTGATCCTAATGTTTGTGTACCAGTTGATGTTATGAGAGATATTGAGAAACAAGGTATACTTGGAAAGCTAGATGACTATTTCTATTCTACAGTTGGTACTGGAACAACTGAAGCAGAGGCTAGTAGAATGGCAAAAGAGATAATTCCATTCTTGCAAAAAGATGGTGTGGATGCAATTATAATGACTTCAACCTGAGGAACTTGTACACGTTGCGGTGCAACGATGGTAAAAGAATTTGAAAGAGCTGGTTATCCTATAGTTATAATGTGTAACTTAATACCAGTAGCAACAACTGTTGGAGCAAACAAAATAGTACCTACTATTTCAATACCATATCCATTAGGAGATCCTAATACACCAAAAGAGGAGCAATGGAAACTTAGACATCATCGTGTATCAGTTGCATTAGATGCTTTAACACAAGATGTAGAAGAACAAACAGTATTTAAAGTAAAGAAATAGGAGGGTGATTAAGAATGACGTCCCAAAAAAACAGCAAAATAGTATATTACGTTTCTTTGTTCATAGTTTTTATAATAGCTATTTGGGGATTGGTCTTCAATGATCACTTTTCAAAAGTAGCAAATAAATTAATGGGATTTTTACAAAATAACTTTGGATGGTTATATTTATTTGCTATGTTTATATTTGTAATTGTGGCTTTGATGCTTGGATTCAGTAAATTTGGAAAAATAAAGCTTGGACCAGATGATTCTGAACCTGAGTTCAGTACTATTTCATGGTTTGCAATGTTATTTGGAGCGGGTATGGGAATTGGATTAGTATTTTGGGGAGTTGCAGAACCAATATCTCACTTGGTATCACACTCTAATCCTGGAAGTAGTGAAGCAGCATCTTTTGCTATGAGAGCATCTTTTAAGCATTGGGGATTTCATCCTTGGGCAAATTATTCAATAATAGGACTTGCTTTAGCATATTTCCAATTTAGAAAAGGATATCCTGCGTTAATAAGTAGTATATTTGTTCCTTTACTAGGTGAAGAAAGAGTGAGAGGACCAATTGGAAAAACTATTGATATCTTTGCTGTATTTGCAACAGTTGCAGGAGTTGCTACATCTTTAGGCCTTGGAACAATGCAAATAAATAGTGGAATGAATTATGTGTTCGGATTACCAATTAATTCTTATGTTCAGATAGGGATTATTGGTATAATCACAGTATTATATATTGGTACTGCAGTAGCAGGTATTGAAAAAGGAATTAAATTATTAGGAGATATCAATTTATATTTAGCTGGTGGATTAATTTTACTAACATTTTTAATTGGACCAAAGATAATAATGATGAATTCTCTTGCAGAAGGTCTTGGAGGATATTTAAATAATTTCATTACTGACAGTTTACATTTGAATATTTTGGGAGAAAATAAATGGGTAAATGGATGGACTGTATCCTATTGGGCTTGGTGGATCGCATGGGCGCCATTTGTAGGGTCTTTTATTGCAAGAATATCTAAAGGAAGAACAGTAAAAGAATTTATTCTTGGAGTAATAGTTGCACCAGCTATAGCATCATTTGTATGGTTTGCTATATTTGGAGGATTAGGAATAGGTTTAGTGGATAAAATGGGAATTCAACAGTTAGCAGAAGTTGTTAAAGTTCCGGAAACTGCTTTGTTTGCCGCTTATGGCCAATATCCTTTAGGAAAAATACTATCGATTATTACATTATTATTATTATGCACATTCTTTATTACAAGTGCAAACTCTGCTACATTTGTTCTTGGGATGTTTACATCTGGTGGAGATTTGAATCCATCATCAAGAAAAAAAGTAATATGGGGATTAGTACAGTCATTACTTGCAACAGCATTATTATTGTCAGGTGGAATACTTGCATTACAAACAGCTTCTGTTGCAGCAGCTTTCCCTTTCATATTCATAATGTTCTTTGCTTGTGTATCATTATTTAAAGCATTTAATAAAGAAAAATTATAAATATATTTGAGTTAAAATATTAGGAGGTAACATGATGGAGAATTTGTATGATGTTGTCATCATTGGCGCGGGACCAGCTGGATTATCTGCAGGACTTTACGCAGCTAGAGCAAGAATGAAAACTTTAATTTTGGAGAAAGATAGTCCAGGTGGACAAATTGTGATAACTCATGAGATTGCAAATTATCCTGGTGCTATGCCGGAAGAAAGTGGTCCTAGTTTAATAGCTAGAATGGTCAATCAAACTGAACAATTTGGAGCTGAAAGAGTAAGTGACAATATTGTTGAAGTTGAACTTTCTGGTAAAGTAAAAGTTATTAAAGGGGAAAAAGGAGAGTATCATGCAAAATCTGTAATAATTGCAACTGGTGCAGAACCAAAATTAATTGGTTGTCCAGGGGAAGCAGAATTTACAGGTAAAGGAGTTTCATATTGTGCAACTTGTGATGCTGATTTCTTTGCAGGATTAGAAGTATTTGTAGTAGGTGGAGGAGACTCTGCTGTTGAAGAAGCATTATACTTAACTAAGTTTGCAAGAAAAGTAACTATAGTTCATAGAAGAGATGAATTAAGAGCTGCAAAGTCAATTCAGGAAAAAGCATTTAAAAATGAGAAGATGCATTTTATGTGGGATTCAGTAATTGAAGAAATAAAAGGTGATGGCATAGTAGAGTCAGCTATCTTCAAAAATACTAAAACTGGAGAAACAACTGAGTATTTTGCTGATGAAGATGATGGAATCTTTGGAATATTTGTTTTCATTGGATACACTCCAATTAGTAAGTTATATGAAGGACAAATTGAAATGGAACATGGATATATTGTTACAGATCAAGACATGAAAACAAATATCGAAGGTGTATTTGCGGCTGGAGATATTAGAGTTAAATCTTTAAGACAAGTAATTACAGCAGCAGGAGATGGAGCAATTGCAGCTGTAAATGCTGAAAGATACGTTGAAGATTCTGAATAAGAATTTATACTATAAAGATTACAAGTTTAGGGAGGTGAAAGTATGGTTATTTTAGATAAAAATACTTTTAATACTGAAGTTTTAGAAGCAGAAGGATTAGTATTAGTTGACTATTTTGGTGATGGATGTGTACCATGCGAAGCATTATTACCAGATGTTATAGCATTATCTGAGGAGTATGAAGGAAAAATGAAATTCACTAAATTGAATACTTCAAAAGCTAGAAGATTAGCAATTTCTCAAAAAGTTTTAGGTCTTCCAACAATATCTCTTTATAGAGATGGAGTTAAGATTGATGAATTAACTAAAACTGATGCAACAAAAGCTAATATTGATGCAATGATTAATAAACACTTAGGCTAAAAAATAATAGAGATCTATATTTTATAAAATAAAAGGAGGATATCGAACATGAGTATGTTTGAAGGAGCAAAAGTAATCATCGTTGGCGATAGAGATGGTATACCTGGTCCTGCAATAGCTGAATGTATCAAAGGTACTGGTGCTGAAATAGTTTTTTCATCAACAGAATGCTTTGTCTGAACAGCTGCAGGTGCTATGGATCTAGAAAATCAAAATAGGGTAAAAAGTTTAACTGAAAAGTATGGTGCAGAGAACATGATAGTTCTTTTAGGTGCAGCAGAAGGTGAAGCTGCAGGATTAGCAGCAGAAACAGTTACAAACGGAGACCCTACTTTCGCAGGTTCATTAGCAGGAGTCCAGTTGGGACTAAAAACTTATCACGTAGTAGAGCCAGAAGTAAAAGAAGCAGTAAATGAGGAAGTATACGAAGAGCAAATAGGCATGATGGAAATGGTATTAGATGTAGATGATATAATTTCTGAAATGTCTTCTATCAGAGAACAATTTTGTAAATTTTTATAATGTTCAAAATATGAAATGGGTGATGTGCGCATCACTCGTTTTTTTATATATAGAAGTGGCAAGTTATAAATTTAATTAAATCGGAGGGAAAATAAAATGAACTATGCAGTTATTAAAGGAACTGGTTATGTATTAGTAAATACTCCTGACATGATTTTACATAATGGTACAACTCAAACAATGGAGAAAATAACAAATCCTGATTCACATTATTTGAAGGAGATTTCTAAATATATTAGACCATTTGAAGAAGTGGTTAACTATGCACCAAACCAAGCTTATATAGGAAACATGACACCAGAAGAATTAAGAGGATATGAGATGCCTTGGTACGACAAGAGCGTTGAAGGTGTAACTCGTGATGGTAAATTTGGTGAGATCATGCCACAAGATGAGTTTATTGGTCTTATGAAGATTTCAGATGCTTTTGAACTTGTAAAACTTAATAAAGAAATCACTGCAAGCATCAAAGAAAAATTAGCTAATCACCCATTATTCAAAGATGAGATAGATAAGTTACAAGATGGAGACTCAATGGAAGAGATTGAGAACATTGTTAACGAACTTCATGGAGAAGGAATCTATAATGATGGGAAATTAGTTGGATGTGTTAAAAAAGCTCATGATATAGATGGAAACTTAACTGCTCATGTTTTATTCGAAAACTTAGTTGTTAAAGCATCTGGTGTTCTTGCATTCAAAAATCTTGTTGCTAAAAACAACATTAATGTTGAAGATATTGAATATGTAATTGAATGTTCAGAAGAAGCTTGCGGAGACATGAACCAAAGAGGTGGCGGAAACTTTGCAAAATCTATAGCAGAGATATCAGGTGCTGTAAATGCAACAGGTTCTGATACTAGAGGGTTCTGTGCTGCACCAACTCATGCACTTATAGAAGCGTCAGCTTTAGTTCAAGCAGGAATATACAAAAATGTTGTTATAGTAGCTGGTGGTGCTACAGCGAAGCTTGGAATGAACGGAAAAGACCATGTTAAAAAAGGAATTCCTGTACTTGAAGATATATTAGGTGGATTTGCAGTATTAATTAGTGAAAATGATGGCGTAAGCCCTCTAATTAGAACAGATATTTTAGGAAGACATACAGTTGGTACAGGTTCTTCACCACAGGCAGTAATGACATCATTAATCGCTGCACCTTTAGATAGAGCAGGATTAAAAATCACTGATATAGATAAATACTCAGTTGAAATGCAAAATCCAGATGTAACTAAACCAGCAGGAGCTGGAGATGTACCAGAAGGAAACTACAAAATGATTGGTGCATTAGGTGTTAAGAGAAAAGAGCTTGAAAGAAAAGAATTACTTCCATTTATCAAAAAACATGGAATGCCAGGATGGGCTCCAACTCAAGGTCATATTCCATCAGGAGTTCCTTACTTAGGTTTTGCTATGGATGATTTAACAGAAGGTAGTTTAAATAAAGTAATGATCGTAGCAAAAGGAAGCTTGTTCTTAGGTCGTATGACTAACCTATTTGATGGAGTTTCAGTTGTTATAGAAAGAAATTCAGGCAAAAAAGAGGAAGCTGGTTCAAGTGTTTCTCAAGATGAAGTTAAAACATTAATTGCAGAATCAATGAGAGATTTAGCAGCACTTCTACTAAAGGAATAGGGGTGAACTATATGACAATGAGTAAATCTTCAGTTAAAGAAATGATTGGAAATGCATTGCTTGAAGTATCAGAGGCAATTGAATCTGGTCAATTTGGAAAGAAAGTAAGAATAGGAATAACTACTTTAGGTTCAGAGCATGGAACTGAAAATCTTCTAAAAGCAGCAGAATTAGCTTCAAAAACTTCTGAAAATATTGAGGTTGTTTTAATAGGACCGAAGGTTGAAACAGAACTTACAATAGTTGAAGCAAACAGTGAAGATGAAATGTACTCTAAAATGGAAGAGTTATTAGATAGTGGAGAACTTCAAGGTTGTGTAACTATGCACTATAACTTCCCAGTTGGAGTTTCAACAGTAGGAAGAGTAATAACTCCAGGAATGGGAAAAGAAATGTTCCTAGCTACTACTACAGGAACGGCAGCAGTAAACAGAGTAGAAGCTATGGTTAAAAACGCTTTGCACGGAATTATAACTGCAAAATCTATGGGAATAGAAGAGCCAACAGTTGGAATTCTTAACTTAGATGGAGCAAGACAAGTAGAGCGTATTTTAAAAGAATTAAATAGTAACGGATATAAAATAAAATTTGCTGACTCAGCTCGTGCCGATGGCGGAGCCGTAATGAGAGGTAATGACTTATTAGCTGGCACAGCAGATGTTATGATTACTGATACTTTAACAGGTAACATTATGATGAAAGTATTCTCAGCTTACACAACAGGTGGAAGCTACGAAGCAACAGGATACGGATATGGTCCTGGAGTTGGAGAAGGATATGAAAGAAATATACTAATAGTATCAAGAGCATCAGGAATACCAGTTGTAGCAAACGCAATAAAATATGCAGCAGACCTTGCAAAAGGTAAAGTAGTAGAAAAATCAAAAGCAGAATTCAAAAAAGCAAAAGATGCAAAACTAAATTCAATTTTAGAATCTCTTAATAAAGATGCAAAAAAATCTTCAGATGAAGAAGAAATAACAGCACCACCGAAGCAAGTAGTAACAGGTTCATTATCAGGAGTAGATATAATGGAACTTGAAGATGCCGTAAAAGCACTTTGGAAAAATGGAATCTATGCTGAGAGTGGAATGGGATGTACAGGACCAATAGTAATGGTTCATGAAACAAAAGTTGCAGAAGCTAGAGAAGTTTTACAATGTGTTGGATTTATTGCAAAAGAGGGAGATTGCTGTTAGAAATATATACGGGAGGAATAGAATGTATAAAATAGTAGGAAAAAGAGTTTTGGTGCCAAACATTATTTATATGGATGTAGAAGCGCCAATGGTGGCAAAGTCAGCTAAACCAGGACAATTTGTTATTGTTATAGATGATAAAAAGGGTGAAAGAGTTCCCCTTACAATTGTTGATTTCGATAGAGATAAAGGTACAGTAGCTATTGTATTTCAATGTGTTGGTAAATCTACTGAAAATATGGCTAAATTTGAAGTTGGTGATGCTTTTGCTGACTTCGTAGGTCCTCTAGGAAAACATTCTGAGTTTATCTTTGAAAATTTAGAAAGTCTAAAAAATGAAAATATTTTATTTATAGCTGGAGGAGTAGGTGCTGCTCCTATATATCCACAAGTTAAATGGTTATGGCAAAATGGAATTAAAGCAGACGTGATTTTAGGGTCTAGATCAAAAGATTTATTAATATTAGAAAAGGAAATGGAAGCAGTTGCTGATAATTTATATGTAGCTACTGATGACGGTTCTTATGGTTTCAATGGTTTGGTTACTGATTTATTTAAAGATCTTGTAGATAATAGAGGGAAAAAATATGATCATGTTATAGCTATTGGTCCTATGATAATGATGAAATTTGTTTCAATTACTACAAAAGAATATAATGTAAAAACAACTGTAAGTTTAAATACGATTATGGTTGATGGTACAGGTATGTGTGGTGCTTGTCGTGTTACTGTTGGAGATGAAGTGAAATTTGCATGCGTTGATGGACCAGAGTTTGATGGTCATTTAGTAGACTTTGATGAAGCTATGAGAAGACAAACTATGTATAAAACAGAAGAGGGAAGAAATAAACTTAAAGAAATTGAAGGTGATACTCACTCTGGTGGGTGTGGTTTATGCGGAGGTGATGAGTAATGGCTAAGATGCCTAGAGTGCCTATCTCTGAACAAGATGCTACAAAAAGAGCAAAAAACTTTGAAGAAGTTTGTCTTGGTTATACTGAAGAAGAAGCAGTAAAAGAAGCAAGTAGATGTATCAACTGCAAAAAACCTATGTGTGTGCCTATGTGCCCTGTAGCTATAGATATTCCTGGATTTATTCAACATGTAAAAAATAGAGAATTTGAAGAGGCTGCAAAAGTAATTTCTAAATATAGCGCACTTCCTGCTGTATGTGGTAGAGTTTGTCCTCAAGAAGTACAGTGTGAAGGAAAATGTGTTCTTGCTATAAAAGGTGATGCTGTAGCAATTGGTAAGCTTGAAAGATTTGTTGCTGATTGGTCAAGAGAAAACAATATTGACTTGTCTCAAACCGAACCTAAGAAAGGCAAAAAAGTTGCAGTAATCGGAAGTGGTCCTGCAGGACTCACTTGTGCAGGGGATCTTGCTAAAAAAGGTTATGAAGTAACTATTTATGAGGCTTTGCATGAGACTGGTGGTGTACTAGTATACGGTATTCCAGAATTCAGACTTCCAAAGGATACAGTGGTAAAACATGAAATAGAAAATGTTAAAAAGTTAGGGGTTAATATTCAAACAAATATAATAATCGGACAAACTATTACAATAGATGAATTGATTGAAAAAGAGAAGTACCACGCAGTATTTATTGGTTCTGGTGCTGGACTTCCAAAATTCATGGGAATACCTGGTGAAAACGCAAATGGTGTATTCTCAGCTAATGAATTTTTAACCAGAATAAACTTGATGAAGGCTCATAGAAAAGACTATTCTACACCTATTAAAGTTGGTAGGAAAACTGCTGTTATAGGTGGTGGAAATGTTGCAATGGATGCAGCAAGAACAGCTTTAAGATTAGGGTCTGACTCTCATATTGTATATAGAAGATCAGAAGATGAACTTCCAGCCCGAATTGAAGAAGTACATCATGCTAAAGAGGAAGGGGTAGTTATGGACGTATTGACAAACCCTGTGGAGATTTTAGTAGATGAAAATGGCTGGGTTAACGGAATGAAATGCGTAAGAATGGAGCTTGGAGAACCAGATGCATCTGGAAGAAGAAGACCAATAGTAATTGAAGGGTCTGAATTTGTTATGGATGTGGATACAATAATCATGTCACTAGGTACAAATCCCAATCCATTAATCCCATCTACTACTAAAGGACTTCAAATAAACAAGTGGAAATGTATCGTAGTAGAAGAGGAAACAGGACTTACTTCAAAGGATAAAGTATATGCTGGCGGAGATGCTGTAACAGGTGCTGCAACAGTTATTCTTGCTATGGGTGCGGGAAAAACAGCTGCTAATGCTATTGATAAAGCTTTAAATTTATAATAAAATTGATTTTAGTGTAATACCTGCAGTCTAAAAAATAAGATTGCAGGTATTTTTTATATACATAATTATTGTTTATGTTATAATTATTTTACCTTGTGTCATAATTTACAATATTTTAGGGGATTATGTTTGAGTTAGTATCAAAAACAAGTAGTCTAGTTTTTGAATGGAATAAATATACAAAAGGGGGAGAAGAAATATGAAACAGAGTATAATAAAAGATGTCTTTTCAGAAATAGTAGAAAAACTTAATAAAGAATTTATTGGGCAGGAAGATTATTTTACAGAATTGAGTAGCTATTTCGAAGAAAAAATAATAGAAAAAGAAAAAGGTGCTTTACTTGTTGTTGGGGAAGTTAACACATTTAAAAAAGTAGGTATTAGATACATGTTTCAGGAGTTAATAGCTAATAAGATTCTAAAAGAAGGAATTCTTGAAGAAATTGATTTGGCTTCATATAACTTTAATTATGGATATAATGCTTTTTTGTCAGATTTATATGAAATACTAAGTAATAGTTCTGAAGGTATTATTTTTACTAATGTTGAAATGGCATCAGATCAGATGCTTAGTATATTATCTAGAATATATCCTAACAAAAATATTGAATTAGAATCAAACTATGTTATGAAGAATCGATTTCTTTTAGAAACATCTGAAAATATAGAAGATGCAATTAATAAGATAAAATGTGGGGACAAGTTCCTTGTATTTTTATATGATAAAAAGAAGAATAATAATTACTATGATTTTGTACAAAACAACATAAAGAACAGAGATAAAGTTTTATACACAAGAAATTTAACAATTGATGAGAAAACAATTCTTATGAAAAAGGTAATATTTAAAGTATTGAAAGAATTAGAGTTAAAATATAGTGTAGATATTACATTTAGAAATAAAGAAAGCGATGATATAGAAGAAGATTATGGCATTTTATCATATATTAATAAATTTAATGAAGATGAAAACTTTACTTTAATGGATTATATACGATATAAGTTAAGCAATCCATTAACGAAAATATTTGATGAGCAAAAGACTGAAAGCAATAGTAGAATTTTATTGTATGTTGAAAATAATGAGATATACAGCAAAATTAACAATGAAGTTTATAAACTAAAAGATTATGTAACTCCATCCCTTGAAGAGGTAAAATATAGGTTAGATTCAATAGTAGGGATGAAAGAATTCAAAGAACATATAAATAATATTGAAAATAACTTTAAGGTACAAAAAATTAGAGAAAGACTTAATATGAAGACTGCTAAAATGTCACTAAATATGGTTTTTGTAGGAAATGCAGGGGGAGGAAAAACCAATGCTGCTAGAATTACCTTTGAGTTTCTTAAAGCCATTGGGATATTATCTAGAAATGTTTTTGTAGAAGTTAGTAAAGCAGATTTTATATCAGGAGAAACAAATGATATAGCTAAAACAACCAACGAAATCATAAAATCAGCCATTGGGGGAGTTCTATTAATTGACGAAGCTTACTCTTTATGCGAAAATGCAGATGATAAAGTAGGAAGAGAAATTTTAGATACACTTTTAACGGGAATAGAGAATAATAGAGATAATCTAGTCGTAATTTTAGCAGGATATGAAAAAGATATGGATAGATTATTGAATTACAATCAAGGATTAAAATCCAGATTCAATAATGTAGTACATTTTAGAGATTATACACCAGAAGAAATGTATGAAATAGCTGTTAATATTGCAAAAGAAAAAGGATATTACATAGCTAATAATGTAAAAAATGATTTGATAGATTTATTTACTAAAAATCAAATTATTGAAAGCAATGGACTTGGAAATGCAAGATTTGTAAGGAATGTAATTGAAAATGCCATTATGGATGCTTCTAAAAAATACCTTTTAGATTTAGAAAGACAAATAGATATACTAGATAGATCTAATTTTAACTTTAATGCTAAAGTTAGATTTGATTTAGAGGAGAAATTAAAAGGGATAGTTGGACTAGAAGAAGTAAAGAATTTGCTGAGAAATCAATATAAATTATTGATTGCACAAGAAAAAAGAAAATCTGTAGGTGTTGATACAAAAATTGAACAGAACTTAAATATGGTTTTTGCTGGTAATCCAGGAACGGGGAAAACTAGTATAGCAAGACTGGTTGCGGAAATGTTGAATAGCATGGGATTTTTAAAAGGTGGACAACTCATTGAAACAGATAGATCAAGTTTTGTTTCAGAAAATCTTGGGGAAACACCTATAAAAACAGAAGCAAAATTTAAAGAAGCTATAGGTGGAATACTATTTATTGATGAGGCTTATACACTAGCTAATGATTCATTAGGTAGAGAGGCTATAGAAACACTGCTTAAATTAATAGAAGATTATTCAAAAGAAGTAATTGTTATTCTAGCAGGCTATAGCAAAGAAATGGAAGATTTCTTTGATGTGAATATTGGATTAAGATCAAGATTTCCGTTATGGACAAATTTTGAAGATTATAGACCAAATGAACTATTGGAGATAGGTATTAGATTACTTCATTCAAAAGGGTTTGAATTATCAAAAAATGGGAATATAGAGCTTGAGAAAAGCTTTGTTGATATTTATGAGAATGCAGATGTTCAGTCAGGTAATGCTAGAATGGTAAGGAATCATATTGAAAATTTGATAAGAATACAAAGTGTAAGAGTTGCTGAAGAACAGATAAGTGCTTATGAATTGAATTTAATTACTGCTGGAGATGTACAAAAACTTATTTTTTCAGAAAATGACAAGAGTTTTAATCTTGAAGATAAACTTAAGAAGATTTCTGATAACGAAAAGGCTAAAGATTTTTTGAGAAATCAGTATAAGCTGTTTAGAATTAATGAAAAAAGAAAAAAAATTGGTGTAAA
The DNA here is from genome assembly GCF_050402865.1 of Clostridium sediminicola. Taxonomy (NCBI): domain Bacteria; kingdom Bacillati; phylum Bacillota; class Clostridia; order Eubacteriales; family Clostridiaceae; genus Clostridium; species Clostridium sediminicola. The sequence continues at coordinate 119,286 of NZ_BAABMF010000010.1, forward strand.
CTCAGATATAAATAAATATATGAATATTATCTTTACAGGTGAAGTAGGAACAGGAAAAAATATTGCATTGAATATCTTGTCTGAAATGTTGTACAGTATTGGTATGGTAAAGGCTAAGACACCATTGCAGATTAGTAAGTATGAAATTGATACTGCATTAAAAAGTGGCAAGAAACTGGAAGATATTCTGAATAAAGGTATAGGAAAGGTTTTGTTTATTGACAGAACGGATTTGTTTATTGAAGGAGAGGATTCAAACAACGTTATTGTTGAACTGATTAAATTTATAGATAAATATAGGAATAGAATAATAATTGTTTTGAATGGAGAAGAAAACAATATACGAGAATTGATGAGACAAAATCCTGCATTAAGCTATAGATTTCCAACATTACTGGATTTTGACGACTATTCTGAAGAAGGACTAATAAATATGGCTTTGAAAGTTTTAAAAGATAAAGGTTATTCATTCGATAGTGAATGTGAAGAAAATATTGGAAAAATAATCACTGAGTTTTATGAAAATAAGTATATTATTATAAAAAATGGGCTTATGATAAAACAATTTCTTGACAATATAATTAGAGTGCAGAGTATACGGATTTTCGATTCTAAAATAGGAAATGATAAGATTAATACTATTATTAGTAGTGATTTATTCCAGGCAAAAAAAATATTTTTACATAAAAATACATAGAAATTTTATGTAATTATTTTGATTCTATAAGATTAAAAATATCTATTATCGTATTTTGACGATAGTAGATATTTTTGGTTGTCAATTATATTGCTATTTTTAATTTTTTATAAGCTAAAGAAATATAATCAAATAATAGGTAAATCATGGTACAATATAAGAAAATAAATAATTAATTTGTATTTTGTTGGATAAAAGAACATATTATAGTATTTAGCAGGAGATAAAAAGGACAGTGTTTTGAAAATAAATTTTATATCAAGAAAGGAGTATTTTATAATGAAACTTCGAGAAGGATTTAGTTCTGAAAAAGAAAAGTTATATTTACTTTGTCGATATAAAGTAGAAGTAAATCAAATTAGAAAAGTATTAACTGCTTTTTCTTTATTGTATGCTTTCTTTGGTTTATTCGATTACTTTCTTTGTTATGAATATAGATATTTATTTTTTTACATTAGATTTTATGTTGTTATTCCTTTAATTATTATTACTATTTATTTGTCCTATAAAAGTTTTTTTGTGAGCATTTATCAACAAATTTTACTTATTGATTTTATTGTAGCAGGGGCTGGGGTTACAATAATGTTAATACTAAAGCCAGATAATGTTTCATATTACGGTGGCATGTTTATGGTATATTTTTCGGGTTATTTTCTAGTTAAATTAAAGTATACTTATTCCGTAATAGGAGGATGGACTAATTTTTTGATTTATATTTTTGGCTTTTTTATACATGGGGGCAGTATAACTATACAATTTATTTCTTCATCATTGTTTTTCATTGGTGCAAATATAATAGGAATGTTAGGTAGTTATAATTTAGAATTTATAAACAGAAAGAATTTTTTACAAGGTGAAAAAATTGAAGAATATAATAAAAATCTTGAGAATAAGATAAGAGTACAAGTAGAAGAAATTAATGATTTACAGGTGGAAACAGTATTTGTACTAGCTAGACTTGTTGAATCTAGAGATAATTTTACAGGTTCTCATATAGTGAGAGTAAGTAAATATTGTAAAATAATATCAGAAGAAATTGATGAGAAATACTTTGATAAAATGGATATATCTAAACAAGAATTTATGGATACAATTGAAGTAGCTAGCGTTTTACATGATATAGGTAAAGTAAGTATTGAAGATTCTATACTTAATAAAAAAGGTAAATTAACATATAAAGAGTTTCAGCAGATGAAGAAACATACTATTATTGGTAATGAGCTTTTAAAAAGTGTAACAAATGAAATGCATAGTAACAAATTTATTGATATGGGTGTTGAATTAACGAGACATCATCATGAAAAATTCGATGGGTCTGGTTATCCTGATGGGTTGAAAGGTGAAAATATTCCTTTATCTGCAAGAATAATGGCAATAGCTGATGTCTATGATGCGTTAACAAGCAAGAGATCGTATAAAGAGGCCTTTTCTAATAAAAAAGCTATTGAAATAATAAAAAGTGAATCAGGAAAGTATTTTGATCCCCATTTGGTAACATTATTTTTAAAAAAATTTAAATAAAAAAAGAATGAAGAAGCAAGATGTTTGCCTCTTTACTCTTTTTCAAACTGATCCCTTTTAGCATTGCAAATAGGGCATATATAATCTTCAGGGATTTCATTAGATTCTAAAATATATCCACAAATTTTGCAACGATATCCTTGTTTTAAAGGCTCTTCATTATAAGAAGGCGCATTTTGGGGAGTGATTCCTTTTTTTATTCTATGATAATAACTATAAGTCATAACTTCATCATCCCTTAATACCTCTGATTCTAATACTTGGCCTATAAACATTACATGAGTGCCTAGGTCAAGGGTATCGATAACTTTACAACTATATCTTGCAGATGCAAAATCTGTTACATACTTGATTCCGTTTTCATCTATTTTAGTACTGAAGTTCACGAATTTATCTACAGTTTCACTGCATTTAAATCCAAACTCACGAATTAAATCCATTTTAGTATTTTGTGTTAAGGAAGTCGCATTGAAATATCCGGATTTTTGGATGATTTTTTCTGTAAAATTGTTTTTTGAAACTGTTACTGATAACTTTGGGGGTTTCGACGTTACCTGTGAAAGAGTGTTAACTATACAACCGCTTTGTTTACCATCATAGCAACTTGAAACAATATATAATCCACAACTAAGCTTAAAAAATGCCTTCGTATCCATATCTACCACTCCTTGTGATTAATTTACAAATATATATAATAATTGTAAGCCATAATGCTATAATTGTAAAATATATTAAGAAGATTTGTACTTATCACGGACTGAGTTAATTCTATCTTTCATATGTTGTCTTATTTCATAAGTTCCATCCTTCATTCTATTAATTCTGAAGCTAATTTTGTCTTTTGAATAATCAAATGTTTCTCCCAAATTTCTTTTTAAATTATATAAAGTTTGAAATTCAGTAAATAAATTGCCAAAAGAAAATTCATTTTCTGAATTTTGATTATGAGCTGTTATTAAAGTTGTATATGATTTTAAGACATTTGAAGCAAAAGTTTCGCTAGAATATTCATTGGTTTTCAATTTACTTTTCTCACACATAGTTTTATAAAGTTCATTTGAAGAAAAAATTGTATTGAGAGAAGAAATAAAACTATTTTCGTCAGTGTATTTAAAACCATTTTCATTGTTTTTAATTAGAGTTTCTACACAATCATCATTTCTGCAAACTACAGGTATACCGCAAGCCATCGCTTCAATATAAGTAAGACCTTGAGTTTCGGTTGTAGAAGCAGTAACAAAAACTTCACCCAATTTATAGTATTTATATACCTCATCAGGATTAATAAAATCGGTAAACTTGACTATGTCATTTAAAGCATAATTATGAACTAATTTTTTTAAATTAAGTAAATAAGGGCCTCCGCCGGCAATTAGAAATCTTTTATCATTAAAATAAGGTTTATTGTTTTTTATATAATGGATTATTTCATCTATATTTTTTTCTTTAGAAATCCTACCAAGGTAAACTAAGGTTTTTTTATTAATCAAATCATACTTCTGTTTTAAAGAAATGTATTCAGACGTTTCAATAGTTCTATTAAATTTATCTAAGTTTAACCCTGTTGGAATAGTATATATTGGGGTTGCTACTTTATATCGTAATAAAGTTTGAGTTGTTTTTTCCGTGGGAGCAATAACTCCAGAAAAATTACTTACTAATTGTTTGACGACTTTAATTATTACTTTTTTGTTGAGCTTTTTACTTCCAATCAAAAAGTTAGTATAATCTTCATACATAGTATGATATGTATGAATTAAAGGAATATTTAATCTACTTGCAAGTTTTTTAGCTACTAGCATTACTGAAAATTCTGTTTGAGTATGAATAATGTCTGGTGACCATTCTTCAATTTGCTTAATAATATTTGAACCCGATAAATATTTTATTCGTGCATCTGGGTAGATGTTTATTTTTATAGATTTCAAATAATAAATACTATTTTCAAATCTTTCACTTTTATTAGATGATAATGTTAAAATTCTAACTTCATGCCCCATTTTTTTCAATTCTTCGTAGAGAATAACAGTTGAAGTAACAACACCATTTATCATAGGATAATAGGCATCTGTTGCTATTAATATTTTCATTTTAGTTCCTCCATGTTTATCTGGTAAAATACAAGATTAATCTTGAAAACTATAAGATTAATAAAAAATTCAGTGTGATTTTAAATGTTAATTGATTATTTCTATATTATAATACTATACATTAGATATAATTTGAAGTAATAGACTATAAAAACATAATTTATGGTAAAGATTTTTATAAGACAAAGATGAATTGGTGCCATTGTATTCAGAAAATTCTAATTTGTGATGCAATATTGCAAGTGCGATGCATTATTGCATCGTAGAGTGGAGTTGTAAAAAAATGAGATGGATACATGTTTTATCTATTTTATAAATAAAAAATACTAAACCTACTAATTATAAGTGATGTAAAAATGCATGTAAAATAGGAATGATAACTATATAAGATGATAAGAAATATGTTGTTTTAAGGCTTTAATTAAGGGTTGCATATAGTTTGTTAAAAAAATGGCATAAAAATTGCTCTATAATTTTATGTAGGTAAAATAAACATGATTAATAATATATTCATAATAAAGAAACTACAAATAAATCTAAAAAAAGTGTTATTAAATCGATGCAGTAAAATACTAACTAAAGATAATTGTTATATGGAACTAAATGGTATTTAAATTAGTTCTTAATTTTGAAGTGCAATTGTTAAGTATTTAACGTTAAGGAATTAACACTATGATAATAATTTATTTAATTTCAAGGAGGTAATGTAATGGATTTTTCTATTTCAAATGAATATGTAATGCTACAACAAATGTACAGAGAGTTTGCAGAAGTAGAAGTTAAGCCTTTAGCAGAAGAGGTTGATGAGGAAGAACGTTTTCCAGTAGAAACAGTTGAAAAACTTTCAAAATATGGATTTATGGGAATACCATTTCCAAAGGAATATGGTGGAGAAGGTGGAGACAACTTAGGATATTCTATGGCTGTTGAAGAATTATCTAAAGCATGTGCAACAACTGGTGTTATAGTTTCTGCACACACTTCATTATGTGCAGCACCAATTTATCAATTTGGTAATGAAGAGCAAAAACAAAAATACTTAGTGCCTTTAGCAAAAGGTGAAAAATTAGGAGCTTTTGGTCTTACTGAGCCTAATGCAGGTACTGACGCAGCTGGCCAACAAACAACTGCTGTTTTAGAAGGAGATTATTACATATTAAATGGATCAAAAATATTTATAACAAATGCTGGTTATGCAGATACATATATTGTTATGGCGATGACTGATAAAAGCAAAGGTACAAGAGGTATATCTGCATTTATAGTTGAAGCAGATTATGAAGGATTTACTATTGGTAAAAAAGAAGCTAAGTTAGGTATCAAAGGTTCAGCAACTTGTGAATTAATATTTGAAAATGTAAAAGTTCCAAAAGAAAACTTACTTGGAAAAGAAGGTAAAGGATTCAAGATTGCAATGCAAACTCTTGATGGTGGACGTATAGGAATCGCATCTCAAGCATTGGGTATAGCACAAGGAGCCATTGACGAAACAGTTAAATATGTAAAAGAAAGAAAACAATTTGGAAGAGCAATTTCAAAATTTCAAAATACTCAATTTCAACTTGCTGATATGCAAGCAAAGACAGATGCAGCTAGATTATTAGTATATAGAGCAGCAAAAGCTAAGGATAATAAAGAAAATTATAGTGTATATGCAGCTATGGCTAAATTAGTAGCAGCAGAAACTGCTATGGAAGTTACAACTAAAGCAGTTCAATTACATGGTGGATATGGTTATACAAGAGAATATCCAGTTGAGCGTATGATGAGAGATGCTAAAATAACTGAAATATATGAAGGAACTTCAGAAGTTCAAAAAATGGTAATAGCAGCTTCAATGTTAAAATAGGAGGGATAATATGAATATTATAGTTTGTATAAAACAAGTTCCAGATACTACAGAAGTTAAAATAGACCCAAAAACAGGAACTCTTATAAGAGATGGTATTCCAAGTATCATAAACCCAGATGATAAAGCTGGACTAGAAACAGCATTAAAATTAAAAGATGAGTTAGGTGCAAAAGTAACAGTTCTAACTATGGGACCACCTCAAGCGGATAAAGCCTTAAAAGAAGCATTAGCAATGGGAGCAGATGAAGGAATTTTATTAAGTGATAGAGCATTTGCAGGAGCAGATACTTGGGCAACATCATTAACAATTGCATCTGCAATTAAAAATATGGAATTCGATTTAATAGTTGCAGGTAGACAAGCTATAGATGGAGATACTGCACAAGTAGGACCACAAATTGCAGAGCATTTAGGATTACCTCTTGTAAGTTATGTAGATGATTTAAAGAAACAAGACGATAAGTTAATTTTAAAAAGAGTATTTGAAGATGGATATCATATGATAGAAGCAAAAATGCCATGCGTAATAACAACTTTAAGTGAAAATATTAAACCAAGATATATGCAAATTGCTGGTATATATGATGCTTATAGAGAAAAAGAAATTAAGCATTTATCATTGAAAGATTTGGATCTAGACCCTGTACAAATAGGATTAAAAGGATCTCCAACTAAAGTTAAAAAATCATTTACTAAAGGTGCTAAACAAGCAGGAAAAGTATATGATGTACCAGTTAATGAAGCTGTAGAAATTATTGTGGAAAAACTACAAGAAAAATATTACTTATAATAAATACTCTATTTAGGAGGGGTAACTTTGGGAGTTATGAATAGTAAAGGTGTTTTCGTATTTATTGAACAAAGAGAAGGAGAAATTCAAAAAGTTTCTTTTGAACTTTTAGGAAAAGGTAGAGAACTTGCTGACAAATTAGGCGTAAAATTATCAGCAATATTATTAGGATGCAATATTGAGAATAAAACAAATGAATTAATATATGCTGGCGCAGATGAAGTTTTATTTGTAGATGATAAAGCTTTGGAATACTACATGAATGAGCCTTATACAAAAGCATTTGCTTCAATAGTAAATGATAAAAAACCTGAGATAGTTTTATTTGGAGCTACTTCAATAGGAAGAGATTTAGCACCTAGAGTTTCTGCAAGAATTCATACTGGACTTACAGCAGACTGTACTTCATTAGAAATTGATGATGAAACAAAAAATCTATTAATGACAAGACCAGCTTTTGGAGGAAATATACTTGCAACAATTATATGTCCAGACTATAGACCACAAATGTCTACAGTAAGACCAGGAGTTATGAAAAAACTTAAATTAGATGAATCAAGAGAAGGTAATGTTGAGAGAGTTAATATTGATTTTGTTGATTCAGATATGAATGTTAAAATATTAGAAGTTGTAAAAGAAGAAAAAGAAAAAGCTAATATTGATGAAGCTGGTGTATTAGTTTCAGGTGGTAGAGGACTTAAAAATCCTGAAAACTTCGAAATGTTAAGAGAACTAGCACATGAGTTCAAAGGATTAGTTTCAGCTTCTCGTGCAGCTGTTGATGCTGGATGGATGGATAGAAACTTCCAAGTTGGACAAACAGGAAAAACTGTTAGACCGAATGTATATTTTGCATGTGGTATTTCAGGAGCTATTCAACATTTAGCAGGTATGGAAGAATCAGAATTCATAGTTGCTATTAATAAAGATCCAGGTGCACCAATATTTGAAGTTGCTGATTTAGGTATAGTTGGAGATTTAAACAAAGTAATTCCTGCTTTAGTTGAAGAAGTAAAAAAAGTTAAAGCTAATAAGTAAAGATAAACCTTACGTAATAGAATAAGGGACAGTTTAACTTCCATAGTTGAACTGTCCCTTATTTAATAATTTTATTTTTGTCTTGTATCTCTTTCTAGGAAATAAGATAGAACTTCTGTACGTTCTTTTTGCTTTTTTTCTAAAGTTTCAGGTGTCCATGTATAAATACCTTCTCCACTTTTACTTCCTAGATTACCATTTTTAATTTTACTTTCTAGTAATTTCGAAGGCTCTGTAGAATTACTAAGATCTTTTAAAAGATATGATGATATATCATAAAATATATCTAAACCTCCTAAATCTGCACTACATAAAGGTCCTGTACTTGATAATCTCCTTCCGTGCCCATATTCTATAGCTTTGTCAACTTCTTCGGGTTTTGCCCAACCTTGCTCAACTATGTATAAAGCTTCTCTAAGTAAGGCTAGTTGAAGACGGTTGCCTATAAAACCTAGACATTCCTTTTCCATACGGATAGCTTTTTTACCAATAAATTTAATCCATTCCATGGTTTTAAGCATAGTTTCTTCAATTGTTTTCTCACCTGGTACTACCTCTACCATAGGGATTAATTGAGGTGGATTCCAAAAATGAGCTATTACAACTCTTTCGGGGTTTTTTAAATCCTTAGCAATTGCTGTTGGACTTAGTCCTGAGGTATTTGTAGCTAAAATTACTTTTGGGTCGCAAATTTCATCTAGTTCTTTAAAAATTCTTTGTTTGAGTTCTAAATCTTCAGCTAATGATTCTATTACAAAATCAGTATTTTCTACAGCTTCTTTAATAGTTTTAACACCTTTTATTTTGTATAAAACCTCTTGGCATTCTCTTTCTGTTATTTTATTTTGATTTTTTAGATTATTTAAGCTGGCTCTTATATTATTAAAACCTCTTTCCAAACTTTCATCAGATCTACCATACATTTTTACATTTAATCCTACTTTTGCAGAAAGCAATGCTATGCCATGGCCCATAGTTCCAGTACCTAATACTGAGATGTTTTTAATATTCATATTTACTTTCGCTCCTTTAAATTGTTGTTCAAGCTTTTATAAGCAATTATTATACCAAAACGGTAATGCAATTATGCATTGAATATTACTATTCTCGCTTCACTATGATATAATTATCAGGAGTTTAGGGGGGATTTAGTTGTTTTATGAGAAAAATACAATTTATATATTAGGTACGGCAAGAATAAGTAAAAATGATCCAATTTCAGCTATATATGAAACTTTTTTTGTTGGAATTATATTAGAAAGAGATAGCGGTAAAGTAATTGATTTAACATGTAATATGGTGAGAGATGTTACTAACGATTTTATAAAATCTATTCTTGTAGGATATAATTTAACAGAAGATATTGATGAAATTATTAAGGAAATACAAGAAAGATTTTACGGTATGGCACAAAAAGCTGTAATCGCAGCGGTAAAAGATGCTCGAAATAAATATATGATGATAATAAATGGTTGAAAATTACTATAAAATAGAGTATACTATAGAAAATCTTAAGAAAACTTAATATAGTTTTGTTTATTCGTATATAGACATCCGCTATATACAACTATAGATAAGACCCAGTTAACGAAAAGTTACTGGGTCTTTTTGCGTACATGTAAAATAATGTAAAGAAGGTGTGAAAAAAATGAAAGTCAATGATATAAATTAAGAGTATTTCAAACAAATGGAAAAAATAATTAGAAAAAATCTTAACAGAAGAGGGATGGATAAAATAAATTTGTTTGGAGAATTTGAAAAGGGTGCAATAGATCTTTTGAGTAGTACAACAGTAATGATTGTTACTGGATTTGTTATAAAAGACAAACTTATAGGTGAGACAGATGGACCTATTGGAGCGATATCTTTAGCTAGTGCATTAGAGAAATTAGGTAAAAAGGTGATAATTGTAACTGACAAATATTCTAAAAATATATTATTTAATTGTTCTTTAGTAAAAGGAGTAAAAGCAATAATTGAAAGTGTTCCATACATAGAGGCTGAGGAGTTTTGCTATTATCTACTAGAAAAATACAAACCATCTCATATAGTATCTATAGAAAGACCTGGACGTAGTGATGATGGGTTTTGTTATTCAATGAGAGGAGAAAAATTAAGTGACGTTGTTCCTAATACAGATGTATTATTTCAAGAATCGATGCATTTAGGAATCACCACATTGGCAGTAGGTGATGGTGGTAATGAAGTAGGTATGGGGAAAGTATCATCTTTTGTTAGGGAATCAGTAGAGCAAGGAGATATAATATGTGCGTCTATTAGCACCGACTATTTAATTGTAGCAGGAGTATCCAATTGGGGTGGACATGCACTATGTGCAGCACTTTCCATATTGACAAGTACTATGCTGCTTCATGATAATGAAATAGAAATAGAAATACTGAAAAGTATGGTCAATGCAGGAGCTGTAGATGGGTGTACAAAAAGAAGAACAATGACAGTGGATGGTATATCCTTAGAAGAAAATATTGAGATTTTGGAAAAGCTAAGAAGTGTAGTTAAATCATATTTCAATATTGCAAAATGTGTAAGTTAAATATAAAATTATTAGTATAACGATAGAAACAGTGCACAATGCACAGTTGACAGTGCACAGTAAAGGAAACCTTTCGTTTACGAAAGGTATCATGAACTTGTCACTTGTCACTTGTCACTATAAATTTCGAACTGGTTCGCAAGTTATAATTTACATGTACTTGCAAGTTAAACAATATCATAAAATATAAACTTACATATAAACGGAGTGGTAGAAATGGCATTAGACAGAAATAAATATTCCCCTCTTTATATTCAACTAAAAGAGGAAATCTTGAAGAAAATTAAAAATGAGGATTGGAAAACAAATTCAAAAATACCTTCTGAAAAGGATTTGATGGATGAATATAATGTTGGGCGAGCTACGGTAAGAGAAGCTATTACATTATTAGTGAATGATGGTTATTTGGAAAAGCGTCAAGGAATTGGCACTTTTGTAATGAAAAAAGAAGCTTATTTTGGATTTGAACCATTGATTAGTATATCTTATTCTCTTAATAATAATGGGGTACAACACCATAACAAAGTTATAGAAAAAAAAGTAATTACTATTGATTCAAAATTGAAAGAAAGATTACGTTGGCATAACAATGAAAAATGCTTTTATTTTAAAAGAATAAGATATGTAGATAACAATCCTATGGGTATAGAAGAATTTTATTTTAAACTTGAATTTATGGAAACTTGCAAAGACTATAATTTAGATGAATCTTTGGGGAAGTTTCTTATTGAAGATTTAGAATTACCCATTAAAAAAATATCACAAGATGTAGTATTAAAGGATGCTAATGAGGATGAATCAGAGACTTTAAAGTTAACAGAAGATAAGCTTCTACTAAACATGAATAGATGGCTATATGTAGAAGGATATGAAGAACCATATCAATATTATGATCTTGTAGTACCTTCAAAGCTTTCTTCATTTACAATTAAAAAAAGTAATGAATTCTAAAAAGAGGTAAAGCTTTATTATCTCTTTTTTTATTTATATTTAAAAATAGAATTTGATGTGCTATAATTTAGATATAAACATCCGGATGACCGGATAAGGAGTGGTGTCATGAAATCTGTGAAGGCTATAGAACACAATCTAAAGAAAAAGGTGAATGTAAGCATAGAATGCAGAGAATGGCATAGGTCAATTATATTAGAAGGAGAAGTGAATTCTTGGGATAAAGTAGTTAAGGCTGGTTATTATGCTGCTAAGAAAGGGTACAAAGGAGTAGTAAATAATATTTCTGTTAAAGGACTAAAAATACCAGAAATGAATAAACCTAAAGTTAATAATAGGGAAATCCACGGAAGAAAAATTGATGTATTAATAATAGGTGCCGGAATAATTGGTTCATCAATTGCAAGAGAATTATCAAAGTGGAATATAAGTGTTTTATTAGTGGACAAAGAATATGATGTTGCAGTTCACACTTCTTCAAGAAATGATGGGATGATTCACCCAGGGATAGTACCTCATGTAGGAAGTAATAAATCAAAATTCAATATTAGAGGTAATTATTTATACGATAAGGTATCAAAAGAATTAGGAGTAAAAATAGATCGCTGCGGTTCAACAATTTTATTTAATAATAGTTATACAAAATTAGTTAAATATTATTTTAAAAGAAAAGCAGAAAAGATAGGTTTAAAGGAAATAGAGTTTTTAAATAAACAGGAACTTTTAAAGAAGGAACCAAATCTTAATGAAGATATTTTATGGGGTATTCATCTTCCAAGCGCAGCAGTAACCTCTCCTTATAGGATGACAGTTGCATATGCTGAGAATGCTATTACTAATGGGGTAGAGCTATCATTAAATACTGTTGTTAATAAAATGAATTTAGAAAAGAATGGAATTATTGAAGTTGAAACAAATAAAGGAACAATTATTCCTAGAATTGTTATCAATGCAGCAGGTACATTTTCAGATAGAATTGCTAAAATGGCAAATGATCAATTCTTTTCAATACACCCAAGAAAGGGAGAAATAGCATTACTTGATAAAAAGAAAGGATATCTATTTAACTCAATTGTGGGAAAACCTAGCATTAGTTTGAAGGATAGGAAGAGTAAAGGCGGAGGGGTTGTAAAGACTGTAGAAGGAAATTTACTTATCGGACCAAATGCTTTTGATGTTCCGTTTAGGGAAGATTACTCTACAAATAGGGAAACATTGGATAAGCTATTGAATGATAAACTTTCACTTGTTAATGGTATATCAAAAGGTGATGTTATAACGTATTTTGCAGGGACTAGGGCGGCTACTTATGAGGAAGATTTTATAATAGAAAAGTCAGAGTATATAGATAATTTGATTCATGTTGCTGGTATACAGTCTCCAGGGGTTGCATCAGCACCTGCAATTGCAGAAGAAGTTGAAATGTTAACGATAGATATGTTGAATAAAGAAATTGAATTAAAGAAAAAGGATAATTGGAGACCTTTTAGAGAACCGATACCTAATTTAGCTAACATGAGTTTGAATGAAAGAACTAAATTGATAAAACAAAATCCTGACTATGGAAAGATTGTTTGTAGATGTGAGGAAATAAGTAAAGGAGAAATAGTAGATGCACTGAAGTCGCCTATCAAGGTTGATAGTGTTGATAGCATTAAAAGAAGAGTTAGAGCAGGAATGGGAAGGTGTCAAGGGGGATTTTGTACTCCTCTTGTTATGGAAATAATAAGGGAGGCTAAAAATAAAGAAATGGTTGATATAAGTAAAAAAGGTTTTGGTTCTGAGATAGTTTTAAAAGAGACAAAATTAGAAGAAGGTGATTAGGTGTATGATGTAATCATTGTCGGAGGTGGTCCGGCGGGTTTAGCAGCTGCCATAGGAGCTGAAGAAAGAAGATCTAAATGTCTAATTATCGAAAGAGAAAAGAGGTTAGGAGGAATTCTAAAGCAATGTATACATGATGGTTTTGGCCTTATAACTTTTAAGGAAATTTTAACTGGCCCTGAATATGGAGAAAGATATATTAATATTTTAAAAAAGAAAGATATAGACATATACACATCCACTTATGTAACATCTATAAAAAAAGAAGATGAAATATTTAAAATAACTCTTGTCAATTCATCTAAAGGTATTTTTGAAGAAAAATCAAAGGTACTTATTTTAGCTAATGGTTGTAGAGAAAGAACACATAAACAAATATTTATTAATGGTACAAGACCTTCAGGGATTTTTACTGCAGGGACTGCCCAATATCTTGTTAATATTTCTGGATATCTTCCATGTAGACGGTGTGTAATCCTTGGAAGTGGTGATATTGGGTTGATTATGGCTAGAAGATTAACATTAGAAGGTGCAAAAGTATTAGGAGTTTATGAAGCGAAATCAGATCCATCGGGGCTTTCTAGAAATATAGCTCAATGTTTAGATGATTTTTCTATACCTCTTTATTTATCAAAGACAATAACAAGAATAATAGGAGATAAAAGAGTAGAAGCAGTAGAAATTAGTTCTGTAGATGATCAGATGGTTCCAATTAAAGGTACAGAAGAGATTATAGAATGTGATGCTGTTATTTTATCAGTAGGGCTTATCCCAGAAAATGAAAATGCAGAATCTCTAGGAATTGAGATCCATAAAGTTACAAAGGGGCCTATAGTAGATCAAAATTTTATGACCTCAGTTGAAGGGGTATATTCTTGTGGAAATGCTCTACACGTAAATGATTTGGTAGACTATGTATCAGAAAGTGGTAAATATGCAGGAATTTATGCTGCTGAATATTCAGCTGTTAATGAACATATAGAATCCAGGAGAAAAAATATTGAAATTCAATATGATTCTAAAAAATTGCTGTATGTAGTTCCTCAAAAGTTGGATTTGTTATCGAATAATCCAAAAGTTATTTTATACTTTAGAACTAAAACTAATAGAAGAAAGACAGAAGTAATAATAAAAATAGATGAAGAAGTATTTAAAAAGAAAACTTTTAAAGAACTGAAACCATCAGAAATGAAACGATTAGAACTTAATCTAGATAAAACTAAAAAGATTACAAGTTTTGAAGTTATTCTCAAAAATTTGGAGGATTAGTATGAGAAAAATTAAGTGTATTTTATGTCCCAACGGCTGTGAGTTGATCATAGAAAAAATTCACGAAGAGTATACTGTTAAGGGTAACTCGTGTGATAAAGGACTTGAATTTGCTCTAGAAGAAATCAAAAATCCTAAAAGAGTTATATGCTCTACAGTAAGAACAAGTTTTAAAACAATGCCTAGATTACCAGTAAAAACTGATGGGAAAATACCTATGAAAGATATAGATAAAGTTATGAATGAAATTAACAAGATTGTTGTAGAAAAGGCTGTTGATTTAGGAGATATAGTTTTAGAAAATGTGTTGGATAGTGGTGTAGATATTGTTGCTACAAGCACTATAATTGTTGATGATGAAAATCATATTTATATCGACTAACCATTTCCAAACTAAAAATTTCAAGAAATAGTTTGGAAAATATAGTGACAAGTTGGGGGGTTATACAAGTGTCTGATAAAAAGCAAGTAGAATTTTATCCCGATTGGTGTGAAGAGGCGCCACCAGAATATTCATATAGGTCAATATTAAAATGGGGAGATCCAAATGAGTTTAAGCACCCCAATAAAAGGCTATATAAGCTTATGAAAAAAACTTTTAATATGACAGATGAAGATTTTAAAAAGCCACAAAAACTAGGTTTGGAGAAAGTAACATATGATCAACCATGTAAATTATCTCAAAATCAAATAGATAAATTCAAAGAAATTGTTGGAGAAGAGAATATAAGAACTGATGATTATTCAAGGTTACAGATAGCATATGGAAAGACTATGGTGGATTTGATGAGGTTAAGGGAGGGTATTGTAGAAAACATTCCTGACTTAGTAATACATCCAAGGTCAAAAGAAGATATTATAAAAATTGTTCAGTTTTGCGATAAAGAGAACATTCCAATTTATGTTTATGGAGGAGGATCTTCTGTTACAAGAGGGGTTGAATGTGTCAAAGGTGGAGTTTCTCTTGATATGAGGGTTTATATGACAAAGGTACTCAATTTTAACGAGAAAAATCAAACCATTACTGTTCAAGCTGGATTATCTGGTCCAGAATATGAAAAAATATTGAATAATGCTCCTAAAATGTTTGGAGCAAAAAGAGAATATACATGCGGCCACTTTCCACAGTCATTTGAGTATTCTGCAGTTGGTGGATGGGTGGTAACAAGAGGTGCAGGTCAAAATTCTACTTATTTCGGCAAAATTGAAGATATGGTAATATGTCAGGAATATGTTACTCCAAAAGGAATAATAAAGACAGAGGAATACCCAGCAATGGCTACAGGTCCGTCAATAGATCAGATTATGATGGGAAGCGAGGGAACATATGGTATATTAGTTAATGTTACTTTGAAAATTTTCAGATATATGCCAGATAACCAAAGAAAATTCAGTTACATTTTTAAAAATTGGCAAGATGCTCAAGAAGCTGCTAGAGAAATAATGCAAGGACAATTTGGATTTCCATCTGTATTTCGTTTATCAGACCCAGAAGAAACAGATGTAGCAATGAAGTTATATGGTGTAGAAGGAACAGTTTTAGATACAATAATGTCAGCAAGAGGCTTTAAACCAGGAGAAAGATGTATGTTCCTTGGATTTACAGATGGTGAGACATCTTTTACAAAGGTTGTAAAGAAAAAGATTCATAAAATATGCAAGAGATATGGTGCAATGTATACTACAGGATATGTTACGAAGAAATGGGAACATGGAAGATTTAGAGATCCATATTTGAGAGAAGATTTACAGGATTATGGTGTTTTAACTGATACTCTTGAATGTTCAGTTACATGGGATAGTATGGGAAAAGTTCATGAAGGAGTTAGGAAATTTTGCAAGAGCAGACCTAATACAATTTGTATGACCCATATGTCACATGTATACCCTCAAGGCGCAAATCTGTATTTTATTTTTATAGCAAAAATCAATGATATAGAGGAATACCTAGATTATCAAGGTGGGATATTAGACAATATTCAAAAATATGGAGCTGCGATGAGCCATCATCATGGAATCGGGAAAATGACAGCACCTTGGCTTGAAGATCAAATAGGTAAAAATCAAATGTACGTTTTTAGAACACTAAAAAACCATTTTGACCCAAACAACATAATGAATCCAGGAGGAACTCTTGGTTTAGATTTAAAAGAAGAAGCAAAAAGAATGAGAAAGTAATGAGAGGAAAGGTCTTCCTAAAGCATTCAAGGTATGTTACTATTAAATTATTAAGCGAATGATGACGGTTTCGAATTTGAATATTGACATGTAAATTATTAACTTTATGTCAATAGGTGGAGGTTAAAAAATGACTAGAATTATTGCGGATTCAACATGTGATTTATCGCAAGAAATTATTGAGAAATATGACATTGGTATAGCTCCATTAACTATACGAATTGAAGAAAAAACTTATAGAGACAAGGTAGATATTACACCTGATAAATTTTTTAGTATTATAGATGAATTAGATGAACATCCTACAACTTCTATGCCAAGTCCATCAGAATACATTAAAATTTTTGAAGAATCAGTAAACAAGGGGTATACAGAAATATTATGTATATGTATGTCTAGTGGAACAAGCGGATCTTATCAATCAGCAGAGTTGGCAAAAAATTATTATTTTGAAGAAAATCCAGATTCAAATATAAGAATTTACATTGTGGATTCAAAGTGTATGAGCCATGGAAGTGGATGGTTAATTCTAAAAAGTTGCAGATTAAGAGAAAAAGGATCTACTTATGAAGAACTAATTGATTTTAATGAAATGTTTAAGACCAACGTTAAGCATTATTTAGCTGTGAATGATTTAGATAATTTAATTAAAAGTGGTAGATTATCTAATGCTAGTGCAATGATTGGTAAGTTATTGAAGATAAATCCTATAATGTCTATGAAAAATGGAAAAGGAGCAATTGTTGCTAAAGAACGTGGAAGAAAAAGAGTACTCAAACATTATGTTGATAATTTAAAAAGTAGAATAAATATGGAGATTTCTAATTTTCTAATTATTGGGTATACCTCTGATAAATTGATTGCAGAAAATTTGAAAAATAAAATATTAAAAGAATTTGAATATGATGGTGAAATATTTATAATGCAAATGGGTGTTGCAGT
The DNA here is from genome assembly GCF_050402865.1 of Clostridium sediminicola. NCBI lineage: Bacteria > Bacillati > Bacillota > Clostridia > Eubacteriales > Clostridiaceae > Clostridium > Clostridium sediminicola. Next base: position 136,992 of record NZ_BAABMF010000010.1, read on the forward strand.
TGGTACACATGTAGGACTTGGAGGAATATCTCTATTCTTTTTAGAGAAAAGTAATAGAAAAGATGGCTTGTTGGTTAATGAAATTCATGGACTTGTTCAGAAGAAAAATGAAATGATTAAAAAAAGAAATGAATTATTTGAAAAGAATAGTGAAAAGTTTGAAGAAATGAAACAAGAATTGAATGAAGTGAAAAAGGAAATTTTAGAAAAGAAAAATGAGTTATTTGAAAAAAGAGATGAAATTTTAGAAGATAAGAAACACGAGTTTATTGAAAAGAAAAACGAAATTTTAGAAAAATTCAAGAAATAATATTTTTACTAAGAGGATGTCCTTTTAAAGAAATCTTTAAAAGGGCATTTGAATATTTTAGAAAGTTTTGAGGTACAGATTTATGGATTGTAAAGCAAAAAAAACTGTTAGAAGAAATATGACAAGAAAAATTGTATTAACTGCAGTGCTTGTGGCACAGGCAATTGTTCTGAGTGCTATTGAAAGAATAATACCTTTCCCAAGTAGTGTTCCAGGGGTAAAACTAGGGTTAGGAAATATTATTTCTTTAACTGCTATTTATCTCTTTTCTTTTAAAGAATCGCTATCAATTGTCTTATTAAAGACTATTATGGCAACTTTTATATTAGGTTCATTCTCTACTTTTATTTACAGTCTTAGTGGTGCTATCCTTAGTTTTTTTGTTATGTTTGTATTATATGTTACTTTATCTAGTAGAATTAGTACCATTGGAATCAGTGTAGCAGGAGCAATTTCGCATAATTTAGGTCAACTTTTAATGGCAGCGCTAATTATTAAAAATATTAATGTAGTTGCTTATTTACCTGTTTTAATGATGAGTGGTATAGGAACAGGTATAGTTGTTGGGATTACAACAAATTATTTGCTTAAGTATTTGAAAAAAACAAAGTTATTTGATGATTAATTTAATATACTTTATTGTAGTGAAATAAGTTGAATTAAAAGTCACATTATAATGATATTAGAAAATTCCTAAATTGTGGTATAATGTGTATATACATAAATGTGAGGAGTGGAAAAGTTATGTTTCGAGCTTTTTTATCCAATATCTACAGTAAAATCACAAACCTAAAAAGTTCTATCAAGTACTTTAGTTTACTTAATGAGCTTCATTTAATTGGCGGAATAGAGTTTGATTACAAAAAGAACAGAATTATTCTTGGGAAAGAGTTAGAGAAATCACTAGGAATAGACCAGAAAGATAATAAATATAGGCTTAGTGAGTTTATTGATTTGTTTGTTTGTAAAGAATTTAGAAATGAATTATATGATAAGCTTTCTTTTAGCTCAAATCATATAGGGTATTTGAATCTCGAAATGAAAATTAATACTGTAGGAAATGAAAAAAAGTGGGTTAATATTTATGGAAAGTTTTATCAAAGTTCTAATGGAAAACTTAAAAATTTCAAAGGAATTATACAAGATATTTCTTCATTTAAGAAAAAAGAAAATAGATTAGAATCAAATGTTATGTTTATGCAAAAACTGATTGATACTATTCCTACACCTATATTCTATAAAGATAATATGGGTGTTTATAGACTGTGCAATTCTGCCTTTAAAAATTTTTATGGTATGAATGAAAAAGAGATCATTGGACATACAGCAAAAGAAATATCACCTAATCAATACGGTGATATTTATTATAATGCCGATAAAGAGCTTATGATGAACTCTGGAAAACAAGTTTATGAAAGTAAGGTAAGACATGCTGATAATACAGACCATGTTTGCAATATAATTAAAACAACTTTTGATGATGATAATGATAAAACAATTGGAATTGTTGGAGTTATGATAGATATAACTGATAGAAAAAATTCTGAAGAGAAATTAAATAATCTTCTAGCTTTAAAGCAGTCGGTAGTAGAAATTACACATACTATTATGGATATAGATAACATAAAAACTCTCTTTGATGTTATTTTAGAGAAGGCTTTAAAATCTATAAAAAATGCTCGGATTGGAGCGGTATTATTGCTTGATGAAGAGGGCAACTTAACACTTTCAGCTCATAAAGGATATGCAAAAGAATTAGCAGAAAAATTTAGTGTTCCATTAAACAAATCATTAACATATAGAAAAACTAATGGAAATATAAAAAAGACTATAATTATTGAAAATATAGAGCAATTGCTACTCAAAGAATATTCAAAAATACTAGATAATGAGGGTCAAATATTTGTTAAATCTTCAATTAGTTCACCAATAATCGTAAATGGTAAATTGTATGGATTATTAAATATAGATAGTGAAAAAAATAATGTATTTGATGAAAATGACAAAGAATTTATGGAGTATCTTAGAATTCAAATAGCTATGGTTATCGAAAAACGTTTGTTATATGAGAAAATGATTCAGTTTTCAAGGTATGATGAACTTACAGGTGTGTATAATAGAAGATATTTTGAGGAAAGATTAGAAAATCAGCTCGAAAAATCTCAAAGGTATAGTGAAAAATTTTGCTTAATATTGTTTGATTTAAACAAATTTAAAAACATCAATGATACCTTTGGACATATTATTGGAGACGAAGTATTAAAGAATTTTTCGAATATTTTAAAAGATAACTTTAGAAGTAGCGATATAATTGGAAGATTTGGTGGAGATGAATTTGTAGCTTTAATATATAATGATGATAAAAATGAAATAGTTCTTAAATTAAAGAGAGTACTAGAAAAATTAAGAACTGATAAAATGAGTTTCAATAATATCTCTTTAAATTATAGCTTTAGTTATGGGATTGCATGCTATCCCCAAAATGGTATCAGCTTTAATGAGTTAATCAAAGATGCAGATAAAAAGATGTATGAAAATAAGAGAATGGCATATTTAGAATTTAGAGGAGGACAGAAGTATGAGCGTAAATAAATTTGATTTCTTACATATTATAAAAAAATTAAATATTAAAGATGATCTAATGAAAGGAAACTTTGGGTTAGAAAAAGAAAATGTTAGAGTAAATGAAAGTGGAGAATTAGCAAATACTATACATCCTGAAGCTTTTGGGAGCAAATTAGAAAATCCTTATATAACTACAGATTTTTCTGAAAGCCAGGTGGAAATGATAACACCTGTATCTAATACAATAGAAGAGTGCTATAATTGCTTAGAAAATATTCACCGAATTGTCTCAGCAGAAATTAAAAAGGAGTATTTATGGCCTCAAAGTTCACCACCAAAATTACCAAATGAAGATGAAATTAAAATTGCGAAATATGAAGATTGTGATATTGGTAGAAAAGCTAAGCAGTATAGAGAGAATATAGCAAATACATATGGTAAGAAAAAACTATTGATATCAGGTATTCATTATAATTTTTCTTTCCAAGATGATTTATTAAAACGCTTATATAGTGAGATCAATGAAGATAAATCTTTTAGAGAATTTAAAGATGAAATTTACTTGAAAATAAGTAGGAACTTTTTTAGATATGGATGGATTTTAATATATCTTTTTGGAGCAAGTCCTATTGTTCATAAAAGTTATGAAGATAAAAAAATAAATGACATAGAAAATTTTAATGAAGATAGTATGATAGTAAAAGATACTATATCATTAAGAAATGGTGTTCATGGTTATAAAAATTCAAAAGATTTATCAATATCATATAATAGTTTAAAGGAATACGTGAATGATATTAGGAAAGTAGTTGCAAATGGAGATATACAGAGCCCAAAAGAGTACTATAGCCATATAAGATTGAAAACTAAAAAAGGCAATGATATCTTAAAAGATTTGCTTGAAGGTGGGATTGATTATTTAGAAATAAGAGTTTTAGATATAAATCCATTTATGAAAATTGGTATTGATGTGGAAACTCTTTATTTTGTTCATTTATTTATGCTTTACTCACTTTTTAAATCTGAAGATGATTATCATAGGGATAATTATCTTATCTCATTACAAAATAACGAATTAGTTGCATCTTTTGGTAGGCAAGAAGACTTGATGCTTTATAAAGATAATAATGAGAAGGTTAGTTTGAAAGATATGGGGTCTCAAATATTAAATGAAATTTCAGAAATGATTTCATTTATAGGCTTAAATGATGATAAATTAACTAAGATAGTTAATGAAGCAAGGAATAAAATTTTAGATTCAGAAAATATTCCATCCTCAAAATTGATTAATGCTACAAAAGATAGTTCATACCTAGGATTTCATATGGAAAGAATAATGGAAGAGTTAGAGGCTATTAATAAAAATGAGTTTAACTTAATTGGATATGAAGACCTTGAGTTGTCTACACAAATCTTGATAAAAGATGCTATAAAGAGAGGGGTAAGTGTAGAAGTTATAGATAGAGACGAGAATTTTATAATGTTATCTAAAGGAAATAAGATTGAGTATATAAAACAAGCGACAAAAACATCATTAGATTCCTATAGTTCTATTTTGATTATGGAAAATAAAGTTATTACCAAAATGATGTTAGAAAAAAGTAATATAAGAGTTCCAAAGGGACAAAATTATAGAAACATCAATGGTGCAAAGAAAGATTACAATTTATTTAAGAATAGAAAAATAGTTATCAAACCAAAATCAACAAACTTTGGATTAGGTATAACAATTTTTAAAGAAAACTTTACTAGAGAATTGTATGAAAGAGCAATTGATATTGCTTTTAATCATGATAATTCAATAATGATAGAAGAATTCATATCAGGAAAAGAGTATAGAATATTTGTTATTGGTGATGAGGTTGTAGGAATATTACACAGAGTGCCTGCAAATGTAACAGGTGATGGTGTTAAAAATATTTCTGAGCTCGTTGCAGAAAAAAATAAAGATCCTCTTAGAGGAAAAGGTTATAAAACGCCTCTAGAAAAAATCAAGTTAGAGGAAGCAGAAGAGATGTTTTTACATGAACGAGGTAAAGATTTTAATTACATTCCTAAACTAAATGAAACTGTATTTTTAAGAGAAAATTCTAATATAAGTACTGGTGGAGATAGTATAGATTATACAGATGATATTCTTGATGAATACAAAGAAATTGCTGTAGCAGCTGCTAAAGCGGTAGGAGCAACTATTTGTGGGGTTGACATGATGATTAATGATATTAATACAGAATTTAAAGAGGAAAATTACGGAATAATTGAATTGAATTTCAATCCTGCTATACACATACATTGTTATCCATATAGAGGAAAAAATCGTAAGTTGGGAGATAAAATTCTAGACGCATTAGGGTTTTAATAAAGTGGACATATAGACATATCACTTCAACTTTAAATCTATACAAATACAAAACTCATTGATGCCTGAGATTTTGTGCTTGTATAGATTTTGTTTGCGTATGGTTTCTTTATAACATGTCGACCTTTTAAGTTATAAAGTCTAATGAAAAAATTTCTTTATAAACTTTTAGAAATAAGTTATACTAGCATTGGAATTTATATAGAGATGGATTTGGAGGGGGACTATGAAAACACATAAAAATTTAAAGGATTTAGTTATTGACTATATTGTAATACTTTTATCCTGCTGCATCATAGCTTTTGCAGTAACATCAATATTAAAGCCTAATGGCTTAATAGCAGGAGGCTTAACAGGGCTTTCAATAATACTTGAGAGTATAACAGGAATCAATTATACATATATATTTTATTTTGTATCTTTGTTAGTTTTGGTAGTAACATATATATTTTTAGGTAAAAAAGAAGCTCTAAAAATAATAGTATTTTCGATTCTATTACCAACTACTATTGTTATTTTTGATAAGTTGAATATTTTATTTGTAGAAAATGATATATTTCTCGCTTGTATTTATTTTGGGGTTTTGATTGGTATAGGTGCAGGCATTACATTGAGGAGAGGATTTTCACAAGGAGGAACAGATACTATTGCAAAAATTATTCATAAGAAGATTTTGCCTTTTGTTAGTATAAGTCAAATTATTCTCGTTGCTGATGTATCTGTAATACTACTTTCAAGCGTTGTATTTGATAGAAATACTGCTTTATATGCAGCAATTTCACAAGTTGTTTTAGCAAAGACCATAGATTTGGTGTTATTTGGTTTTGGTTCTAGAAAAGTAAAATTAGAAATAATAAGTAAAGAAAGTGATAAAATTAGAGAATTTATTGTTAATGAGGCAAAAAGAGGGGTTAGTAGTTATGATATAACGGGAGGATATACTAATGAAAAACGAAAAAAATTGGTATCTATCTGTACTCCTAGAGAAGCAACATTAATAAAAGCATATATATCTAGAACAGACTTGCAAGCTTTTGTATATATGTCTCCAGTGATTTCAGTGTGGGGAGAAGGCGTAGGGTTTGAAACTTTACTTGAAGATTCATAAAAATAGGTGACAGTTGATATGTTACAGTAGACAGTATAGGAAAGCTTCCTATACTGTCTACTGAGTTTGTTATTAATTATAGGTCAAATTGCAACAAGCCACAGTATCTTAAACTGTAGCCCTTCTTTTAAAGATTAAACTAGTAATTACTGCAAGAATTATTGATGGTAAAATCCATGCAAAGCCAGCAGATGCAAGTGGGATTTTATTTATTAGATTTCCCCAGAAAACAATAATATTTTCTAAGAAACCAATAGTTATACCAGTAGCCATAAAGCCATCATATAGACTCACCATTAAAGCGCCAATTACTCCACCGATATATGCTGTATCTGGAATAAAATCATTCAATGCACACATTATTATAAGTACAAGCGCAACTGGATATACGGTAACCAATAATGGAACTGCAAATACTACGATTTTTTGAACACCGATATTTGCAAAAATTCCACTGAATAAAACTGTTGCAATAACAATACTTTTGTAGCTCACTTTATTTCTACTTAATTTATTGAAATATGAACCTACAGTAGCAGTTAGTCCTATAGATGTTGTTAGACATGCTAATGAAACAATAATTGCTAGCGCAATTTTCCCAAAACCTCCAAGTAAACTAGTTGTTATTCCAACCAATAAATCAGTTTGAGCGATATCAGAAGGATATACGCCATTTACTGAAGAACCTAGATAAATTAAACCTCCATAAATAACAGCTAGTCCTAAAGCTGCAATGGCACCTGCAGATACTGTTAAACGAATTTGTTCTTTTTCTGATTGATAGCCTTTATTTATAATAGCACTTAAAATTACACCTCCAAATACTAAAGAAGCAAGGGCATCCATAGTTTGATAGCCTTCAGTAAAACCTTTGGAAAAAGGATTTATTGACATTTCAGTAAGTGGTGCACCTAAAGGAGAGATGATTCCTTTGACAATAATAATTAGCATTGTCAACAATAGCATAGGTGTAAGTATTTTGCCGATTTTATCGACAATTTGTGAAGGTTTTATAACAAAATAAAGTGTAAGAGCAAAGAAAATAATAGACACGATAATTCCATTTATTTCTGGAAATAGTGGTTTTATACCCATTTCAAAAGTTGTCGCACCTGTTTTGGGTATAGCTAATAATGGTCCAATTGCAAGTATAATAACAGTACCGAAAATTTTACTGAATACAGGATGAACTTTGTTACCTACATCATCTATAGTTGAGCCGACTTTAGAAATTCCAACTATACCTAAAAGTGGCATTCCTATAGCTGTAAGAAAGAATCCAAAACCACATATAATCCAATTCTTACCTGAGATCAATCCTAAAGCTGGTGGGAAGATTAGATTACCGGCTCCAAAAAACATTGCAAATAAAGCTAGTCCTAATACTAAAACGTCTTTTGTTTTTTTCTGCATTTCATTTTCCTCCATATTATTTATGTATTTTTAGCTTTTGTGGAAACATAGTTGATTATAGTATTTTACCTTTAGAAAGTCAATTGTTTAAAATAATTCAATAAAGTTTCTTTGAAAAAATCTTTGAAGTATGCGTATTTTCAAAAGAAAAGTAGAATTAGTTTTTAAGCTGGCCCTTTTATATGCTATAATTAGAACTGCTTCTAGATGAATAAAAAGAGAGGAAGTTTTAAGTGAATAATAAAAGTTTTAAAGAATTTGGAATAAATAGCGAAGTGGTAAAGGCTTTGAAAAAATTAGGATATGAAAAGCCTACAGAAGTTCAGGAGAAAGTTATCCCTTATGCAGTAAAAGGTGAAGATATAGTTGTAAAAGCCCAAACAGGTAGTGGTAAGACAGCAGCCTTTGGAATACCTCTATGTGAAAAAATTTTAATTGAGAAAAAAAATCCACAAGTTTTAGTTTTAACTCCTACAAGGGAACTAGCAGTTCAAGTAAAAGAGGAAATCTCAAACATTGGCAGACTTAAAAGAATTAGATGCGCAGCAGTTTACGGTAAACAGCCTGTTCATATACAAGAAAGAGAATTACGTCAAAGGGTTCATGTTATTGTAGGTACACCTGGTAGGGTTATGGACCACATAGTAAGAGGAAATATTAATGTTGAAGAAATAAAACATTTAGTTATCGATGAAGCAGATAAAATGTTGAATATGGGCTTTGTAGACCAAGTAGAGGATATAATAAATAAATTACCTAAAGATAGAATTACTATGTTGTTCTCCGCTACAGTACCGGAAAAAATAAAAAATATATGCAATAAATATATGATTGAACCTAAAAATATTGAAGTAAGTTCAAAAAATTCTACTTTGGAAAAAATTAATCAAGTTTGTTATGAAATTGAAAAAGATATGAAATTTATGCTTTTGAATAAGTTAATTTATACAGAAAAAATGGAAAGCTGTATAATCTTTTGTAACACAAGAGAAACAGTTGAATTAGTTACAGAAAAAATGAAAAGAAAAAGGTATTATTGCAAAGCCTTACATGGCGGGATGGAACAAAATGATAGATTAGACACTATGGAAAGATTTAAAAGAGGGGAATTTCATTTTTTAATAGCTACCGATGTTGCAGCTAGAGGAATTCATATAGATAATATTGGTCATGTGGTGAATTATGAAATTCCATATGAAAAAGAAAGCTATGTTCATAGAATTGGTAGGACTGGAAGAGCAGGTAAAAGTGGTAAAGCTATTACATTTGTTACTCCTTATGAAAACAAATTTTTAATGGAACTACAAAATTATTTAAATTATGAAATACAAAAAAATAATATGCCTACAGAGGACGAATTCCAAGAGGCTAAAGAGATTTTCCACGAAAAAATAATGTCTAGGCCAAGAATAAAAAAGGAAAATAAATCCAATATTAATAAAGGAATAACAAAGATTAGAATAAACTCTGGTAAGAAGAAAAAAATTAGACCAGGTGATGTTCTAGGGGCAATTTCAAATATAAAAGGAATTTTACCTGATGATATTGGTATAATTGACGTTCAGGATACAATGACACATATTGATATACTTAATAATAAAGGTCAAATAGTAATAAAAGCTCTAAAATATACAAAAATAAAAGGGAAGACTGTGAGCGGAAAAATTATTAAAAAATAGAGGTGAAAATATGATTGAAAATGCACAAAAAGCTTTGAAAACATATTTTGGGTATGATAGTTTTCGCCAAGGACAAAAAGAAGTAATATATGATGTACTAGATAATAGAGATGTAGTTGCAATAATGCCTACAGGCGCAGGAAAGTCAATGTGCTTTCAAGTTCCTGCTGTTTTGTTCGATGGTATAACCATTGTAATTTCCCCACTTATTTCATTAATGAAAGATCAAGTGGATAGTTTGAAAGAGGCTGGAATTAATGCTACTTTTATAAACAGTACTTTAAGTACCACAGAGATAAATAATAGGATGTTTAGAATTCTTTCAGGAGATTATAAACTTGTGTATGTTGCACCTGAAAGATTAGAATCTAGGAATTTTGTTGATACTTTGTGCAATATGAATATTTCATTTGTAGCTATAGATGAAGCACATTGTATATCCCAATGGGGTCATGATTTTAGGCCTAGTTATAGAAAAGTTTCTAATTTTATTAGAAATATACAACCGCGTCCCATAGTAGGGGCATTTACGGCAACAGCAACAGAAAAAGTAAAAAATGATATAATAAATTTACTTAATCTAAATGAACCAAGTATCTATGTTACAGGATTTGATAGAGAAAATTTATCATTTACAGTATTAAAAGGTGAGAATAGAGAAAGTTTTATTTTAGATTATTTAGATAAGAATAAAGGTTTGACGGGTATAATATACACATCCACACGAAAAGCAGCAGATAATATTTATAATCTATTAATTAAAAACGGGATAAAAGCAGGAGTTTATCATGCAGGGTTAAGTGATGAAGAAAGAAGTGAAACCCAAAATAAATTTGCATATGATGATATAGATGTAGTAGTGGCTACTAATGCTTTTGGGATGGGAATTGATAAATCAAATGTTCGATTTGTTATACATAATAATATACCAAAGAATATGGAAGCCTACTACCAAGAAGCTGGTCGTGCCGGAAGAGATGGTGAAAAAGCAGAGTGTATACTATTGTTTGCACCGAGAGATATACAATTACAAGCTTATTTTATTGAAGAAAGTATGATGTCCCCAGAAAGAAAAATTAATGAGTATGAAAAGTTAAGAGCTATGGTGGATTATTGTCATACATCAAAATGTTTAAGGCAGTATATATTGGAGTATTTTGGAGATACATTAGAAACTGATAATTGTGCTAATTGTAGTAATTGTAATGATGACAGTGAACTTGTAGATATTACATTAGAAGCACAAAAAATATTTTCATGTATTTATAGGATGCAGCAAAGATATGGAAGTGGAATGGTAGCGGATGTATTGAAAGGATCAACAAATAAAAAACTGCGACAATGGAATTTAAATGTGTTGTCAACGTATGGAATTATGAAACAGCATACTAAAAAAGAAATTGTTGATATAATAAATAAATTAACTGCGGATAATTATCTTAATTTGACCAATGATGCATATCCAGTGCTTAAACTTACCAATAAAGCAGTGGGAGTTTTAAAAAATGGTGATAAAGTTGAGATGAAGGCCGTAAAAGCTACAAAACGATTATCTACTGATAATGAATTATTCGAATTATTAAGAAGCTTAAGAAAAGAAATATCTTCAAAAGAAAATGTACCTCCTTATATTGTGTTTTCAGATGCTTCATTGAAAGAAATGAGTACTTATATGCCTACAAACAAAATTGAGATGCTAAATGTGAAAGGTGTAGGTAATGCAAAGTTTGAAAGATATGGTCAAGATTTCATATCAGCTATTAATGAATATGTTGAAGAAAAGAAAATAGATATAAGTTCCTTTAGAAAACCGCTTAAGGAAGGGATTGATAGCGAAAAAGTATTAAATATAGATTCATCAAAGAACTCAGATAAAACCCCGAGTCATGTTATAACATTCGAGATGTTTAATGAAGGTAAGTCTATTGAAGAAATAGTAAAGGACAGAGACTTAAAGAAAAGAACCGCTGAAAGTCATATTATTAGGTCTTTGCAAGAAGGAATGGAAACGGATGTTAAAAGAATAGTTCCGGAAAACTATATTCCTATGATAGTTGAGGCAATAAAAAATTGCGAAGAAGATAAATTAACGCCAGTTAAGGAAAAGTTACCTGAGGAAGTAGAATTTTTCTGGATAAGTTTAGTGAAGTATGGAGTTATGTAAAGAGTATTGAAGTTTTCACTTCAATACTCTTTGTATAGCATTGCCAATCGTTCTTCTTGACATAGTTGAATTTTTATATGTTAATTTTTTTGCTTATGCTTTTTTAAATCTAACATAGATTTCAGCTGCAATAAAAAATATTACCGGCAGAATAGCTTGAAAAATAAAAGCATAATAAGGCCATACTTTCAAAGCCCATGTCGACATTTCCATGATACTTTTATAAATAAAAGTTGATAAAATACTCATAGTGATACCTATAGGAGTGACTATGAATCGATATTCTTTAAAACCAAATAATTTAGTCACTCCTTTACTTGCTGCTAAAAGACATATGCTGATTTTAGTAATACCTCCAATTAAAAACATCATGCTAATTAATATCTCTATTCTTTCAATGAAAGTGCCTAGTTTAATTCTACGAACTGTGGTATAGGCAGGGAAATAATCAATTTCTGCTATGTCTGCACCTAGAATTAATATATCAGATAGGGAAGTTATTAATAGCAGTATTCCACCTAAAAAGAGGCCTATTCTATAAATCTTAGGCGATTCTTTTTCTTTAAAACTGGTAAATACCATAGTAAATATAACTAACTCTGCAAAGGGAAAAGAAAAAACTGAGAATGCTCCTTTTAATACTGGTGTAAAGCCATCATATAGTATAGGCATTAAGTTATTTATATTCATATCTTTAATTAACAATATAACTGGAATACTTATAGAAATTATTAAAAAAACAACAGCAAATTCCCCCCATCTACCTATAATTTCTATACCAAAGGTTACTGCTTCTATACATATTATAGCTATAAATAGAGTCAATATAATCAATGGGGTGTTATCCAAACTTACAATATCTATAAAATAAGCAAAATTACATATAACTAAGGTACCTAAGTGGAAGGAAAACCATATATACAATATGCTAAAAAATTTACCTAAAACTTTGCCAAAAATAATTTGTAATATATCAAAAAGGTCTTTATCAGGAAATAGATAAAGGAACCTTTCGAATATTAGTAAGATAGGAAGTGCAAAAATCATAGCTAATAGGATAGCTAACCATACATCTTTTTTTGCCTCTATTCCAGGAGTAAGAATTGTAGAACTTCCTGAAATAAATAAAATAATCAAAATTATAGCTTGTTTATAGGTCAGATTACTATTTTGCATATGTACATCCCCTAATTATTTAATAACTGTAGAAACTAACTTTTCAATAAAAACAGCTGGACTGGGTACTTCGACTCCTAAACTTAGCAAAATACTTAATACTAAAGATGCCGTCATCATTACACTATATAAAAGCATTTCTTTTTTTTTGCCTCTTCTAATTAAAGGAATTCCATCGAAATAAATTATTATTATATATGCAACTATTATAATAAAAACTAACATTTTTATTCACCAACCTCTATAGGTTTTGAAATCAATCCACTGTTTCTAATGTTGATTTTTACTTCTACACGAGTATCTAATTTTTTGAAGTGATATTCCCAATTAGGTTGTATTTTATATTTCCATTCTTTGGGCATTTCTCTCATTATAATGCCTGAGAAGTCAAATATATCGCTTTCTATATCCTTCTGACATTTTTCTATAACTTTTTCAACTTTTCTTTTTATATAGTTTTCAGCATCTTCTTGTAGAATTATTCTTCCTTTTTCTTCTATAAAGTCTTTTTGTCTATTTAATTCAATAATACCTACATCAAGTTCTACATTGATATTCATAGTAAGTTTATCATTTTTATACTCAGGTTTAACTTTAGTTTTATTCTTAAAAATCTCTAACGTATTTTTATAGGTCTCATCATCTACTTTGCTTTCTACTATTATTGAGCCACCTTCTAGCTTATCCATAACAATTAAAGCCCATTTTGTCTCAGTATCATTTAGTCCGTTAACTTGTTTATCTCCTTTAAATGCAACACTACCTGAAATTTTATAAAATGGTACTTTTTCTTGAACTTCTATTTCAATACTAGGAAGTAAAGGAGAATAGCCTTCTGCAAGGAGTGCTTCTGTGAATTCCCATATGTTCATAGAACTATAATGTGATACATGTTTTTGATTTTTTAATGATTCCTCAATATTAAATGAAGTTACGTCGGCACCTGGTTCATGTGCTTTATATAATATTTTACTTGCTGTGTCTTCCTTTGAAACAAGTATTTTCATATCTCCTCTCATTTCACGGTCTCTATTTACAAGATCCATAATAGTTATTAAATCAGATTTACTTATCTCTTTACTTAAAACAAGAATCTTTGAATGACTCCAATAAGCTTTTTTTCCAGATGTTTTTAAAATTTGTCTATATGAATCAAAAACTGAATCTCCTTTAGTTTTAACAAGTTTTGAATTCATTCCTTGCCCTTCTACTGGATTCATTATTTCTATTGTAAGAATATATTTACCTGTAGATTTTTCTTTATCGACAGCTACTCCTGCAACAATTGCGAGATCATCTATTTCTCTATAGTTCCAACAGGATGATAAAGTTAAAGTATTCAAGAGCATAATAAAAAGAAATAGTTTTTTTTTGAAAGATTTCATTTTAGATTACTTCCTTTAAGTTAGAATTAATTTTTCCATATGATAAATCTATTATTTTTATTTTTGTTTTCTTCAGAAGCTCTTATAATAACATCTTTTAAATCATTTTTATTTAGAGAACCGTACTTTAACATATAATCTACCCCTAAGGATTTCATGGAAAATAAGTATATACTTATACCAATTACTCCAAATATATAACCATATAAACCAATAAAAGATGATATAAGTAACAGGCTCATCTGTAGTATGATTATAGTTTGAGACATCTTTGGCAATGCAAATTGAGTTATTGCAGTAAGAGCAACTACTATTACCATAGGTGCACTTATTAAAGTGGCGCTTACAGCTGCTTCGCCTAAAACAAGTGCCCCAACTATACTGATTGCCTGACCTATATTTTTAGGTAAACGCGTACCAGTTTCTCTTATTAATTCAAATACAATCAACATAAGTATTGCTTCAACTATAGTAGGAAAAGGAACCTCTTTTTTAGCTGATGCGATACTAATAATTAACGGCGTAGGTATTAGTTCCTGATGAAATGTTGTAAGTGCAACATAAATAGCAGGTGTACTAGTGGAAAGAAAAAAAGAAAACATTCTAAGGAGTCTATTGATTGAACCATAAATAAAATTACTATAATAATCTTCGTTAACTTGAAAATATTCAAGAAATATAAATGGCATTGTCAAAACATAAGGAGTTCCATCACATATTAATGCAATTCTACCTTCTAGTAATTTACCCATAACTGTGTCAGGTCTTTCGGTACCACCTATTGTATTAAAAATAGAATTGGGATGGTCTTTAATAGATTCTTCTATATAATTTGATCCTAAAATTCCCTCTGCTTTTATTTTATCTAATCTACTATTCAAATCATCTAATGCTTTTTGAGGAACTAAACTTTCTAGGTAACAAAGACATATTTTTGTTTTTATAACTCCACCAATATCTCTATTCTTAAATTTTAAATCAGGGGTGTTTAATTTTCTTCTTAATAAGGAGATGTTGGTATTTATAGATTCAGCAAATCCTTCTCTAGGACCTTTGATTGCGCCTTCAGCATCTGGCTCAGAAATGGATCTTCTTTCCCAGTCCTTTGTATTAATATAAATTACTTCATCAAAATTCTCTATTAATAACAAAGTATCTCCATATAATATCGACTTAACAGCTAAATCAATAGAATTTGTTCTCATGATACTATTAGTTGTTAAGACTTTTTCTGAAATATAATCTAGAAAAGTATTGCTTTCTACTATTTTATCCATAGGATCATGTATTAGTGGTTCAATAATATTTTGATTTATTTCTCTTGAGTTAATAAGGCTCTCAACAAAAATTATACAAAATTGTTTGCCGGTTTTTTTATTTTTTAAATATCTATAAACAATGGAATCGTCATTAGCTAATATTTTATTTTTAAATATATCAACATTACTTTGAAGAGAGGTTGTAAGTTTATAATCATTGCTGAAATTTTTTTCTTTAAAATTATTCGAGGTATTATTATTGTTATTATTCTCCATAAAATCTCACCTTTTTATTTTTATTAAAACTAACACTCTTTTAATACTTAATAATATTTTTTACATAAAATCGAATAATATCCTTAAAATATTAATACATATTGATTTATACAAATAGTTTAAACAAGTGGTAAAACTTTATATCATCTTACTTTTTTTGGTTTAACCATGTTATAATCAAATTAAATAATTAAATTGGTTATTAAGGAGGTTTTTATTTTGAGTAAAAATTTTAAAAATAATCTTAGATTGAACTTAAATCCTGGCGAAATGGCTAAACATAGTATGAATGCAATTTACAGTACTTTTTATAGATTCCCTTTGACGATACTTTTGTTTCTTGTAATAGCTGCAATATTTGTATATCGTATAGAGACTCCTTATGATCAGATAAGAGATATTGATGAAATATTGAATAGAGTAATTGCGGTTTTATTGCTAGGAGTACCATTTACTCTTAGTATAAGTTTATTGTTTGAAAGAGTAGGGAAAACCTTTAGTAATATTGTAAAAGTGGGAGTTTGGTTAGGAGATATTCTTGTGATTTTCTTATATTATCAGTTTTTATTACCTAATACAGACATGGTTCCTATGGTAAGGTTGATCCTTTTAGCATTTGCTTTAGTTCTTTGTTTTATATGTATACCATACTTTTATGAAAAAGAAAATTTCGAAATATATGTAAACAAGATAATCATTAGGTTAATTATAAGTTGTTTTTTTACAGTAGTTCTTGCTTTAGGGTTAATGGCTATCTTATTTGCCATAGAGAATTTGCTATATAGTGATATGAATGAGAATCTATATATCTATACTTGGATTTTTGGATGGTTTGTTTTTGCTCCAGTTTATTTTTTATATGGTTTACCAGGTAATAGAAATAATTATGAAAAAGAAGATTATAATAAAGTATTAAAGGTATTGCTAGCATATATTGTCTTGCCTATCATAAGTGTTTATACAATAGTACTGTATTTGTATTTTGCAAAAATTTTAATTACAAGAGTGTTTCCTAAGGGTATAGTTTCCTATCTTGTAGTATCTTATGCAGGTGTTGGAATAGCAACAGTTTTTCTTGTTTGGCCACTGAGAAGTATTAATAAATGGGTAAGAATTTTTACAGAGATATATACTAAATTGATTTTTCTATTGTTAATTATGATGTTTGTTTCAATCGGTATTCGGATAGGTGAATTCGGGTATACAGAAAATAGATATTTTATATTAATAATTGGGTTATGGGCCACTTCTGCTATGATTTTTATTAATATTAACAAAGGGAAAAATAATATAATGTTGTTTATAAGTCTTGCAATTGTATCTGTCATTTCAGTTGTTGGTCCAATGAGTGCATTTGATGTGTCTCAAAGAAGTCAAAATAAGCGATTCTATAAAATGTTATCTAAATATGATATGTTAGATAATAATATAGTGGTAAATAAAAATTTAAATATTATTGATGAAGACAAAAAAGAGATAAGTGGAATTATTAGTTACTTTGATAATAATCATGAACTTAGCGACTTAAAGTATTTGCCTGATGATTTTACAAGAGGGAATATGAAAGAGACTTTTGGTTTCGATGAATACTATGAAAAAGGTGGAGTAAATTTAAGCTATTTTAACTTTAGAAGTGATGAAAAACCTATTGAAGTGACAGGGTATAATATATTGTTTAGATTCAATAAGTATAATGATACACTAACTCAAAAAATCGAAAATGAAGAAGGTAGTTTAAAAGTTATAGTTAATGAAGAAAATATTTTAAGTTTATCAAAAGATGGGGAAGATTTATACACTTATGATTTGAAAGAACATATTAAGGGGTTGTACAAAAAATATGGAACTAGCGAAAAAAGAGTGACTATACCCCTTCAGGAGTTGACTATATATAATGGTAACGAAAAGGCAGATGTAAAAATTGTATTTACGGGTATTGATGGTTCTAGAGGAGTTGCAGAGGATGAACTTAATGCTAATTTTATTCAAGGATATATGTTGGTAAAGTTTAAATAATAAAAAATAGTACTTTTCCAGAGGGAAAGTACTATTTTTTTTCAATTTGAAGAATATTTAAATGTCAGCATTATTATTGAATATAAAATATATTTTATATTCTTTTAGCATGTTCCTCTTTCTAAAGCTGTTAAGCCAGTTTTGGCTATTTTCTTTATACCATAAGGCCGCATTAGATTAATAAAAGCTTCTATTTTCCCGGAATCTCCTATTACTTCAATAGTCATACTTTTGGGATTCATGTCAATAATATTACACCGAAATACATTAACAGCTTCAGTAATTGATGATTTAGATGCAGGATCTGAAGCAGAAACTTTTATTAAAGCAAGTTCTCTAAACACTGATTTTTCAGGTTCTAAAATAGTTACTTTTATAACGTCTACTAATTTATTTAGTTGTTTTTGAATCTGCTCTAAAAGGTATTTATCGCTCTTTACTACAATAGTCATTCTCGATAATGTAGGATCTTCTGTAGGTCCAACTGTTAATGAGTGAATATTATAACCTCTTCTACTGAAGAGTCCTGAAATTTTACTTAAAACACTTGGTTGATTTTCTACTATTACTGATAATACATAAGTATTCATAACATCCTCCTTATAAGGTTCTTTGGTCTTTAGATACAACACAATTTATAATATATGAACCTTTAGTATTCATAGCTTCTTCAATAACTTCTTTTAAGTCTTCATTTCTGTAAACTTTTTTTCCTTTAATATCATAAGCTTGGCATAGTTTAATGAAATCAGGATTCTTTTGTAAATCTATACCATAAGTACTTCCATAGATTTTATTTTGGTATTCATTAACCATTCCTAGTATGCTGTTTTCAAATAATAGTATAATAATATCTAAATCATTTGCAAGAATAGTACCAAGTTCAAACATGCTCATTTGAAAACCACCATCACCACATACAGATATAACTCTTTTGTTAGGGTTTCCCATTTTTGCGCCAATAGCTGCTGGAATAGAATACCCCATGGTACCTAATCCACCTGAAGTTAAAAATCTTCTTTCACCGAAGATATGAAAATGATGAGCAGTCCAAATTTGATTTTGACCAACATCAGCAGTAATTATAGTATCATCTTCAAGCATATCAGATAACAAATTTAATGCATATTTAGGACTTACATATCCCTCTAAATTAAAGTTCTTTGATTCTTTTTTATAAGAGATAATTTCTTCTATCCAAGTATCTGTTTGGAGGATAGAAATATTTTTATTAAGTTCGTGTAAAATAGATTTTGAATCACCAACAAGCGGTATTGAGGTTCCTAAGTTTTTGCCTATTTCAGCAGGATCAATATCTATATGAATTAAATCTGCATTTTTTGCAAACTTAGAACCGCCAGTAGCTCTATCTGCAACTCTTGTACCTATTAAGATAATTAAATCAGCTTCTTTAACAGCTCTATTGGCATGAACATTACCGTGAGTACCAACAAGTCCCATGTAATAGGAAGATTTTGAACTAACACCATCCTTAGCCATAAGTGTATGGACTACAGGTATATGTGATTTATCTATAAACTCTGCTAACTCTTTTTCAGCATTTGCTAAAACTATTCCACCGCCTATACAAATTAGAGGTTTTTTACTTTGTTTTATTCTATTTAAAGCCTTCTTAATTTGAAATTTATGACCTTCTACGGTAGGTTTGTAGCCTCTTATATTGACTTCTTTTGGATATTCGAAATTAATTTCTTTTTTCTGTATATCTAAAGGTATATCTATCAAAACAGGACCTTTTCTACCGCTTCCCGCAATATAAAAAGCTTCTTTGAAAATTCTAGGAATATCATTTGCATTTTTAATTATATAGTTATGTTTGGTGAATGAAGCTGTTGCCCCAACAGTATCAGCTTCTTGGAAAATATCCTTTCCAATTAAGTTTGATTCAATTTGTCCTGTAATTACTACTAAAGGAATAGAATCCATATAAGCTGTTGCAACAGCAGTAATTAAGTTTGTAGCACCAGGACCTGAAGTTGCTAAACATACTCCTGTAGTTCTAGTAGTTCGTGCAAAACCGGAAGCACTATGACCTGCAGCTTGCTCCTGTCTTACTAAGACATGTTCTATACTTGATTTTCTTAATGATTCATAAAGCGGAACCACAGGAACTCCAGGATATCCAAATATTTTAGTTACGTTTTCTTTTTCTAAGCATTTTACAATAGCATCTGCACCATTCATATGCTTTCCCTCCCCTTTTTATTAAAATTAATCAATTTAATCCCCCTTAAAAATGTTAAATATAAATAATACATAAAAGTAATATTTTAAAAAAGCAAGAATTTTTCATTATTAAAAGATAATTAAAAAATAATTGCACAAAACAGCAAAATAACGTTAAATAATTGGTTTTTATCTATAAAAAAAGACCGCCTCCTTCAAATATGAAAGAGCCTATTGCGGCACACAGCTTATATAAATTGCGAAGAAGTTCGAAATTTATAGTGACAAGTTACAAGTGATAAATTACAAGTTCATGATACCTTTCGTAAACGAAAGCTTTTAATTAAATTAAAGATAAAAAAATTCCTTTTGCGTAGCAAAAGCTCATTATTCCATCATCTATGGGTCGGCTTAAGAGTTAGTTCTACTTTTCTTTCAAATACGTAAGAATTTAGTTAAACAGATTTGTATAATTATTCAGTTTATTATTTTTGTGTATAAAAAAAGACAGACTATCTCTGGGGCGAGATATCTATCGCGGTACCACCCATATTTATAACTTATTAGAATAACGGCAATGCCGGCACAGCTTACTACTACTTCAGCTTGCAGCTCAAGGGTGAGGTTCAACAAAATTAACTTATGGGTTTTCAGCACTCCCCACTCTCTGTAAAGTCTTTTAAGTTTACTTATCCCTGTCATAGCTTTTTATATAATGCATAAACTTGCAAAAATTTGTTATTGGTAATAATAATACTATGAAAAAAAAAGAATGTCAACAAAAGAGTCAGAAATTTTAAAATTTTTTTCATTTTATTAAAATAAATATGTGAATATTATTATATTATTATAAAATATTTTAGATTTATTAACATACATTAAAAAAAGTATTTACTTTTATTTATTAGTAAAGTAATATTTAATAGGCTAAAATTGTGAGACAAAATCAGTAGGGAGGAAATTTAAGTGTTAAACATTTTAAGTAGGGGGTTAGAATTATTATTAAGCTTTGAATCTTATGTGATGTTACCTATATTAATGATGATTATTTCTTTGATAATAGGGCTATCATGGCAAAAAACATTTAAATCTTGTTTAACATTAGGGATAGGATTTATAGGTATCTTTATCACTTTTGATCATTTTGTAGAACACTTAGGACCAGTTTTAGATATAATAGTCAAAAAAACTGGAATGGCACTAAATGTTCTAGATGTTGGGTGGCCGCCACTTGCGGGAATAACTTGGTCATTTGAGTATGTACCATTGTTATTAGTGGTTATTATGGCAACTAACGTAGTAATGTTTTTAACTAAATGGACGAAAACAGTTAATATAGATATTTGGAACTATTGGCATTTTATGCTTATAGCTCAAATTTTATATGGAGTAACAGGTAATATATATTTATCTATATGTGCAGCTGTTTTTGCTGTGATAATTATTATGAGAATTGCTGATTGGAGTGCTTCTGATGTGGGAAAATTCACTGGATTAGAAGGAGTTTCAATTACAACTTTACCATGTGTATGTTATTATCCAATAGGTATTTTGGGGGATAGGTTATTACAAAAGATACCGTTTATAAATAAAATTAAGGCTGATCCAGATACAATTAAGGACAAGCTTGGTTTCTTTGGAGATCCTATGTTTGTTGGATTTACAATGGGAACTGTATTGGGCATCGTGGCTAAGTATAGTTTAAAAGACACTTTAGAACTTGCATTTAATATATCAGCAGTAGTATATATACTTCCTAAAATGACTAAAATATTGGGAGACGGGTTATTACCAATTTCTTCTGGTATGAAAGAGTATATGATGAAAAGATTTCCTAAAATGAAGAATTCCTATATAGGATTACATTTTGCGGTTTTACTTGGTGATTCAGCTGTAATAGTTACTGGAATATTACTTATGCCGGCTGCATTAATATTAGCTTTGATTTTGCCAGGAGTTAGATTTTTACCTTTAGGATCTTTACCTAATATGATAGGAGCAATTCCTATGATTGTTGTTGCATGTAGAAGAAATGTTGTTAAATCTTTTATAATAGGATTGTTTGTAGTAACAGGACATTTATATGTAGCATCTGGAATGGCTGAAATATATACTAATCTTGCGGCAGGAGTTAATTATACTATATCTGGATATGACGGAATTATAACAAGTTTTCTAGAAGGTGGAAACTTGATGAGATACTGGATTATGGAATTATTCACAGGAAATACTTGGGGTATTCTATTAACACCAGTAGTATTATTTTTACTATATTATACAAAGAAAAAATGCGAAGCTTATGAATAATAATTATAAATTGCGAAGAAAAGCGCTTCGCAATTTATTTCAATTATTATCAACACTATCATAAAACATTGCAAAGAACAAAAGATGGTTATATAGATTTTATTAGGGAAGTGAGTTATGTGCAATTTTTAGGTTCTATTTTAGATTTAGTATTAAGTTTTAAAGCTTATGTTATGTTACCTGTGCTAATGATGATTCTTTCGATTTTTATAAGGATTGAATGGAGAAAAGCTTTTAAATCTTGTTTGACTTTGGGAATTGGGTTTATAGGTATTTTTGTTATATTTGATTACTTTGTAGGCAATATTGCACCTGCTTTAGAAGCTATTATTGGAAGAACAGGAATGAATTTTGATGTTTTAGAAGTAGGGTGGCCACCTTTTGCAGCAATGGCTTGGTCTTTTGAATTTGTACCTATTATGATACTTTTAGTATTTGCGACCAATATAGTTATGGTGATATTTAAATGGACACATACAATTAATATAGATATATGGAATTTTTGGCATTTCATTATTATGTGTCAGATGATGTATGAAATTTCAGGAAATATTTTCATTTCCTTGAGTGCGGCAGTTTTATTGGTGGTAATAACTCTAAAAATTGCAGATTGGAGTGCTCGTGATGTAGAAGAGTTTTCAGGGTTAGAAGGAGTAGCAATAACAACTGTAACTGGAAGTTGTTATTATCCAATAGCGGTTTTAGGGAATAGTGTATTAGAAAAAATACCTTACATAAATAAGATAAAGGCTGATCCAGAAGGGATAAAGGACAAGCTTGGATTTTTTGGAGAGTCTATGTTTATTGGATTTATTATGGGTTTAGGACTGGGAATAGTAGCTAAATATAGTATAAAAGATACTTTAGAGTTGGCTTTTAATATTGCGGCAGTAGTATTTATAATTCCAAAAATGTGTGGAATATTAATAGAAGGATTGATGCCAATTTCTTCTGGTATGAAAGAGTATATTATAAAAAGATTCCCTAAGATGGAAAAGTCATATATTGGGTTAGACTTTTCAGTTTTACTGAGAGATCCAGCAGTTGCTGTGACGGGAATATTACTAATGCCGGTAGCGTTAGTTCTAGCATTGACTTTACCAAGGATTCGTTTTATACCTCTTGGAGATTTGCCAAATATGATGGGGGTTGTAGTAATGATTGTTGTTGCATGTAAAGGAAATGTTATAAGATCAATAATAATAGCAATTCCAATACTTATAGGGAAATTATATGCATCATCAAGTTTGGCGGGTCTCTACACTAAACTGGCAGAAAATGTTAATTACTCTATCAACGGTTATGATGGACAAATAACAGGTTTTCTAGCAGGAGGTAACTTACTGAGATACTGGATTATGAATTTATTTACAAGAACTACATGGGCAATATTTTTGGTTCCTATAGTGGTTTATATATTGTATTACACAAAGAAGAAATGCGAAACTTAATAATAAATTCAATAAATTTTACCAGTAACAAATAACTTTAAGAAAATAGAATTTTTGGGCATATACTTTATTGGGATAAGTTTGAAATCATAACTTATGGATTGAAAATTTGTATTATTATTATTTAATAATTCTTCTGCTTTTTTTCTAAGTTTATTTTTTTCTATTTCAATAAATTTTAAATCCGAAGAGGATATTGTACTAGTGAGCTCTAGTTCGTATGTGGAATTTAAAGCTCCTTCAGCTATTATCGTTGGATGATTTTCTATATTAATTAATTTGTGGTTGAAAAAATAGTTATTATTATCTTTATCAAAAAGATTAATCAAAGGTGAAGAGCCATTAAATATATTGTTATGTTTTATAAATTTATTCCATTTGTTATTACTTGGTAGCGTTTTAAAAAAAGTATATTTGGGATAGAAGTTTGGAATTTGTAATCCTTGGTAATAACTTAAAGTATCGTCTAGTTTTGGGAAAGCATTTTGAATAATACCCATTTTTATTTCATTGTTATAAGGGGTTAAAACAAAGGCATTTTCTTCGCCTATATGAATACTTGAACCAATTAAGTTTGATGTAAATATTGATTGCCATGTAAAAAAAGGACAAGTCAATGCAAGATTTGGACTCATTAATCTTCCATTACCTTTCATATAATAGACAGGTGATTTGATTCCTAAATCATAAAAGATTTCATTCATAGATTTTGAAAATTTACTAGCTGTATCATGTAACATTAAATCTAAAAACAGCATATTCTGTCTTAAAACAAAGTTAAAAACATTATAAGAATAAGATCCTTTAATTGTGAAAGTATTTGGACAGATTTTATTAATGTAACAAATCAGGTCTTTTTCTTTGTTCGAATCTAGGGTGGAAAAATCACTATTTATTGCAATTTCTTTTATACCTTTATCTTTTAGCATTCTTAAATATTCTCTTAAATCATTTTTTTCATTTTCACTTTCTATTGAGTGAATATTAAAATCATATATATTAAATTCAATGCCATTTAAAAGTCTTTTTTTGTTTAGGGTAGTTTTTTGGATATAGCCAATTTTTATATAGCCAAAAGTATATTTTCTTTTATTAACTATCAAATCAGAAAAATCTGTAACAATAAGTATGTTTTTTATAAAAGTTGTTCCTATTTTGTTCTTTACTAAAAAAGAGGATAATTGATGTTTTAATTCTTTAATATTACGATATTTTCTGGTAATAGACGCTATAGGAATAGTAGATACAGCGTATATAATATCATAAGAGTTTTTCTTTACAACGATAACTAAGTTTCCTTTCAAAATATCACCTGCTAATTTATAGTTTTGCATATAGATAAACCACTTCAACTATTAATCTATACAAGTCCATAACTCATTAAAGCCTGAGGTTTTGTACATGAATAGATTAAGTTTACGTATGGTTTATCTTTAGTAATAATAATTAAAGTATAGTTCTTCTAAGGACTTATAGGTGGAGTTATAGCCAAAACACTGAGGTCCAACCATATTTAAAGCGTCTTTGGTTTTCCAAACTAAAGGGGAAGGAGTACCAATAACGGCAACTTGCATTCCTTTATATAAATCATTGTTACAAATAGGATTTAAAGTATCTAAATTAATCAAACTTATTAAATCAGGAACCATTACTGCTAATGAATTATTTTTATGAGCAATCAAGTTTTCGTTGTGAGAAAGAATTTGAAATATATCTTCTTTATTATTTTTTATACCTTTTAGTGTTATCGATTGCCAATTTTTATGATCTACTGAACCAATGTTCTCTACTTCTCCCATAAATAATTCAATGCTTGCTCCGTAGATAGAATTTTTTGTGACTTTTATTAAATTACTTAAAATACTTTCATAAGTAGAGTATTCTGTAAATACTTTTCCTATACTATAAGCAAGACTTAGAGTCCTAGGTATTAATAGACGTTTTAAACTATTTCCTTTGGTTGGACAAGAAGCAAAAAAACCTATGTTTTCTTCTTGTCCTATTATACTTCTGATATTTAAATCTAATAAAAAATTATCTTTATCGTTGAATTGATAAATGTTTTCTCGGGCATTACAAACAATAAATGGTGATAAAGATTTTTTTGTAAGGTTAAAAGTTGTCATTTGCAATTCTGGAAAGGCACGTCCAATGCTATCTCCATCAATATAGGGTATATCTAGGAGTAAAGAAATTAGAAGAGGGTATAAAACATTGCTTCCAGCACATTCTAGAGTAAACAAACCTTCTACTTTATTTTTTGTTATTGATTCTAATTTTTTTAATGCTATTATTCCTTCCTTTCCTGAACAAAAAAAATCATCTAGGATTTCTGGCGATCCAATCAGTCCAACTGATGCATATGTTTTATTATCATCTAAGTCATCAATATCAAGAAGTGGTAAAGTTTTGTTTTTGGAAAATAGTTCTTCTAGTAAAATTAAAATATTGTTTGTTTTTCCACCTCCCCCTGCACCTAAAAAAATACTACCTAAAAAAAGAGGCTTTACCCAATCATAATCAATATATTTCATAAATTTCTCCTTTTATAATGTTTAATCACTTTGTTTTATTTATTACTAGAAATCCATCTATAAAGAGTAGCTAGACTAATATTTAAGTGTTTAGCTAATTCTTTTTTACCTTCGGTATCTTTACCAAATTTTTTTATTAACTCTTTAAATTCTTCTCTTGAAGGTTTTTTAGATTTTTTTTGCTTATCAATTGTTGAAATTGAAGAGACCGTTGAATTAAGGGTTTTATTAATAGGTATAAACTGTTGGATATATGTTGGAAGATCGTTAATATCAATTATTGATTTATTTGACATTGTAACACAATATTCAACTACATTTATTAATTCACGGATATTTCCTTGCCAAGGGTAATTTCTAAGAAAAGCTATTGTATCATAAGAAAATGACATAAAGTTTTTCTTTTGTAGAATGCAATATTTTTTAACGTAGTAAGTTAGTAAAAGTTCAACATCGTGATGTTTACTATTTAAAGATGGTATATCTATTGGTATTACGTTTATTCTATAAAATAAATCTTCTCTAAATTCACCGTTTGCAATTTTATCTTCTAAGTTTCTATGTGTTGCACATAGTATTCTAACATCTATTGGGATTATCTTATTTCCGCCAACTGGCTCAACATATCTCTCTTGAAGAACTCTTAATAATTTTACTTGAATTGATAGAGGCATGTCTCCAATCTCATCTAAGAACAAGGTTCCCGTATCGGCTAGTTCAAATTTACCCATTTTACCTTCTTTTTTTGCACCTGTAAAAGAACCGCCTTCATAACCGAAAAGTTCACTTTCTAGCAAGTTTTCAGGAATAGCGGCGCAATTTAATGCAATAAAAGGTTTGTGCTTTCTATGACTTAAATTGTGTATTAATTTTGCATATTCTTCTTTACCAGTACCACTTTCTCCTCTTAACAATACAGTACTATCGGTAGTAGCAACTTGATTTATAATAAACATTACTTTATTAATTTGAGGGTTTTTACCTATTATTCTATTAAAGCTAGTAATGTGAGTGTTTCGCAACTGAAATTTGTTATTGGTGATGTTTGGAGAATTAGTATATTTAACTTTACCAATAAGTTTATTTCCATAATAAAAATCTTTATTTAGTATATCTAAAGCTTTGTTTTTAGTTAATAAGTTTAAGTCAATTCCAGCTATATTCATTGTGTCTGCTGCAGAATTTATATAAATCAAGTTAGTATTCTTATCGTATAACATTAGAGCATTTGATAGTCTATCTCCTATAAAGGCTGACGTTTGACTATATAATGAGTTTAGTTCTTCAGTTTTTTCAACATTTAACAGAGCAGTAAAAGTATCTGATAAGGAAATAATCATTTCTAATAAATTTGAATCTATTTTTGAATAAAGATTATTTGTGGAATTGATATTTTCATCTGTGATAAATTGCCATAAAAGTCCTTCCTTTTTTTCTTCAAAAATAATTGGTATGAATACTTCCTCTAAAGTATAGCTTTTATTATTGAGTGTAATATTTTCTCTTTTTAATGTTGGGTGATACTGTAAAAGAGATTTTTTCCTTGAAGGTTTTTTCAAACTAGTAGATGAATCAAACTCAATCAAAAAATCTGATGAAATTGTTTTATGAATATTTTTTTCACTAAAATGAGAGATGCGACAATTTAGCCCATTAGCCATAGAAGTTAAGAATTTATATGGAGATACTTTTTTCATTTTTTATAATCCTTTCTCAAAAAATCTTATTCTCATTTTATCATAAAATGAGAATAACAGGAAAATGAGAAATAATGAGAAAAGAAGAGAAGGTATGAGAAAGAGGTATATAAATTAAAATATAGGGAATTGAGTAGTTTGTAAAATATTATGTAGATGTAAAAAATTTAGCAAAAAGAAGTGATTTTAGTAAATTAATTGTGTGTTTTTATTGGCATGATAATTGCAATTGTATTTTATGAATTTAAAATGATAGGGGATGAAAAAAATGGAAGAAATTAATCAAAAATTAGTTTCGAAAAAAGATTCTAGTAGTATAGGGTCTGAGAAACGACAATCATGGGGTAGTATTGCTATGATTTGGACTGGGTCAATGATATGTGTATCTTCATTGATGACAGGAGGTCTTTTAGTTTCTGGATTAACTGTATTGCAGGCATTTGGGGCAGCTGCAATAGGGTACGGAATAGTAGTATTATATATGTGTTTTCAAGGTATGCAGGCAGCTGATTTGGGATTACCAACGGTTAGCGCTGCAAATAGTGCTTTTGGAGAAGCGGGTTCTAGAATAATCATTTCATTTGCTTTAGGAGTAGCATGTTTGGGTTGGTTTGGCTTTCAAGCAAATGTATGTGGCTCTGCGTTTAGTGGTATCTTAGCTTCTTCGATAGGAATTACTATTCCTGTATGGATATCATCATTGATTTGGGGATTTATAATGCTTATTACTGCAATATATGGTTTTAATGCACTAAAATATTTAAATTATATTGCTGTTCCTGCATTAATATTAGCATCAATTTACGGAGTGTATGCAGTACTAACAAAGTATGGAACGGGAATTTTAGCAACTTATAAACCTGAACAACCAATGAGTTTTCTTAGTGGAATAGCTTTAACAGTTGGTTCTTTCGCAGTTGGTGGTGTAATAGCTGGTGATTACTCAAGATATGCAAAAGATAGAGGTGACGTAATAAAATCTTCATTATTTGGAGTTGTACCAGCAGGAATTGCAATGATAACTATGGGAGCAATTATGAGTTTAGTATCAGGAACCTATGATATTACGCTTGTATTTTCTGATTTAGGAATTCCAGCTTTAGGGTTAGTTACCCTTGTTTTGGCTACGTGGACTACAAATGCAGTTAACGCCTATTCTGGTGGGCTTGCTATTACAAAGCTATTTAAATTGGATGATTCAAAGAGAAGTATAGCTACAGGAATTGCTGGTGCTATTGGTACATTATTAGCAGTTGCAGGAATAATAAATTATTTTGTGAATTTTTTAATGATTTTAACAGCAGCAATTCCTCCAATAGCGGGAGTAATGATTGCTGATTATTGGATAGTAAAGAAAGGTAGGGCTGAAGAATTTTCTGTTAAATCAGGAATGAACTATATAGGGGTAATCTCTTGGTTTGCAGGAAGTATAGTTGCAATATTAATAAAAGCTGGTATTCAACCTATAAATGGAATTTTGGTTTCAATGATTTTATATTATGTGCTTATAAAAATCACTTCAACAAATAAGTAGTTTATTATTTTAAAGTTGACAGTAAATCAACCTTTACTGTCAACTTTACACCGTCAACTGTCAACTAATTTGGTCAACAGCAGCTTAAAATATAAATTAATTAATATAGAAAAGAATTGTAAAATAACAAAAAAATCAGTGGATTGAGGGAGGAAATAGTATGAGAAATTTAGATTCACAAGCAATAGAAGATATTGCTTTAGGGGCAGCACTTTTAGGTGCTGGAGGAGGAGGAGATCCTTATGTAGGGAAGCTTATGGCCCTCCAAAGTATAAAAAATTATGGCCCTGTAACAATGATAGATGTGGAAGAGGTTCCTGATGATGCACTAGTAGTACCTACTGCAATGATGGGTGCTCCATCAGTTTTGATAGAAAAAATAGCTAATGGCTCTGAATTTAAAAGAGCCTTTGAGGCAATGGAAAAATATTTTGGTAAAAAGA
This sequence comes from Clostridium sediminicola, assembly GCF_050402865.1. Taxonomy (NCBI): domain Bacteria; kingdom Bacillati; phylum Bacillota; class Clostridia; order Eubacteriales; family Clostridiaceae; genus Clostridium; species Clostridium sediminicola. The sequence goes on from NZ_BAABMF010000010.1 coordinate 166,855, forward strand.
TATATGCTACAATGCCAATTGAAGCAGGGGGCGTTAATTCCATGGTTCCTTTGGCAGTATCAGCTCAAATGAATGTGCCAATTATAGATGTTGATGGAATGGGGAGAGCTTTTCCAGAATTACAGATGGTAACTTATCATTTACATGGAATAACTTCAGGACCTATGGTAGTTACTGATGAAAAGGGAAATGTTGCTATACTAGATACAATTAGCAATAAATGGTCTGAAAATATTGCAAGAGCTATGACTGTGGCTCAAGGTGGATCTGTTATGATTTGTATATATCCTATGACAGGGAAACAATTAAAACAATGTGGTATAAGAAAAATTATGACTTATTCAGAAGAGATAGGTAAAGCTATAAGAGAATCTAGTAAATATGATATACCACCGATTGAACAATTGTTGGATAAAATTAATGGATACCAGTTGTTTAAAGGAAAAATCACTGATGTACTAAGAGAAACTAAAAATGGTTTCAACTTTGGAACAGTAAAACTTAGTGGTGTAGCAGAATACAAGGGAGAAAGTTGTGAAGTTAATTTCCAAAATGAAAATTTAGTAGCAAAGAAAAATGGAGAAGTTGTCGCTACAACTCCAGATTTAGTGTGTTTAGTAGATTTAGAAAATATCACTCCTATAACTACTGATGCTCTTAAATACGGAAGACGTGTTCTTGTAGTAGGCTTAAAATGTGATGACCAATGGAGAACAGAAAAAGGTATAGAAACAGTAGGACCAAAATATTTTGGATATGATATTGATTATATTCCAATAGAAGAACGTGTGAGGGGAGCTGAATAGTATGATTTATAGATTAGGTGTTGATGTTGGTGGTACAAATACTGATGCAGTAATTATTGATGAAGGGTTAAATCTTATTGATAGTATAAAAGTGCCTACTACTGAGGATGTTAGTACTGGGATATTTAAGGCTATACATGCTGTTGTTGAAAAATCTGGAATAGAAAAAGATAAAATAAAATATGCAATGCTTGGGACTACGCAATGTACCAATGCTATAGTAGAACGAAAGAAATTATGTAAAGTTGGAGTTATCAGATTAGGTTCACCTGCTACTCATTCAATTGAGCCTATGGTTGATTGGCCTGAAGATTTAAGAAAAGCTGTAAGTGAAAATTTCTTTATTGTTAAAGGTGGATATGAATTTGATGGTAGAGAATTAAGTACCTTTGATGAAAATGAAATAAGAGAAGTAGCAAGAAAAATGAAAGGAAAAGTAGAAGCTATAGCAATATCATGTGTATTTTCTCCTGTAAGAGAGGAACAGGAAATTATGACATCGAAAATCATCAAAGAGGAATTAGGAGATATTCCAGTTTCGATGTCTCACGAAGTTGCTAGTATGGGTTTACTTGAAAGGGAAAATGCTACAATCTTAAATTCAGCTCTTATGAAAGTTGCTGAAACGGTTACAGAAGGATTTAGTACTGGTCTTAAAAGGGAAGGAGTAAAAAATGCTGAGATATACCTATGTCAGAATGATGGTACTTTGATGAGCGTTAATTACACAAAACGATTTCCTATTCTTACAGTTGCTTGTGGGCCAACTAATAGTATTAGAGGAGCATCCTTCTTGAGTAAAATGGAAAATGCAATAGTTTTAGATGTAGGAGGAACAACAACTGATATAGGAGTTATCGTGAATTCATTCCCTAGAGAATCATCACTTGCAACTGATGTAGGTGGAGCCAGAACTAATTTTAGAATGCCTGATATTATTGCAATAGGTCTTGGTGGAGGTACAGTAATAAGAGAGCAAGATGGAATCATAAAGGTTGGACCTGAAAGCGTTGGATATAAGTTAACAGAGAAGGCATTGGTATTTGGCGGAGACACATTAACTGCATCTGATATAGCAGTTAGATTAGGAATGACAGAAATAGGAGATAAATCAAAAGTAGAACATATTGATAAAGAGTTTGCAGAAAAAACAATGAATATTATGATGGAAATGATTGAGGAAGCTATCGATAAAATGAAACTTTCTGCAGAAGCTGTGCCGGTTGTTTTAGTTGGTGGTGGAGGTGTTATTGTAAAAGATAGATTAAAAGGTGTATCAGAAGTGATTAAGCCTGATAACTTTCCAGTTGCTAACGCTTTAGGATCTGCAATAGCTCAAGTAAGTGGAACCTTTGAGAGACTTTTTATTCTAGATTCCATTACTAGAGATATGGCTTTAAATGAAGCTAAAGAAGAAGCTATTACAATAGCTACAAATGCAGGAGCAGACCCTAATACTATAGAAATAGTTGAAGTAGAGGATGTACCATTGGCTTACCATCCTGGAAATGCTACAAGGATAAAAGTAAAAGCTGCTGGAAATCTAATGATTAAAGATTAAAAGTAAAAATTTACAATTTATTATTGACATATAAATAAAAAAAGGCTATTATGGTAAATGTAATTAAAATTAGTTGAATAGATAAAAGGAGGTAGGATTATGAATAACATTAAAAGAGATACAAAAGCAACCATTAAACAAAATACTAATTTCTTTAAATTCAATGGTGTATCTATGCCTAGATTTAATGTTATGTCAAAAATTAAATATTGCAGCCCTACCTTACAGAAATTAACTAGGTTTTAATGATTCAACTTTGTAGTAAATATTTTGTTAAACCTAATAAAAAGATAATCTGTCATGGGCTGTTTAGCTCATGGCTTTTTTATAATTATTAATTACAGTAAAAATTAATATTTATATCTCTAAAACCATGGGTAAACCCATGGTTTTTTTGTTTATAAAAATAAAAAGTTTAATAAAGGGGGAATATTTATGATTAAAAATTATTTTCTAGGAGTTAAAGAAAGTTAAATTTTAATGAATTATATGACAACATAGAAAAGGAGGTTTTAACTTGAAACGATTAATAAAATATATAACTAAGTATCCTATAAGGATAGTAATTCCAACAGTGACTATGGTTATAGCTATGATTGCAGATATGTTTAACCCGTATATATCAAAAGTAATAGTAGATAAAGTAATAGAAAAAAAAGAATATGATTTGTTAGCGGTACTACTTCTTAGCATTCTTGGAATAACAATAATAAGAGCTGTTTTTGGATATGTAAAAGAATATGTAGCAGACGACCTTGCATCAAAAGTAAGTGAAGATTTAAAAAGAGATTTATACAATCATATTCAAAGTCTTCCATATAGTTATTTTGATGGTATGAATACTGGAGAGTTAATGTCAAGAATAGGAGAAGATATAGATAATATTTGGAGAACAGTTTCTTTTGGGTTTAGATTGTTGATAGAAAATGCTGCGTATTTTATAATAGCAACTAGCATATTATTCTATTTGAACTGGAAGTTGGCTATAGTGACTACTTTAGTTGTGTTACCAATTGCATACATTGCTTTAAAATTAGAAAAAGAAATTGGGATAACTTATGGAAAAATCAGTGACCAAACAGCGGTTATTAATACAGCAGCTCAAGAAAACATATCAGGTGTAAGATTAGTAAAAGCATTTGCAAGAGAAAAATTTGAAATATTAAAGTTATTGAAACTAAATAAGGTTAATTATGATTTGAATTTAGAACAAGCAGGTATAATGGCGAAGTACTTTCCACTTATAGAGTTTTTAACTAATTTATCAATAGTCGCTATCTTATGTTTGGGTGGGTATTTAGTTGTTAAAGAAGGAATGTCTACTGGAACTTTGGTAGCATTTATTATGTATAGTGGCATGCTAGTTTGGCCTATGAGGATGCTTGGATGGTTAACAAATATGTTAGCTCAGAACAAAGCTTCTTCAAAAAAAATATTTAAGATAATGGATATTACTCCTGATATAAAAGATTCTGAAGATTCAATTGAACTTAAGAATATTAAAGGAGATATAAAATTCAAAAATGTATCTTTTAACTATCATGGAGAGGAAGTACTAAAGAATATTAATTTGGAAGTAAATGTGGGAGAAACTGTTGCAATAATGGGAACTACAGGTAGTGGAAAAACATCTCTAATAAATTTAATAGGTAGGTATTATGATGTAGCTGAAGGTTCAGTTTCTATTGATGGACATGATGTTAGAGAACTTAAACTTAATAGTTTTAGAAAAAAGATGGCTGTAGTTTCTCAGGATATTTTTCTTTTCTCTGATACTGTTGAAGAGAATATAAAAATGGGGAATTATGATGCTACCAAAGAAGAAATGGATAAAGCTTGCAAATGTGCATGTGCGTATGAATTCATTAATGAGCTACCTCAAAGATATGAAACTATAATAGGGGAAAGAGGTATTGGACTTTCAGGAGGACAAAAACAAAGAATTTCTATAGCTAGAGCTTTGATTCGAGAGGCAAGTATACTAATACTAGATGATGCTACTTCTGCACTAGATATGGAAACTGAATATGATTTATTGAGTAACTTGAACAAGAGAGATAAAAAAGTAACCACATTCATTATTGCGCACAGGATTTCAGCAGTAAAAAATGCTGACCAAATTGTATTTTTAGAGGATGGTAAAATTGTTGAAAGAGGAAATCACAATGAACTTCTCGATTTAAAGGGTAAATATTATGAAGTTTATCTAGAGCAGTTCAAAGATTTTCATGATGTAGAAAAGGAAGTGATTTAATGGCTAGAAATTCTGTTAATAATGATGAAATTTTAATAAAGCATAATCGAAGGGAGATTATTGTCCGGTTACTTAGCTATTTAAAGCCTTTTAGGTTAAAAGTTTTGGGAATAATTCTAATGATGATTTTTGTAATGGTTTGTGGAGTTATTAATCCATATTTGCTACAAATTTGTATGGATGATTTTATTAGTAATGGAAATCTAAAAGGGTTAATGATACTTGCTGTAATTATGGTCATATATAATTTTATAGCAATGGTTGTTTCAATGATTAGAATGAGAATGATGGCTTCAGTAACAAATACAGTATTGATAAATATTAGGCAGGAACTTTATTCTCATATTCAAAAACTTACATTTTCTTTCTTTGATAATAGACCAGTTGGAAAAATTTTAGCCAGGGTAATGGGGGATGTTAATTCCCTTCAAGAATTATTTAATAATAGCATTACTAATTTTATACCAGATTTACTAAATCTTTTGTGCGTAACTTTTATCATGTTTTATATGAACTTTAGATTAGCGCTAGCATCAATTATTGTATTACCAGTTTTACTTGTAATTATTTTTGTAGTAGAAACTTTTAGTAGGAGAAGGTGGCAAAAATTCAGACAAAAAAGATCTAATTTTAATGCATTTACTCATGAAAGTTTTTCGGGAGTTAAAATAATTCAATCTTTCGCGGTAGAAAAGAATAAATCCAAGAATTTTAATGGACTTGTTACAGACTTAATGGATAAATTTATGTCTGCTATTAGGCTTAATGATTTATTTTGGCCAGTTGTTGAACTATCTTGGGGTATTGGATCTATTGTAGTTTATTGGTATGGAACTAGGTTGATTTCTGGAGAAGGCACTTTAACAGTTGGTACTTTAGTTGCTTTTATTTGGTATGTTGGAATGTTTTGGAGACCAATCATAAATATTACTCAATTTTATAATACTTTAATTACTAACTTTTCTGCTGCAGAAAGAATATTCGAAATAATGGATATTGAACCGGATATTAAAGATATCAGAGATGCAATAAAAATGCCTAAAATCAAAGGGAAAGTAGAGTTTAAAAATGTTACATTTGGATATGATGACGGAAATGAAGTTCTTAAAAATATTAACTTTAAAGTTAAACAAGGAGAAACGGTTGCGCTTGTAGGACCAACTGGTGCAGGAAAGACAACTATTGTTAATCTTTTAAGTAGATTCTATGATATTACAAAAGGTAAAGTATTAATAGATGGAAGGGATGTAAAATCAGTTGAACTGGAATCTCTTAGAACTCAAATGGGTATAATGCTTCAAGATACTTTCTTGTTTTCAACAACAATAATGGAAAACATAAGATATGGGAAATTAGATGCTACTGATGAAGAAGTTATTGAAGCAGCTAAAGCTGTTAATGCTCATGGATTTATTAATAAATTGGAAAAAGGGTATGATACTGAAGTAAATGAAAGAGGCTCAAGGTTGTCAGTAGGGCAAAGACAACTAATTTCATTTGCAAGAGCGTTACTTGCTAATCCTAGAATTTTGATTTTGGATGAGGCTACTTCTAATATTGATACTACAACAGAAAGGTTGGTTCAGAGAGGAATAGAAAAACTTTTATATGGAAGAACTTCTTTTGTTATTGCTCATAGATTGTCAACAATAAGAGATTGTGATAGGATAATGGTAATTGCAGATGGAAAAATCAAAGAATCCGGAACTCATGATGAGCTTATGTTACTTAAGGGAATGTACTACGATTTATATGTTTCTCAGTATAGGTTTTTAAGTGAAGGAGCGTAAGTTTAGATATCTATATCATTAACTAAGCATTATTAGCTTCGCTTTTAAAGAACGGGATTATAAATACATGAAAATGAGGGGAGGATTTTTTATGGAATATGGTTATTCAACAGAAGATAAACTTTTAGCAATTGCCAGCCATGCTTGTATGTTCGTTGGTGGAGGGGTTATAGTTCCACTGGTTATTTTCTTATTAGTATCAAAAGATAAGCATTATGTGAGAGAAAATGCTAAACAAGCACTTGTATCACAGATATTTTTCTATGCATCATATGTTATTGCTGGTATTCTTTGTATTATATTAATCGGATTTATTATTTTACCTATACTACTAGTGATGCAGGTTGTATTCACGATTATTGCAATAATAAAAACTCTTGATGGTCAGATATATGGATATCCTATTACTAAGAATTGGGCAGAAAAATTGTAATATAAAAAAATCATAAATTAATCTGCAGTTTTTACTGTTGATTAATTTATGATTAATTCAAAGTTTATATTATGAAAATAAGGCTCTATCACTTATTAAGTCTTCACCTTTTATAGTATCAAACTTTTCTAGTAATTTTTCTATAGTAAGTTTCTTTTTCTCTTCACCACTAATATCTAAAACACATTGTCCATGATGAAGCATTATCAATCTATTACCCATATTTATAGCGTGGTTTAAATTATGAGTTATCATTAATGTAGTTATTTTTTCTTTATTTACAATAGTTTCAGTAAGTTTATTTATTCTCTCCGAAGTTTTTGGATCTAGAGCAGCTGTATGTTCATCTAATAGTAAAAGTTGGGGTTTTGACATAACGGTCATTAGTAATGCTAAAGATTGTCTTTGACCTCCAGACAGTAAACCTACTTTTGTATATAATTTATCCTCTAAGCCTAATCCAATACTAGATAAGAGTTCTTTAAAATATGGAATTTTTGATTTATTGATACCGAAACTTAAACCAAATTTTTTGCCTTTATTAAAAGCCATTGACATATTCTCTAAAATAGTCATTGAAGGAGCAGTACCCATTGATGGGTCTTGGAATACTCTGCCCATTTTCTTTGTACATATATGTTCAGGTAATTTATCCATATCCTCACCGTTTAAAACTATAGAGCCATTATCAGGTTTAAGAGTTCCCGATATTAAGTTTAATAATGTTGATTTGCCTGCTCCATTGCTACCAATTATGGTAATGAAATCACCTTGGCTTACATCTAAATTGAATTGATTAAAAATAGTATTTTCATTTACAGTATTTTTATTGAATACTTTGTACAGATTTTGTATTTGAAGCAAGTTTTTCACCACCTTTAGTTCTTATAGCTTCTTTTTGTTTTTTGCTTGTGAGCTTTCCTTCAAAATTGTTAGTTGACAATATTACTATAACTATTAAAGCCGTAACTAGCTTCAAATCAGTTGGGCTTAACCCAAATCTTAATGCTAATCCTATTGCTAATTTATATAATACAGCTCCAAATAACGCCATCGTAGTCCCTTTGATAAAACCAATATTTTTAAAGATTGATTCTCCTAAAATAACGGCAGCAAGACCAATGACAACTGTACCAGCACCCATACCAACATCAGAAAATCCTTGGTATTGAGCCATTATAGATCCGGCTAAAGCTACTAAACCATTTGAAATCATAAGACCTACAACTTTTATAGTATTTTTATTTACACCTAAAGATGTAATTAATTGTTCATTATCTCCAACAGCTTTTAATAGAAAACCTAATTTTGTTTTTAAGAACAAATCTAAAAGTATCTTGACGAGCACTGCAAAAATACCAACTATAACGACAGTTTCTATATTAAAAGAAAACATAGTCTTAGCATTAAATAGTGGAATATTTGATTTACCCATTATTCTAAGATTTATAGAGTAAAAGCCTATCATTACTAAAATACCGGATAACAAGTTTGTTATCTTAAGTTTTACGTGTAAAAAGCCTGTTATTGATCCAGCAAGCATACCAGCTACAAAAGCTAAAACACAAGCCACAAAAGGATTTAGACCATTTGTTAAGCATAAAGCGGTAACTGATGCCCCTAAAGGGAATGTTGCATCAACGGACAAATCAGGAAAATCTAGTATTTTATAAGTAATGTAAACACCTAATGCTACTATTGCAAAAATAAATCCTTGTTCAAATGTACTGATTAAAAAAGATGTCATTACTGAACGCCTCCAGTTATTTTTGATGCTTTTTTCATAATATCTTCTGATAATGTGATATTTAATTTTTCTAGTGCATCTGTATTTATATCTATTGAAGTTTCTTCTTGGAATGCTACAGGAATATCTTTAGGTGAAGTACCTTCTATAACTTGTACTGCCTTCAATCCAGTTTCATATCCAAGTTGGTAATAATCTATACCTACAGAAGCAATTGCACCAGCTTCTACATGTGCTTTCTCAGCACCGATTATTGGTTTTTCATTATCAAAACATGTTTTTGATATTATCGGCATAGAAGATGCTACCATATTATCGGTAGGAATATATAATGCGTCTATTTTATCAATCATTGAATTTAATGTTTGAGGTACGTCATTTACACTTGTTATTCCTTGAGCTATGATTTCTAGACCTAAATCTTTTGCTATTTGTGTAGCTTTTTCAACTTGAATTTCTGAATTGCTTTCACTTGTGTTGTACATGATTCCTATTGTTTTAACATTAGCAAGTTCATCTTTTATAAATTGAAATTGCTTGTCAATAGGAGTTGCATCTGAAGTTCCTGTTACATTGTTGCCAGGTTTTTCAAGTGAATCTACAAGTTCAGCTGCTACAGGGTCTGTTACTGCTGTTATTAATATTGGAATTTCTTTTGTTGCATTATAAGCTGCCTGAGCAGAAGGTGTTGAAATAGCGAAAATCATGTCTACTTTATCATTAACAAATTTTTTTGCTATAGTTTGAGTTGTAGGCATGTCTCCTTGAGCATTTTGAAAATCAATCTCAATATTTTTGTTTTCCTCATATCCTTTTTCTTTAAGTGCTGCTAAAAAACCTTCTCTTGAAGAATCTAGAGCTGGATGCTCAACTATTTGAGTTATACCTATTTTTGTGATATTTTTTTGTTCTGATTCCCCAGAAGGTTCATTAGTGGAACCTGCACATCCTATTAGACTTGTTGCTATTAAAGAACTACATAATAAAACTAAAATCTTCTTACCTACCATACTACCATCCTCCTAAATTTTATATTAATAAATATTTTTTAAATAAAAAAAACTCTCACTATGGAGAGTTTTTATATATCATCAATAGACAGTACTAGTTTTTTAGAGATTCTAGTTCAACTACTTATTTACATATGTCCATAACTCATTGGTACCTGAGATTTTGGATATATGTAAATAGAGTTTCACATTGGATTCTCTATAACTAAATACTGTTAAAATCGACTATTATACTACCAACCTACCATTCTACAATGTCAATAAAAAATTCATTTATTTTTCTTAAATGTCTTAACTTCTATCTACCCATTCTACATACTGCTATCTACCCATTCTACATTTTTGCTACGGTATTTCTAAATTCATTATAATATTAACTTATTTTTATAAGCATGTCAACAATAGAGATTTATACTTATATTATTAGAATATTTACTTTGGAAGAGATCTATGACCTAAGCCAATAACTACTTCATTTAGGTGCAGCAAACCAATACTCATAAAAATGCATATGCTTATATGTTCTCCGGCTCTGGCAATACCAATTTTTCCGCCGACATTTAATCCGTTTGCTTTCATTGAAACTTGCATTATTGCTTCTCTTGTAGCACCTACGATTGCGCCTTCTTGTATATGTGAATCATTTATAATGCCAGTTCGTTTTGATGCAACTAAAGCTCTTTCTAAGATCTTTGGAATAGATTGATTTATATTTCCACCAACGTCTACTGCGGCAGTCAAAATTCCTTTTTCTTTAAACTTTTCATCTAAAAGTTTCTCTTCATTTCTTGTGGAAGTTGCCATTCTTATTGCCACTTTTGCCACTTGAATACTTGTTAATTTAGTTGTATCCATAATAATCCTCAGCTTTCTATTAATTATATATATTTTTTATTATAACATAAATAATTAGGATGTGAGGAATAGTCTTATTGCAATATATGTTACTAGAAAAATATTAAAAGAAAAGTATTAATTGTGTCATTAGAAGACAAAATAGTATAAAGGACATTCATATGAAATTTTGAATTAATACATTGAAAAATTTAACGAAGGAGGTAAGTTTATGGTAATAAATAATAATGTAAAAATTATTCCTTTAGGAGGGCTTGGGGAAATAGGTAAAAATATAACTGCCATTGAATATAAAGATGAAATTATCGTTATTGATTGTGGTTTAGCATTCCCAGAAGAAGAGATGTATGGTGTAGATTTAGTTATTCCAGACATAACTTATTTGCTAAAGAATGAAAAGAAAGTAAAAGGTATTTTTTTGACTCATGGTCATGAAGATCATATAGGAGCTATACCTTATATCTTAAAACAAATAAAAGTACCTATTTATGGTACTCGACTCACTTTAGGATTAATTGAAAACAAATTAAAAGAGCATAATATTCTTTCAGAGTGTGAACTTAATGGTATTAATGCAGGTGATATTATTGAAATAGATAATTTTAAAATTGAATTTATTAGAGTAACACATAGTATTGCGGACTCTTGCTCTATCGCTATTCATACTCCGGTGGGGGTAATATTACATACTGGAGATTTTAAAATAGATTATACACCTATAGATAGACTAGTTATGGATTTGGAACGTATATCTAATTTGGGTAAAAATGGTGTGTTATTACTTATGGCGGATAGCACAAATGTTGAACGTCAAGGTCATACTATTTCTGAAAAGGCAATAGGTGAAACTTTCACAAAAGTATTTTCTAATGCTGAAGGAAGGGTTATTGTGGCGACTTTTGCTTCAAACATTCATAGAATGCAGCAGATTGTAGATGCTTCAGTTAATTATGGTAGAAAAGTTGCTTTTAGTGGAAGAAGCATGGAAAATGTATCTAGCGTTGCAATTGAATTAGGATATTTACATATACCTGATGGGCATCTTATTAGTGTGGATGAAATAAATAATTATTCTAATGAACTGATAACAATAATAACTACAGGAAGTCAAGGTGAGCCAATGGCTGCACTTGCTAGGATAGCTTTTTCTAATCATAGAAAAATAAAAATAGAGCCTAAGGATTTATTTATTATTTCTTCTTCCCCAATTCCAGGGAATGAGAAACTTATTTCTAGGGTAATTAATCAATTATTTAAGAATGGTGCAGAAGTTGTATATGAGGATTTAGAAGAGGTACATGTGTCTGGGCATGCTTATCAAGAAGAACTAAAATTAATTCATACATTAGTTCATCCGAAGTATTTTATGCCAGTTCATGGAGAGTATAGACATTTGAGACATCATGCAAAATTAGCACAAAAATTAGGTATGCCTGAAGATAAAATTTTTACAATGGATACAGGTGAAGTTTTGGAGCTATCGGAAGAAAACGCAAAAATATCAGGAAAAGTTCATACTGGAGCTGTATTTGTAGATGGTCTTGGTGTTGGAGATGTTGGTAATATAGTTCTTAGAGATAGAAAACATTTAGCTCAAGATGGAATGCTTACTGTTGTGGTAACAATAGAAAGAGAGTCATATAGCATCATTGCTGGACCAGATATTATTACTAGGGGATTTGTTTATGTAAGGGAATCAGAGGCATTAATTAATGAAGTCAAACAAATTGTTAGAAAAGAATTAGAAAGCTCCTTGGAAAATAGAATTATAGAGTGGTATGTATTGAAAGCCAATATGAAGAGAGTAATAGAAAGATTTATTTATGAAAAGACAAAGAGAAGACCGATTATACTTCCCATAATAATGGAGATATAGAGTATTTAAATAAAAATTTGAGGAAATAATAACACTAAAGATTAATGAAAGGAGTTTGGATTATGGATAAAAATAAATTAAATGAATTTCCACTAGCAGATGTTTCAAATAATGAGATAGAAAAAATTAAACAACTGGAAAATCAATTAGATGACAAGTATTATCTTATTGCATTTGAAAAATAAGATTGAGTGTACATTTACGTAATATTTCATAAATTAACATGAGCTATATGAATTAATTTTCAAATAGCTCTATTTTTGCGCTTTGAAATAATGTAATATCTGTAAAAAATCACATTTGAAATAAAAGGCGAACTAAAACAGTGACAAGTGATAAGTTACAAGTGACAAGTTAATGATGATTTTCTTGCAGAAAATCTTTAACTAAGCCTTTATGATCTTCGATGATTGAATAATGTGCTTTTGCTACGCAAAAGGAATCATTTTATTCTTTATTAATTAAAAGCTTTCGCATGCGAAAGGTAGCCACAACTTGTCACTTATCACTTGTAACTTGTCACTATAAATTTCGAACTTGTTTCGCAATTTATAATTATTGCTCTCAACCTTCTGCAACATCAACATAAGATAAAGTATATCAATATACTAGGAGATTATTATGTTTTTCTATCCATTTAATATGTGGAGACAGACTTCAAGTGGTAATATGCTTATACTAGATTTTAAATATGGAGATGTGAATGGGGATGGTGTTTTTGATAATGTTTATCTAATTGGAGAAAAAAACTTCGGTATTGAGAGTGGTTTTATTGAAAATATTAGATTGGTTATTATTGATGGAGGAAGCTATTCTATAAAAATAATTCCATTGAAAAGTGATGCGGGGTATAATCCAAGAATATTTTTAGGTGATTTTACTGGAAATAGTGTAAACGAAATTTTGATAAGTATTTTTTCGGGCGGAAGTGGAGGTATGAGTTGGTACTATATTTATTCTTATTTAGATAATAACGTTAAGAAAATTTTTGATTATGAAATCTATAATAATGAATACGATTATGTAGTTAATTACAAGGATGATTATAAAGTTGAGATTATAAACAAAAAACTATATAAGAAATACATTATAGACATAGAATACAAAGGTCAGGAATACTTGTCTAAGCTATATGATGAAAGTGGAAAGTTAAAAGAACCTACAAAAGGTTATGTAAATCCATTAAGTGGGCTTTACCCTATAGATTATCAAGGAGATGGAGTTTATGAGTTATCAGCTCTTCGTAGAGTTATAGGATTGTATAATGCGGACACACTAGGGGTGATTCAAACTGCTCTAGAGTGGGATGGAAATAAATTTGTTACATTATTTGAAAATGTTGGAGTTTATGGTATGGATGTTAGACACAGCTAGAGAATCCAATTTTGGATTCTCTAGCTGGACATAGGAAGCAAGGTTCTGCATCAATCATGGTTATGTCTTTTGCTCTTTCTTTTTAAGGTAGTATGCTACCTGATAATATTCAATGGAATAACCTTTATCTTTTAATTTACTTGAAATCTTACGAGGGCCTAGGCCTTGATTGTGAAGTGAATCGATTAATGTCTCCATGTTGTCTTTTATTTTCCCACCATTTTTATTAGCGTTTATATTAATATTAGAATCTGGAGTTTCATTTAAAATTTCAAATGGTAAGTGTTCAACTAAAACTGTAGTGGTGATTTCTTTTTTATCTCCAATATCTGAAATTAATGGGGAGGCAGCATCAATACTAAAATTGATAATATCTCTGAACTGACGAATATTTCTCGGATAAACTGCTTCAAGAAGAAAATTTTTAGCCTCTTTCGAAAAATCTACGTGATATTTGATACCTTGAAGACTTTCAACAGCATTTTCATATTTGGTAACGAAATGGTTCAATAATGAAGATTTTTCTTCTGAACTTCTTTCTGACAATGATGGTAGGTAAAGTTCATACTGTGCTAAACGTTGATATAATTCAGGTAATAACTCCTCTTTTAAATTCTTGGTAGACGCAGCGATAATAATTACATCTATGCTGATTTCTTTTCCGCCACCTACTCTTCTTATTTTACCTGATTCAATAGCTTTTAGAAGTAGGGTTTGATAATGTTCTAGGGCGTGGGCTTCATCCAAAAATAATATACCTCCATTGGCCTGTTCAAATAAACCATTTCTTTGAGTAGAACCAGTAAATGCGCCTTTTTCTGAACCAAATATTTCTACTGCAGCTACATCTGGATTTGTAAATTGTGCACAATTTACTTCGATGAAGGGTGCATTTTTATCAATGACTCCTACTTTTTTTGCATATGTATAAATTAAATTAGCTAGCATTGTTTTTCCTGTTCCAGATTGACCAGTTATTATTGAATGACGTGGGCCACCTAAAGCACCAACTGTTCTTTTTGCTTGTACTAAGATATTTTTTAAACTCCCACTGTTACCAATTACAGAAGAAATATTTTCTTCTGGCTTGTTTAAGCTTAAGTGAAGCTGGAGATATTTGATTTTTTTATTCAAGTCATCAATTTCTTTTATGTCCTTAAATACAGAAAAAGCTCCAGCAAGTTTACCATCAATATAAATAGGGTAAGAACTAACTACATATTTTTTTTCTCCTACATAGTGAATTTTTTTATCTAATAATGCTTTTTTTGTCTTTAAAACATATAAAAGAACAGCATCAGGATAGAATTCGGAGATATGACTTCCTATCATATCTTTTATATTGGTGTTAGCATAATCAGCGGAAACTTTATTTACATAGAGGATATTACCTTGAAGGTCAACTACGTTGAGACCATCGTTAGATTTATCCCAAAAAGTTTCAAATAATTTATTTTTATAAAAATCCTCGTAGGTTATCTTCATTATAATTTACTCCTTAAATTAAATCTTCATTCGCATATTGTATTTCTAACAGTATAACAAAGAAAAATAAAGATTACAACAATTTTATAACAATAAAATCGTGAATATTTTCTAGAATTTGAGTTAAATACAAGCTTTACAAAGGATATAAAAATTGGTATGATAATTGCTGTAAGTATAAATAGAAAAGATAACAGGAGGGAAAAAATATGTCTAAAGTAACAGAGATAAGATGGCATGGTCGTGGCGGTCAGGGAGCAAAAACTGCATCTTTATTATTAGCAGATGTAGCTTTTAGT
>NZ_BAABMF010000011.1:0-178407 GCF_050402865.1 Clostridium sediminicola
TTCTACAATGAAGAAAGATTTCAAAAAAAATTAGGGTGCTTGACTCCAATAGAATATCGAAATCAAGCACCAAAATGTGCATAAATTTTTAATTAAATTACCTGTCTACTTGACAAGAGTCAGTTCACCTTTGCCTTTTCATTATTTAATGTTATTTATTTGACGTATTTCATATTAAATTAGATTTTTAAATTATCATTAATTATTGGCATATTATCTAAATTATTATTTGTAGTACTATCAGGGTTGCTCCTCAAATATTCTTCTCCTAGCTTAGACATAGAAACTAAAACTCCTTCTATCGAACCTTCCTTGGCAAGATCTACAGCCTCTCTCTTAGATAATACTCTGTTATCATCCAGTTTATAAGCCTGAATTTCTCCACCTTTATCTTTTTGCACTCCTATAATCTTATGTTTTTTATCCATTAACTTTCCTCCTCTTAAATTATTATATAATTACTATAAATTAAATTTTTACAAAGCTTATCTTTATTATTTGTAAATTATAAAATATTATTTACTACTATCTTAAATATTTCTACACCTAGTTTATTTTAGAAAATTGAAAATTCACAAAATAGCTATTAATTTATTATTTTAAATCGAGATATTTAACTAAAAAATTAAAGAACTATTAAAAAAGTATTACGAAATACTATTCGCAATACTTTTTATTTAATAATTTCAATTATAACGAAAATAATTTTGAAAACTAATTCTTTACTTAAGTTTCGCTATTAAAAACTTTGATTTTATGCCTCTTTCTTTAAATTTACTTTCGTATTCTGTCATAATATTTTTCTCTGAATATTCGCTATTATGAAGGTCATAAGTTTTATATAAAATTTCAAATCCACTTTCTTCAAAGTATTCAAAAGATTCCTCATATAATTCCATATCATCAGTTTTAAACCAAATCTCACCTCTTGGTTTTATAAATTGCTTATACATTTCTAAAAAATTGCTATGTGTAAGTCTTCTTTTATTATGCCTGTCCTTTGGCCAAGGATTACAAAAATTTATAAATATTCTGCCTACTTCATTCTTCTCAAAGATTTCTGCAATAAACATAATATTCATAGCTATTAATCTTGCATTTTCAACTTCCCCTTTTTCTAAGTTTTTCAATGCATTTATTAGTATCTCATCTTTTAAATCAATTGCAACAATATTTTTATCTAAATTTATCCTTGAAAGTTCAGTTGTAAATCCTCCCCTTCCACAGCCTAATTCAAGATATATATCATTATCATTTTTGAATTCTTCATTCCATCTACCTTTTAGTTCTCTTGCTTCATCTATAGATTTAAACAATGGACTTGCCTCAAGTTCTGGTCTTGCCCACCACTTCTTCCTTAGTCTCATTTTATTTCCTCCTAAAAATATTTATTTCATAGTTCACAATTGTAGGTGAATTTCCACGAAAATCTCTGTATAAAAAGTTTTAATCCTAAAAAAATTAGCTGAAACTCTTTTTCAGCTAACATTTTCATTATACTTTAAATTTTATGCTTTAACAATAATTTATTAATACTAAATAAAGCTTCCTGTTTTATCAGATGATTTCATTTTGAAAGCAGCTATTGCAAAGAATACTAGTGCAAATACAACTAATATTGCCAAATTTATCGCTACATCATTTATTGTTTTTCCTGATTGAATACTTATTATTGCTTCCATAACCCATTTTTGAGGAGTAAAGCTTGATATTTTCTTTAAACTATCTGGCATAAAACTTAATGGCCAGAAACATCCCCCTAGCATACATGTTGGAGTTATTATTAAAGTTGATAAATTACCTGCTTCAGAAGAAGATTTAGAAAATGATACTATTACCATACCTATCCCTATAGCCGCTAATCCAAATAACATTAAAATAATAAACAAACTCCATACAGGCATATGAATATTTATTTCCAAGATTTTAAATGCTCCAAACAATAATAAACAAATCTGTACTAAAATTATAATAATATTTGCTAGAACATTTCCTAAAACATATTCTCTTGAAGTAACTGGAGATGAACATATCCTTTGGTATGTTTTTATATTTTTTTCTTTTAAAATTAATTTAGTTATAGATGTACACCCAATTAGAATAAATAGAATAAAAAAACCTATTCCTTGTTGTGTTACTGTTTTACCAACATATTCATCCTTTAACTTTTCTTTAGTCAATACTAATTCACTGTTTTTGAAATTATCATAAATTTTATTAAATACTTCTCTATTTCCTTCAGATGCTACTGCAATATCTCTCATATTCTTAATATAATAATTCAAATAACTTTCTATCCATGCAGTTACATCCATTCCCCTTATAGTTTCTATTTTTAATTCCTTTACATTACTATTATAAATACTTTCTGTGAATCCATAGGGTATTTCTAATACTAAATCCACTTCTTGATTTGCAACTTTATTCTCAACTTCTTCTTCCTTTATATTCTCGAATTTGAATTTTTTAGTTTCTTCTAAATAATTAATCATATCACTAGATATAGTACTATTATCATTATTTATCAAACCAACTTTTGTAATTGCTGCTCCTGATGATGAATACAACATTAAGGTAACTAAAGCTGATGCTACAGGAAGTATAATATAAATTAGAAAACTTGTTTTTTTCTTAAATGTAACCCTTAAAAAATTTAAGGCTATTAATATAATATTTTTCATCTACTCTGCCTCCTTATTAAATCTTAATGATGCCAGTATCATAAATACTATAGCTAACCCTAAATTTATTGCAATTGTTGTTCCAAAATCACTAAAATCATTATTATACACTATACTAAATATTGTCGAATTAACCCATTTTACAGGAGATAATTTTGTTAACGCTATAAATATTTTATTTTGAAAACTTGAAACATTTATATATGCTCCACCTAGAAAACACATTATAGGAATTAACAAATTTAAAAATCCATCCATTGCATTTGAGTTTTTAAACATATAACCAGAAGCAATTCCCCATGATACAGCCATTATTATTAATGATAATATTATACTTAAGATTGCTCCAATATTATTTCCCCAATATACTTTTAAAATATACTTACTAAATAAAAATACTATTGCCATTTGTATAATTGTAGTAAATACTGCTCCTAGAGTTGAACCTGCAAATATTTCCATTTTATTAGCTGGACTTATCAGCATTCGACCAACAGTGTTTTTTAATTTTTCTCCTTTTACAGCAAATGCTCCCGTCATTGATGAATACATTATTATAAGCGTCAACATAGTAACTCCATAATAATCTAATGCCCTTGGTGTTCTATTAGCTACAATAGATTTTATACTCACATAACTCTCCATTGTGCTATTGTTTTCTGTAATTGTAGCTACCATCTTTGGATTTATTTTAGCAACTTCAATTATAGTATTGTACCTTTGTACAAATGTCTCCATTATAGCTTCAACAAAACTCGCTTGAAAGTTAAATCTATCATTTTCGTAGAGTTTTATTTCATTATTTTCCTCATTAACAACTATATAGCAAGCATAGTTGAGGTTTTTAATATCCTCCATAGCTTTTGTATTTTCTTCGATTTTTGTAAATACTATATCCTCTGTCTTACTCAATTCATCTATGATCTTTTCAAAAGATTCTGTTACATCTCCATTACCCTTTATTTCATAAGCTACGTTTATATTTCCTATAGAACCTACATTTTTAGATTGATCATTAAAAACTGTTCCTAAAATTACCATTAATAATATAGGAAACAATATCATAATAGCTAGTGTTCTTTTTTCTTGAAAATTAATCTTTATATCCTTGAGTACAATATTTAATATCCTCATAGCACACCTCCTAATCTCTTAATTTTCTTCCTGTTAAAATAAGAAAAACAGTTTCTAAATTAGGCTCTGTAGAAGTTATATTTCTTATTGAAATATTATTATTCGTAAAATAAAGTATTATATTTTCTAAATTATTTATTTCTTTATTACTATTAATAGTAATCATATTTTCCTTAAAATCTACACTTATTACACCATTTATATTTTCAATTTTTTTAATATCAATTTCACTCAATTCATCAATAGTCACTGTAATACTCTTTTTATCAGTTACTATTGCTTTTAACTCTTCTTTTGTTCCTTCTGCAATCAACTTGCCGTGATCAATAATTCCTACTCTTGTACATATACTTTCAACTTCTTCCATGTAATGAGTTGTATATATTATTGTACTTCCTATTTCATTAAGCTTATTTACTGACCTTAATATATGATTTCTTGACTGAGGATCTATTCCAACTGTAGGTTCATCCATAATAATCAATTTAGGCCTATGTGCTATTGCACATGCTATATTTAACCTTCTTTTCATACCACCTGAAAAAGATTTTGGATACTGTTTCACCTTGTCTTCTAACCCCACAAATTTAAGAGCTTCTAGCGTTTTTTCTTTCAAATCATTTCCTTTCAATCCATATAGACTAGCAAAGAATTTAACATTTTCATAAGCAGTTAAATCTTCATATATCGCTAATTCTTGTGGTACTACCCCTATATTACTTTTTGTGAATTTAGAATGTTTTTTTATATCTTTTCCTAATATCTCTACCCTACCCTTATTCATACCTAGTAACCCACACATAATGTTAATTATTGTACTTTTCCCTGCACCATTAGGACCTAGCAATCCATAAATCTCACCTTTTTTTATACTTATATTTATATTATCTACTGCAACATTATCACCAAACTTTTTAAACAATTTTTCAATTTTAACCATTGTCATGTCAAAACCTCCTTGATTCTTTTATAATTTCATTATATAAAAAAAATGACCTTCTTGTTAGTTAAGAAAGTCATATACTTTACATGACTATAGTCATATATATTCTTATTGACGCAAATAATTAATCGCAATTTGTGTTCTATGCTTTAGTCCTGTTTTCGATAAAATATTACTAATATAATTCTTCACAGTACCTTCTGAAATATATAGTTTTTCTGAAATTTCTTTATTAGAGTATCCTTCAGATACAGCTTTTATAATTTCTAATTCTCTTTGAGTAAAATTACTTTTATCGAATTTTCCATAGTTATCATTTATTCCATTTTTAAGTTTATCTATAACTAAATCTTGCATAACAGTGTTACCACCATAAACAGTTTTAATTGCATTAATTATTTTATCTGGCGAATTATTTTTCAATAAGTACCCTTTTGCACCATTAAGTATCGCTAATCTTATATATTCATCCTCATCAAAGGTTGTTAGGATTATTGTTCTTGTTTTAGTGAATTTAGTTATCTCTTTTACCGCATCAACGCCATTCATTACTGGCATTCTTACATCTAATAATGCAATATCTATTGAATTTCTTCTACAGCTTTCTACCGCTTCAGCACCATTTTCAACTGTTTTTATAACATCTATTTTCTCATCCATGCCTAAAATTATTTTTAGACTATCCCTTATTAATGGGTCGTCATCTGCAATGATGATTCTTATTTTTTCACTCACATTAATCCACTCCTTCTATGGGAAGTAACATTATTACAGAAAAACCATCACTTCCATCAAATATAACTTTTGCATTAATATTTCCACATCTTTCCTCTATGCCTGTAAGACCTAGTCCCTTATTTATCCTTCCACATCCTATACCATTATCTTTTATTTCCACTTTAATCATTTTATTTAATCCTCTAAAAGAAATAGTTACATTACTAGCTCCAGAATATTTAATTGTGTTAGTTAAGATTTCTTTTATATTGGTTTTAATTATCTTCCATTGATGGTACTTAATTTTATCAACATTATTATCATAAATAAGATTAGTAGTAATACCACTACTGTTTTCAATTTTATTAAGGGTAAGTTTCAAAGTATTAATTCCTAACTGTTCTTTTGGAGGTTTAATATTCCTAAGAGTAGCTCTTATACTCTCCATTCCTTCCCTTAGTACATCAATACTATTTTGAATCATATTTTTTGATGCAGATGTGTCTTTTTCTATAATATACTTTGCAGCTTCTAGTTGCATTAATGTGCCTGATATGGTATGCCCAATGTTATCATGGATTTCTTGAGCTATCTTATTTCTTTCCTCAATCTTTGAGGTATACTCTATTTGATTTTGATAATCTAATTCTTTTGATAATGCTTTATTTAATTCATTATTTTTCATTCTAAGATTATATAATAATTCATTATAATAGTTGATTTTTTTATTATAATATGTACAAGATTTGAATATTATAAAACTTATAAAAGATATAAACATGTATACCTCAAATATTTGTTCTGCAAACGAAATACCTAGGATAACATTAATTAAGAGACCACTCCACTTTTCTTTATCAAACCTTTCTGTAATCTCATATATATTAAAAATTAATAGTAATAGAAATAATTTATCAACATACACCATGCCTGTTATGCACAAAACTAATGAAATCAACTCAATAGCTTTTATTAATTTGTCATCTTTAAATAAATACATTGCTATATTTAATACAATATACACCAAAATAAATAGCACAACAAAACTACTCTTTATAATATTTATATTAAAATACATAGATATACTAAAAAAAACAATACAAGTTTTACTTATAAGTAACCAATTAATCATATTTTTATCCTTTTTATCCATTTATTATTCTTTATATGTATATATTACATTAATACTGCAAATTAAATCAATAGAATAAAGGCAAATATAGCTACAAAGTCACTCCTCTTCACTAAGAAATTCTATACAAGAATAAAAGCCAATTCCAATAAATTTTCCTATTTGGAACTGACTTTTGTTAGGAATGAAATTTATAATCTCTTAGATGCATCATGAGCTAGGGCAGATCTCTCACATTCGTCATACTTAAGGGTAATTTGGCTACATAGTGAACTTCCCTTCATTCTCTCGGATGCATAACATAATCCATTTGACCTATAATCTAAGAATGGGTGATCTATTTGTTCAGGATCACCTATTAAAATAAGTTTTGATCCCTCTCCAATTCTAGTAGTAATAGCTTTAACTTGCTTAGGAGTAAGGTTTTGAGCTTCATCTATTATGATCCAGTTCTTTACAATAGATCTTCCCCTTAGAAAAGCTACAGCTTCAGTAGTAATTATTCTTCTATCAAAAAGTTCCCTTATTTTATCATATAATTCTCTTTCATTCTTATATCTTTCTTTTTCATCTGAATCTATTAATATTTCTAAATTATCAATAATAGGTCTCATAAATGGGGCTATTTTTTCTTGTTCTGTACCAGGTAAATATCCAATTTCTTCATCCATAGCTACATTAGGTCTACATACTAATATCCTTCTAAAATCATTATTATTTTCTTCTAAAATCTTATGAAGACCAACTGCGATTGAAAATAAAGTTTTCGCTGTTCCTGCTGGTCCTTTTATTATTACAAGTGGAACATCGTTTGGATTACAATTTAAAGCTTCTAACATAAACTTTTGTCCAATATTTCTCGGAGTTATTCCTAAGGGATTTATATCTTTATACATTAGTGGAAGAATTTTATTCTTATTAACTTTTGCTAACGCTGTATGTTTGTTACTATCACAAGAGTGTATCAATAAAAACTCATTATCATAAAAATCTATTTCACTAATAATATCTCCTTTATTATTATAGATAACTAAATCTTCAATTTCTAACACTTTTTTTTCATAAAACTTATTTATATTTTTTGAAGATATATAAATTTCTTTTCTCCCCGTATACTGACTTTCATATTCTGGAACTACTTTTTCGTTATAATCATCTGTATTTATATCTAATGAATCAGCTTTTATCCTCTCGAATATATCCTTTGTAATTAAATAAACATCTTCTCCATCCTCTTTTAGCGCTTTGCAAACTTGAATAATTCTATTATCAGCTTTTCTTTTATCCCATGAAGGAGGTATCTGGGTATCATAATGATTCATCTCAACTCTTAATACTCCACCGTTAGGTAATTGAACTCCTCTATATAATTTACCTTTCTTTCTAAAGGAATCTATTAGCCTTGCAGCATGCCTTGCACTTGCTCCAAGTTCATTGCTGCTTTTTTTAAAAGTATCTAACTCCTCTAAAACTATTTCTGGAATAACTACATTCGCATCTTCAAAATTCAAAATTGAATGTGGCGAGTGCAAAATAACATTTGTATCAAGAACATACGTTTTTCTCAAATTTTGCTGCCCCCTTTCAATATATTTATATTATCAAATATCAGTTTTTAACCTTATAATTAAAATTAAACATAAAAAAATTTCGTTTTTTATGTTTATACATTTTTTTATTCATCAGATTGACAATTAATAATCTTTATTATATAATAATTATATGAATCATTTAAAGGATGGTGGCAATGAATAATATAACAAGTGTATTTAGAGAAAAAAAATTGAAATTAACACCTCAAAGAATTGCTGTTTACAAATACTTAAATTCAACAAAAACTCATCCATCAGCAGAAACTATATATAAAGCTTTACAACCTGAATATCCTACAATGAGCTTGGCAACAGTTTATAAAGCATTAAAAACACTTGTTTCAGTTAATTTGGTTCAAGAATTAAATGTTGGCGAAGGAAATTTTAGATATGATGCTGAAGTTAAGTCTCATCCTCATATTCAATGTATGTCCTGTGGTAAAGTAGATGATATTATGGAGGTAGATTTAGTCTATTTAAATGATAAAGTTTCCGAATTCACAGATTATAAAATTTTATCTAATAAAGTTTATTTCTCTGGTATTTGTCCAGATTGTAGAGATAATTAATAGGCCTAAGCCTATTTTTTTTATTTTCCTTTAATATTTTATCTATGTTAATCATATTTATAAATAGAGAAGTGTTACAAAATAACACTAAATCATTTTAATAATTGAAATGAGGCGATAACTTTGAAGTTTAACGTACTATTTATAAAAAGTAAATACATTCTTTATTTTCTAATTTTATTATTATTATTAGCTTTGTCCTTTATTTATATGAATATAAATAAAGACGATAACACAGTACCAACGTTTCAACAATATGCTTCAGAAGATTTTTATGAAATAGATCTAAACGGTGATGGTAAAAAAGATAAATTATACATAATAAAAAAAGAAAATAACTATTCTTTAAATGTAAATACTAACTTAGATAGCATAGTCATAAAATCTAATTCTAAATCAGATTTTTTCGGAGAGTTTTGTACCTATTGGCCTATAAGTATAAATTTTCAAGACTTAAACAGAGATAACACACCTGAAATTTTACTTCAGAGTAAATCAAATGATAAAGCTACTCAACATATAATAGCTTATGATAATGAAACGGCTTCTTTTAAAGATTTAATATCGAACGATAACAACCTTTTAGGCATTTTAGACTTAAGTAACAATAAAACACCAAAATTAATTAGCGGAAATATTTCAAAAAATGATATGATTATAAAAAGCTACATACTTATAAACAATAATTTTAATGAATTTACATATGCAAATAAAAGCGACGAAAATTTCTTTTGCAAAAATTTAATAAGTATAATAATCAATTATCTTAGTACAAAAGATAATCCTGAAGAGCTGTATCAGAATATTATAAAAAATCATTGTTCCAAAGAAATAGATACGAAAAGTTTAAACACATTGACTAGTTTAAATTCTGATAAGAATAATTTTATTTTTCAAGATGCTTATTTTCAAGATATAAAATCAAATAAGGAAGGCTACCCCACTGAATTAGAATGGAATTTATCTTTTAGAAGCAGTGATGATTCTCAAAATAAAGCCTTAGTAAACTACCGCTATAAAATTAATGCCATTCTAAATGAAAAAGATGAATTTGTTATAAATTCTTTTTATGCTATAAATTAAAAATATGACCGCATAGCGGTCATATTAAGGGGGATGGGGGGTTTTAGCACTAGTTTGAGAAACATCTTTGTTTCTCTGGCTTACATTATTTATAATTCCCCATTATCTAGAAATTATTCACTTCCCTCAATATATTTTTGTATAACTCTATCAATTTTATCTATATTTTCTTCACTTGCTATATTTTTTATGGATTCTAGTAATTTTACTACTTCATCATCATATAAATTATCATAATCACTTAATCCATTTATCACATTAGGACTGTCAAAATTTTCTTCACTAATTTCATCTCCTAATGCTTCATTTGAGCTTCTACTATAAAATTCTGAGAACTGATCAATAATTTCTTTTATATCGTTATTCATATTACCAAAATTATTTTCATTACCAAAATTATTTTCATTATCAATATTATTTTGGTTATTTATATTATTATTCATACTCTGTAATAAATCAGCAATAGCATTATTATTACCATTCCCCCCGGAATTACCTAAATTGCCCATAATATTATTTATCATTGGCATTAACGCATTGATATCAATCTTATTTAATAAAGATATTACATTGTTTAAATCAAAATTTTCAAATATTGAACCTAAATTACCTAAGCCTAAATTAGCTAAGCCTAAATTTCCTAGACCTACTCCAGAACTTGAATCTAAATGATTATAATCACCACTACTTCTCTTATGGTGTTTATGTTTTCCCATCTAATCACCTCTATATAATAAGGAGGGTTATACCCTCCTTAAATTTTATCTACCGCAGCATAAGCTTTGACAGCTTCTTTGTCCACAACAAAGCAAGAATAAGAAAACTAATAATGCAGCAGTATTCGGACTAATTATCCCTGCTTTTTTTAATACGATTAAGAATAAAGCAACTTTACAAGGATCAAATCCTCCACCTTTATTACATCCACATCCACATCCGCATCTACATCTTTTTGACATCTATATACCCCCCTTTCTTGGGCCTTGGTTTAATGTATTTCTTTTTTCTCCATAGGTTTTTTACTTTCGAAATTTCAACTATCTTCCGCAGCATATTCCCTGAGGTCTACATCCACTACAGCAGAGTAAGAATAATAACACTAGTATAATACCAGTATTTGGGCTAATGATTCCTGCTCTATTGAGTACTAATAGGAATAAAGCAACTCTACATGGGTCAAATCCACAACTTCTATTGCAATTATTTTTATATCTACATCGTTTTGACATCTCTTACCCCCCCCTTTCTGGGCTTTGGTTAAATATTATTTATAATCATTTGCAATCTAGCTTTAATATTTAATATCTAATTTTCAACTAATTGTTACAGCATATGCTTTGTCTGCATCCGAATCCACAGCAGAGTAAGAATACAAATACAAGAATTGAACCTGTATTTTGATTAATTATTCCTGCTTTACAAAGGATTAATAAGAACAATGCACATCTACATGGGTCTATACCACAACCACATCCTCTGTTACATCTACATTTCTTTGACATCTCTAACCCCCCTTTCTTGGGCCTTGGTTTTATTGTAATTTATTTTTTATTTCTTAAGTTAAAATTAGTCTAAACAAGTGTCACAACCATCATTTTTCTGAAGTGAATCAAATATACTGTTTAAGCCTCTATTTCCAGCACAGAAACATTTAAATACAAATATTAAGAAGAATATAATTATTCCTATACCAGAACCTCCGCAGCCAAAACCTCTTCCAAATCCACCACAACCGCCGTAGCCGCCGTAGCCGCCATAGCCACCTCGTCCACAGCCACAACTTCCGCCACATCCACAGCTTCCGCCACATCCACATGAGTCACAACATTCACATTGTCCACAACATTCACATTTTTGTTTTGCAATTTTTTTCTTTAATTTTCTGCAACGTTTCCTATCTTTTTTCTTTCTCAAGCAACAGCAATCGTCTAAGCAGCATTTATTTCCGCCAAATCCACCGAATCCAATTCCTCCTCTTCTTCTACAACAAACCAATAAAATTATTAGAATAACTAAAAATATTGAACTATTGCCTTTAGAAAAGCCGCAATCGCATCCATCCTTATCACAAGATTTTGCTGAGCCTAGTATATTATTTATATCTAAGCCCCCCATACTGTTTAGCATGTTAACCATATTTCCAATTTGAGACATATCCATATTTTTCCCTCCTTTGAGTCTCTCTATATCATCTTTTGTTATAATACATATTATTCTTAAAGATCCATATTTGACACAAAAAAATAAACAAGCAGTTGAAAAACTGCTTGTTTTTTTCTATATATTATATATTCTTATCAAATAACGAAAGAAGATTATCGATTCCTATCTTCTTTAGAGAAGAGAAAAACATAAATTCATCTTCAGGTTGAATACCTAATACTTCTTTTATAATTTTTTCATTTTTTTTGTATTCACTCTTTTTCAACTTATCACACTTAGTAGCTACAATTATTGCATCATATCCGTAATATTTTATCCAATTATACATACTAATATCATCACCAGTTGGTTTATGTCTAGAGTCAACTAGCAAAACAATTTTCTTTAAAGGTACTCTATCTACTAAATATTGTTCTACCATGTTACCCCATTTATCTTTCTCTTTTTTGGATACTTTTGCAAATCCATATCCAGGTAAATCAACAAAATAAAACCCATCATTTATAAGAAAGAAATTTATTAATCTTGTTTTTCCTGGTGTCGAACTTGTTTTTGCTAGTTTTTTTCTATTACAAATAGTATTTATTAAAGAAGATTTTCCTGCATTTGAACGTCCTGCAAATGCAATTTCCACCCTATTATCTTCTGGGTATTGAACAGGTTTTACAGCTGATATAATAAACTCTGATTTATTAATCTTCATCATTATTCTCCTCGATCAAAGCATTATGAAGTACATCTTCTACGTTTTCTACAGGTATCACTTTCATCTTACTAATAATGCTCTTTGGTATTTTTTTTACATCTTTCACATTGGCTTTAGGAATAATTATTGTTTTTATACCAGCTCTATAAGCTGCTAAACTTTTCTCTTTTAACCCACCAATAGGTAAAACTCTTCCTGTAAGAGTTACTTCTCCAGTCATAGCAACTTCATGCTTCACTTTTTGTCCACTTAATGCAGAAACCATAGCCGTTACCATTGTTATGCCTGCCGATGGTCCATCTTTAGGTACTGCTCCCTCTGGAACATGAACATGCATATCAAATTTTTCATAAAATTCTTCTGTTATATTATATTTTTCTCTATTAGCTCTTATATAACTATATCCCGTTTGAGCTGATTCCTTCATAACATCACCAAGCTGACCTGTAAGCTGTAATTTACCATTTCCTTTCATTACAGTTACTTCAACTGGAAGAGTATCTCCGCCATATCCTGTCCATGCTAAACCAGTAACTACTCCAACTTTATCTTCTTTATTTAGTGCATCTCCATCAAATATTTCAGCACCTAAATATTTCTTTATATGATTAACTGTTACATGTATATTTTTCTTATTGTTCTCTACTATATCTGTAATAGCTTTTCTTATTACCGTTGCAATATTTCTTTCAAGACTTCTAACACCAGATTCTCTAGTATATTTTTCAATAATGTAATAAATAGAACTATTTGAGAATGTAATTTTGTTTTCTTTCATATTATGTTCACTTATTTGTTTAGGAATTAGATGTCGCTTAGCAATATTAAACTTTTCTTCATAAGTATATCCTGATACTTGAATAATTTCCATTCTATCTAATAAAGGTCTAGGAATTGTATCAAGACGATTAGCTGTAGTAATAAACATTACTTGTGACAAATCATAATCTAACTCAAGAAAATGATCTCTAAAAGTTCCATTTTGCTCAGAATCTAATACTTCAAGTAAAGCATCAGCTGGATTTCCTCTAAAGTCATTACTCATTTTATCAATCTCGTCTAATAAAAATAACGGATTTTTAGATTTTGCCTTGTTCATTCCATATATTATTCTTCCTGGAATTGCGCCAACATACGTTCTTCTATGCCCTCTAATTTCGGCTTCATCTCTAACTCCACCTAATGACATCCTCACAAAATTTCTATTAACAGCATTAGCTACAGAACGTGCAATTGATGTTTTACCTACTCCAGGGGGACCAACTAAGCATAGTATAGGACCTTTTAAAGATTTACTAATTTTCTTAACAGCTAAATACTCAACAATTCTTTCTTTCACATCTTCAAGACCATAATGTTCATCTTCTAGTATTTTTCTAGCTTTTTTTATATCAAGACTATCCTTAGTTTTTTTAGTCCAAGGAATTTCAATTAACCAGTCTAAGTAAGTTCTTATTACTCCACTTTCAGCAGAAAAATTTCCCATTCTAGATAATCTATTTAACTCATAAAGTGCTTTTTCTTTTACTTCTTTCGGAAGTTTTGCTTTTTCAATTTTTTCACTATACTCATTTATTTCCTTTTTCTCATCGTCATTCTCGCCAAGTTCTTCTTGTATTGCTTTTAATTGTTCTCTCAAAAAATATTCTTTTTGTGACTTATCTATTTTGGTTTTAACCTTAAGACCGATTTTCTTTTCTACTTTTAATATTTCAACTTCATTTTTTAGAATTATTAATAATTTTTCTAATCTTTCAATAACATCAATTGCTTCTAATATTTCCTGTTTAACTTCATCTTTTAATTCAATATAAGAACAAATTATATCTGCGTATCTTCCTGGCTCTTCAATATCATCAACAGTCAGTAATGCTTCCATAGATTGATTATTTGATATTCTCAAATACTCTTCAAAAGATCGCTTTATAGATCTCATTAGTGCTTCGCATTCTTTCTCATCTTCACAGTCTTCATCTTGAAGTACTTCAACTTCCGCTTCAAAATACGAATCATTTTCCTTGAATTCTACTATTCTTGCTCTCTCTTTACCTTCTACAAGTACTCTTACTGTATCTCCAGGTAATTTTAAAATTTGTTTTACATTACATATAGTTCCTATTGCCTTTATATCATCTTCATCAGGTTCTTCAACTTTAGCTTCCTTTTGAGAAGTTAAAAATATTTTCTGTTCTTTTAACATAGCTTCGTCTAAAGCAAGCAAAGACTTTTCACGTCCAACATCAAAATGTAAAACCATTTGAGGAAATATTATTAACCCTCTTAGTGGAATTAGAGGTAATATCTTTTTATTGTTTTCCATTTTCATCACTCATTTCTAAATTAAAGTTCGGCTAAAAATCACTTTTTTTTACCATAAAAATATGTATATTAAAATTCAATATATGCTCTAAGCTATTTAATATATTGAAATTTTGAGACACGTACAAATGGGTTTGCGCTAAACTAGCTCTATACCATAATATGTATTGATTTTTATATACTATGCTATTATACATATAAATTAATATTTTTTCAATAAAATTAAATATATATCCCCTTTTATAAAATTTTATCTTGTTTTTGCAGAAAGCACATCTGTATCTTTAGGGCAATTTTTTATAATATTATACTCTGATTCCTCATTTTGTTGCTCAATTATAGCTATTTCAAAAACATCTTCTATCTTTTTAACAGCTATAATTTCTATATCATTTTCATTTACATAACTAGCATTCCAGTTTTCGTGTGGTATCAAAATTCTCTTCGCACCAGCCAAATTACCTGCTTTTATCTTTGCATTAATACCTCCAACAGGCTTTACCATACCGTGTAATGTTATTTCTCCTGTCATTGCTACATCATTTCGAATTGGCTTTTCAAAAATAGCACTATAAATTGCTGTTGCTATACTAATTCCAGCTGATGGACCATCTATTGGTACTCCTCCTGAAAAATTAACATGGATATTAAATTGATCCATTTTTATATTAAACTTATTTTCAATAACTGTTATAACATTTTCGACTGATGCCCTAGCAGTACTTTTTCCCATTAAGGTCCTGTTACTGCTTTTAATTTGTTCTTCATCAACAATTCCCGTAATTGTTAATTTTCCTTTTCCACTAGTGTTTTTTTGGGCAGAAGCCTCTATTTCTAATATTGTTCCTAAGTCTGCCCCATAAACAGCCAAACCATTAACATAGCCAATTTGAGGTTTATTAGGTACTTTTTTTTCTAATCTAGCTGCATAGTGACCATTTTCTATAACCCATTTCAAATCAGATTCACTTACAAAATTTCTTTCATCATTTATTGCAATTCCTGTAGCAAGTTGTATTAAATTAACTGTATCTCTACCATTAGTACAATACCTTGAAATCAAATGAATAGCATCTTCATTCACCGAATAATTCAACTTTTTCAGAGTATTTTTAGCAATTAATTCAACTTCATCGATATCTAAGCTCTTAAAAAAAACTTCTATACATCTAGATCTTATAGCAGGGCAAATTTCTTCTGGTTGTTTTGTAGTTGCACCTATTAATCTAAAATCAGCAGGAAGACCCTCTTCAAAAATTGTTTTGATATAACTTGGCATATTAGGATCATCAGAATTATAATATGCACTCTCCAAAAATACCTTTCTATCTTCCATAACTTTTAACAATTTATTGGTTTCAATAGGATGTAATTCTCCTATTTCATCAATAAATAAAATACCACCATGAGCTTTCGTTACTGCACCTGGTTTTGGCTGTGGCACACCTGCTACGCCTAAATGCCCAGCCCCTTGATATATTGGATCATGAACAGACCCTATTAATGGATCAGCAATACTTCTTTCATCAAACCTTACAGTTGTAGCATCAATTTCTATGAATTTTGAACAATCTTTAAATGGAGATAACTCTGTTTTTTTTGCATACTCTAGTACCAAGCGTGCTGCAGCCGTTTTTCCTACTCCAGGAGGTCCATAAATTATTACATGTTGTGGATTAGGTCCACATAGAGCAGCTTTAAGTGCTTTAATTCCATTTTGTTGACCTATTACTTCTTTAAAATCTCTAGGTCTGCTTTTCTCTGTTAATGGCTCTGTTAATGAAATTTTTTTCATTTGATTTAATTTTTCTGTATTCTTTTTATTATCAGTAGTTCCAATTATCTTTTTGCTCCTCTGCTCTTTTAACGCATTATAAAAGTATAATCCTATTATTGATGTAAATATAAAATTTATTACTGGTAATATAGTATTAGCCAATTTATCATCTCCTCAAAACTAATTTTATTTAACCTTATCTTTTATTATTTACCTATATTGTTTAATTATTCTGTGATTAAACAATTTAAAGTATAAATTTATACTTTAAAGAACAAAGGATGGAATTTATAAATTCCTTTACAATAAAAAAATAAAACTGCTGAAAATTCAGCAGTTTTATGCAGTTTCTGTATCTCTTTTTTTAAGTTTTATTTTTTTTCCACTTATCATTGGCCTTTTTTCTTCATCTGTTAGTACTAATTCTGGAGAATAATTTGATATAGTCTCTTCATTAACTATTACCTTGATAATCTTTTCATTTGTTGGAATATCAAACATAATATCCCTCATAATATCTTCAATAATAGATCTTAATCCTCTAGCACCAGTTTTTCTCATAATTGCCTTATCTGCTATTGCTTTTAAAGCCTCATCAGTAAATTCTAACTCTACATTATCCATTAATAAAAGTTTCTTATATTGCTTAACTAATGAATTTTTTGGTTCTTCTAAAATTTTAACTAAAGATTCATTATCTAACGAACTTAGTGTAACAACAATTGGTAATCTACCAACAAATTCTGGAATAAGACCAAATTTCAATAAATCTTCAGGTAAAATATTTTTTAAAGCTTCTCCAACATCTTTATTTTCTTTTGATTCTATATCCGCACCAAACCCAAGTGTACTTTTTCTAGTTCTCTTCTCAATAATTTTCTCTATTCCATCAAATGCTCCACCGCAAATAAATAAAATGTTTGAAGTATTTATCTGGATAAACTCTTGATGTGGATGTTTTCTCCCACCTTGAGGAGGAACTGATGCAATTGTACCTTCTAAAATTTTCAAAAGAGCTTGCTGAACACCTTCACCTGAAACGTCTCTTGTTATTGAAGGATTATCAGTTTTCCTAGCAATTTTATCAATTTCATCAATATATATAATACCTCTTTCTGCTCTTTCTATATCATAATCTGAATTCTGTATTAATTTAAGCAAGATGTTCTCAACATCTTCACCAACATATCCAGCTTCTGTTAAAGTTGTAGCATCTGCAATTGCAAAAGGTACATTTAGTAGTCTTGCTAATGTTTGAGCCATCAATGTTTTACCAGAACCTGTAGGTCCTAATAATAAAATGTTACTCTTTTGAAGCTCAACATCATCTAAATTCACTGAAGAATTAATTCTTTTATAATGATTATATACTGCTACCGCAAGAGCTCTTTTAGAATCATCTTGGCCTATTACATATTGATTAAGATAATCTCTAATTTCAATTGGCTTAGGAAGTTCGCCAGTATCTAAAGCAATGTTTTCATCAAATTCTTCAGAAATAATTTCTGAACACAATTCTATACATTCATCGCATATATAAACTCCAGGACCAGCAATTAGCCTTCTAACCTGTTCTTGACTTTTACCACAAAAAGAACACTTTAGCTGCTTTTTGTCATCATATTTTGCCATCTCTACACCTCTCTAGGTTATTTCTTTCTTTCAACAACATCATCTATTAAACCATATTCCTTTGC
Organism: Clostridium sediminicola; assembly: GCF_050402865.1. NCBI lineage: Bacteria > Bacillati > Bacillota > Clostridia > Eubacteriales > Clostridiaceae > Clostridium > Clostridium sediminicola. Next base: position 18,514 of record NZ_BAABMF010000011.1, read on the forward strand.
TTCATAAGATTCCATAAAATAATCTCTTTCAACATCTACTTTTATTTGTTCTAAAGGTTTCCCTGTATTTTCACCAAGAATCTTGTTTAATTTATCCTTAATTCTCAATATTCTCTTAGCATGTATATCAATATCTGTTGCTTGACCTTGGAATCCTCCTAATGGTTGATGAATCATTATTTCACTATTTGGAAGAGCGAATCTCTTACCTTTAGCTCCAGATGATAAAAGGAATGCACCCATTGAAGCTGCCATTCCTACACAAATTGTAGAAACATCTGGTTTTATATACTGCATAGTATCATAAATCCCCATACCTGCAGTTATAGAACCGCCAGGACTATTTATATATAAATATATATCTTTATCCGGATCTTCAGCTTCTAAAAATAATAACTGTGCAATTACCAATCCAGCTGTAACATCATTCACTTCTTCCCCTAAAAAAATTATTCTATCCTTAAGTAATCTAGAATATATATCATAGGATCTTTCTCCTCTGTTAGTTTGCTCAACAACAACTGGCACTAAACTCATTTTTTCTCCTCCTTCATTATATTAAGTTTGTTACATTAATTATACTATACCACTTCTCTTTTAAATTATCACCTAATTTTTCAATCTTATTCAAAGGTTAAATCTTAAAATAATATAATTGAACTTCATATTGAATATATAGCGTCAGAATTCATCTATCTGCGGTATATATTCAATATGATTTAGTTCAATATAATTTTATGAATTGACCAGATAAAAGGTTAAATCATAAAATTATATAATTGAACTTCATATTGAATTATATAGCGTCAGAACGAATCAATCTAGTTAGATATTGTGTTTCATTTTAATTTTACTTATTTTTTCAGGATTAACCAAGCTATACATTATATATATAATTTAAACTTAGAATTAATATAATACAAAAAGGCTGTGATTTTAAAATAATTGCCAGAATATACTCTGGCAATTATTTTGAATTACTCTAATTTAATTTAGTTTACTTATTGTTATGCAATTTCTTTACAGTTATCGATAATCAAATCAATTACTTTTTCATTTAAAACTTGATTTTCGATTACTGATTTTTGTGCTTTCATGATTTGATCTACTAAATCAGTAGCATCTCCTGCACTATATTGTTTAGCCATTTCTTCGGCTTTAGCTTTTATTTCTTCATCAGTGGCCTTAAGTTCTTCAACATCTGTGATAGCTTCAAGAACTAATCCAGTTCTAACTTTTTTCTCTGCATTTTCTTTCATAAGCTCTCTAAGCTTTTCTTCTGAAGAATTAGTGTATTTTAAATATGTTTCAAAATCTAATCCTTGATATGACAATCTCATTTGTAAATCTTTTACCATTGAGTCAATTTCTTTATCAATCATAACTTCTGGAATATCAATTTCAGCATTATCAGTTACAACATCTAAAGCAGCTGATTCATATTCATTTTTTTCTCTTTCAGTATTGCTCTCTTCTTTTTTCTTTCTAATATCAGCTTTTAATTCTTCTAAAGTTTCAAACTCAGAAACATCTTGTGCAAATTCATCATCTAAAGCTGGCAATTCTTTTCCTTTAATTCCTTTGATTGTTACTTTAAACAATGCGGGCTTTCCATTTAAATTTTCATTGCCATAGTTTTCTGGGAATGTTACATTAACTTCTTTTTCTTCTCCAATTTTTGAACCTACTAATTGATCTTCAAAATTATCGATAAATGAACCTGAACCAATTTCTAATGAGAAATCATTACCTTCTCCACCTTCAAAAGCTTCTCCATCAACAAATCCTTTGAAATCAATAACTGCAGTATCACCTTTAACAACTTCGCCTTCGTTCTTATCAAAGATTCTAGCATTTTTATCTTGCATAGCTTTGATATCAGCATCAATATCTTCGTCAGTAACTTCATATGTAACTTTCTTTACTTCTATACCTTTATAATCTCCTAATTTGACTTCAGGCTTAACAGTAATCTCTGCTGTATATATGAAGTCTTTTCCTTCTTCTAGCTGTACAATGTCGATTTTCGGATAATCAACAGGTTGTAGATTATTTTCTTCAATAGCTTTTGGATATGTATCATCGCAACAATAATTTATAGCATCTTCATAAAGAACTGCTTCGCCATAATATCTTTTAACTATAGCCATTGGTACTTTTCCTTTTCTAAATCCAGGAATATTAAATTTCTTTAAATTCTTTTTATAAGATTTTTTTAAAGCTTCACTAAAAGCTCCATGTTCAACACTAATTTCTAATTTTACTATGTTGTTTTCTAGTTTTTCTAACTTTATATTCATTCTGTACTCCTCCTACTTCTCACGAACATTCTTTTTAGACTTCTAATATTATAACATACCTAATAATAGATTAACAGTAATAAATCAATATTTTTGCAATAAACCTCTTTTATTTAAGCCAATATCAATAAATTTCGTCAAATATTTCAATTTAGGCTCTACTATCATAATGTATCATAAATTCTTTCTAAAATCTTCTTACTTTCAGTCAACTCAGAAAGTTTTTCATAATTATCACTGTACACTTCAATTATGCCCATCCCCTTATAATTTATATCATCTAAATAGGATTTTATTTTAGAATAATTTACTTTTCCTTTACCAGGTAGTAAACAAACATTCTCATCATCATAATCATTAATGTGATAATTGCACATCTTACTTCCCATTACATCAATATATTTCTTTATGTCCACACCAGCTTTATTAGCTTGCTTTATATCAAGAGTAAAATAAATCGGATATCTACACTTTTCTTTTAGTAAATTTAAAAATTCAATATCTGATGAAATACACCAAGATACATTTTCTTGAGAAAGTTTAATTCCACTTTCATTGGCAATATAGGCAATTTCATTATAAATATCTAAAATTAATTCAGTTTTTATTCTTTCTTTGTCTCTCAACCTCATCCCATGAAAAGTATAAGATTCCGCACCAATAGCGTTTCCAAGAACACATAGCTTTTTAAAAAGTTTCATCATATCTTTTCTTCTTCTTTTATATTCATTAAATAATAATGGTTCAAAAAATGATGAAAAGCCATGTATTGAATTTATTCTAAAATTATTCTCTATTCTTTTTTCATTTATTATAGTTGAAAATTCTTTTTCAAATTCACTTAAAGTATTTATAAATAATTCACCCGAGTTAAATCCTAAACTTTTCATTATTTTTATTGAGTTTTCCACATCAATATTAGGATAAAAACATGCTGATGACATTCCAATTTCCATTAAAAGCCCCCTAGTTTAATCTATGTAAACTTTGTTACTTTACTATACCATGTAAATAATCTCTCTTTAACATATGTAAAGGGAGATTATTTAATTACCTGCTTATTACCATCGATTATTACTTCTAAACCTTCTTCAGAAAGGTTTCCAATTTCAATTTTTTCACCATAATATTTTCCTTTAATCATATTATGAGAATCATTTGTAATTGAATATCTCCATAAATATTTATTTGGTTTAACTGAAAGTAAAGGTAATTGTGAAACATATACTATTTCATTGTCATTCAAAAATCTTGGAATCTCATTCCATATAAAACCTGGATATTTCCCTATTCTATTCTCTTTGGTATAAGTTTTGCCTTTACTAGATTTATGACTTTGCTTAGTTATTCCCCATTGTTTCCCATATATATCAGCTAATATTAAGTTTTGAGTACTACTATCTAATATAACCACTATACTTTTAGATGGGTTTATATCGTAAAGATTATCATTCAATTCTACTTTATCAAAAGTTTTAACACCTTCATTGACATTTATAAACGCAATAGCTTTCGCTCCACTTGGTAAAGGTATTTCCAAACTTTCTTGTTTTGATGTTTCTTCAACAACTTTCTCTTCTTCAACTATTTCTCCTACTGCTTCATCTTTAGTTATGTTTTCTTTTGTCGGGTCGTTTTTTTCAGCTTCATCATCATTAGTAATATTTTTTTTAGCATCATCGTTTTGTTTCTCATTATTAGCTTTATTTTCTGTTTTAAATAAACTAAAAATTTTATCTTTACTATCCTTAAAACCAAACTTACCAATAAGAGCTATAATGCTTATTAATGAACTTACTACAACAATTATAATCAAGCTTCTAATAATTCTTTTTCTTTTTCTCATTCTTTTATCATAGTCTCTGCTAAAAATACTTGGCTTTCCCATGAAACTCCCCCTATACTCAAAAAATTCATTTTTAAATGTCACAATGTATCGAAAATTCGAATAAAAAGTTTTTTGGTAACATAAATTTACTCACACAATATATATTATACAAAAAAGGACTTGAAATTTCAAAATTTCAAGCCCATTTTTGATGAATTTTTTATTTTTTTGATTCTTCTAGTTAAAAGTAACTGTCTAGGGAATAAAAATCAACATTTTCCTCTTTCTTTAAATAATTTATTGCATTTAAATATAAATTTGCCGTATCTATACAAGTAAATACCGGTATTTTGTATTCTGATGCTTTTCTTCTAATTTTAAATCCTTCAGTTTCTGGAATATTTCCTTTTGTAGGGGTATTTATTATTAATTTTATTTCTTCATCAGAAATCTTTTTAAATAATTCATTTCTATCAATTATTTCACATGGAATCTCTTTATCTTTTAATATTTTTCCCGTTCCTTCAGATGCTAAAACATTAAATCCTAAATCATAATACCCTTTAATTGTTTCTATTCCTTCTATTTTATCAACTTCTTTTAAAGAAACATAGATAGAACCTTCTAAATTAAATTTCATTCCTGAAGCAAGAAACCCTTTATAAATTGCTGCATCTAAATCTTCATCTACTCCTAGTACCTCACCAGTTGATTTCATTTCTGGTCCTAAGTAGGTATCAACATTAGAAAGTTTTTCATTTGAAAATATCGGGAACTTTACTGCATGCAATTTTTTACTTTCCAATAACCCTGTTCCATATCCTAGCTCTTCTACTCTTTTACCAAGCATAATTTCAACAGCAAGTTTAACCATAGGAACTGCTGTAACTTTACTTAGAATCGGTACTGTTCTAGACGCTCTTGGATTTACTTCAATTACATATACATCTTTCCCATCGTATACATATTGAATATTTACTAATCCAACTATATTTAACGCTTTTGCAATTTTCTTAGTAGTTTCTACGATACCCTCAATAACATCTTCTGGTATACTGAAATATGGATACACCGTTATACTGTCACCAGAATGGACTCCTGTTCTTTCAACATGCTCCATTATTCCAGGTATTAAAATATCATTTCCATCACTAATACAATCTACTTCTATTTCTTTTCCTCTTACATATTTATCAATAAGAATCGGATGTTCAGTAGATACTTTTACAGCCTCTTTCATATATTTTTCTAGAGAATTCTTATCATAAACTACTTCCATACCTCTTCCACCTATTACATATGAAGGCCTAACTATTACAGGATATCCTAACTCTTTAACAACACTATATGCTTCTTCTAAGCTGAATACAGCTTCACCAGATGGTAGTTTTACATCTATTTCTTTAAGTAAATTACTGAATTTATCTCTATCCTCTGCTAAATCAATAGACTCATTGCTGGTTCCTAGAATTTTTACCCCTCTTTTTGAAAGCTTCTCAGCAAGATTGATTGAAGTCTGACCTCCAAATTGAAGTATAACTCCTTTTGGCTTTTCTTTATAAATTACATTCATAACATCATCTATATTTAGAGATTCAAAATATAATTTATCTGCAGTGTCAAAGTCCGTGCTTACAGTTTCAGGATTATTATTCATCATGATAGATTCATATCCTGCTTCTTTTATTGCCCATGCACCATGTACACAACAGTAATCAAATTCGATACCTTGACCAATTCTAATTGGACCAGAACCTATAACCATTATTTTTTCTTTATCTGTTATTGTATTTTCTTCTTCTTCATCATAACATGAGTAGTAATAAGGAGTTTCAGCTTCAAACTCACCACTACATGTATCAACTATCTTATAAACAGGATATATATTCTTAAGGTTTCTAAAAATCTCAATCTTATCCACACTAATGTTTGATAACTTGCTTATTTGCTCATTTGTCAAACCTAAACTACAAGCTTCAGCTATTAGCTCATCATCTACAAATTTCATTTCTAATCGTTTTTCGACTTTAACTATATTATTTATACCATTTAAAAACCACATATCTATCATTGTAATTTCGTGAATCTTTTCTAAAGTAATACCTCTTCTAATTGCCTCTGCTACAGCAAATATTCTCTCATCATCTTGCATTTTTATTTTTTCTATCAATCCATTCTGATCTAACTCTTTTAATTTATCTAGTTTTAAACCAATTAAATTTCCTTCCAAGCATGTTATAGCTTTTAAAAGAGCACTTTCAAACTTTCTATCTATAGCCATTACTTCTCCAGTAGCTTTCATTTGTGTTCCTAATCTTCTCTCAGCTGTAGTGAATTTATCAAAGGGCCATTTAGGCATCTTAACAACTATATAATCTAATGCTGGCTCAAAACATGCACTTGAATTCTTTGTAACATAATTTTTTAATTCATCTAAGCTATAACCAATTGCTATCTTTGCTGCAATTTTTGAAATCGGATACCCTGCTGCTTTAGAAGCTAATGCTGAAGAACGACTAACTCTAGGATTTACTTCGATAACTATATAATTGCTTGTTTTTGTATCTAAAGCAAATTGAATGTTACAACCACCTTCAATTTTTAGATTTCTTATAATTTTTAGTGCGGAGTTTCTTAGCATATGATACTCAGTATCTCTCAAAGTTTGAGATGGAGCTACTACCATACTATCACCAGTATGAACTCCTACTGGATCAATATTTTCCATGTTACATACGATAATACAATTATCCTTTGCATCTCTCATTACTTCATACTCAAGTTCTTTCCACCCTGCAACACTTTGTTCCAATAAAATTTGATTTATAGGACTCATTAAAAGTCCCATCTCGCAAATTTCCTCGAACTGTTCAAGAGTTTCAGCAATCCCTCCACCAGTTCCACCTAATGTGTATGCCGGTCTAATAATTATAGGCAATCCAATCTTTTTTACAAATGCTCTACATTGTTCAATATTCGTTGCAATAGTACTCTCTGGGATAGGCTCATCAATTTCAATCATCAATTTCTTAAATTCATCTCTATCCTCAGCTTTAATAATTGCTTCACTATTTATACCAAGCAGTTTAACATTATATTTTTCTAAAATACCTTGTTCTCCCAAATTCATTGCAATATTTAAAGCTGTTTGTCCACCAAAACCAGCTAGTATTCCATCTGGTTTTTCTTTTTGAATAATTCTTTCAACACATTCCACTGTTAAAGGTTCAATATATACCTTATCTGCAATTTGGAAATCTGTCATTATTGTTGCAGGATTTGAATTTACCAATACCGTTTCAATTCCTTCTTCTTTAATTGCTTTACAAGCTTGAGTTCCTGAATAATCAAACTCTGCAGCTTGCCCTATTATAATTGGTCCCGATCCTAATATAATAACTTTTTTTAAAGTTTTATCTAATGGCATATTTTTTCCTCCCCTTTATTATAAATTGCGAACAAGTTCGAAATTTATAGTGACAAGTTACAAGTAATAAGTGACAAGTTGTGGATACCTTTCGCAAACAAAAGCTCATTGTTCCATCATCAAAGATGATAAAAGTTTAGTTAAAAATTTTCTGCAAGAAAATCATCATTAACTTATCACTTGTCACTGTTTTGGTTAGCATTTTATTTCAATTGCGAATAATTAATTTATCTTAAGTAGTCCATAAATTGATCAAACAAATAAGTAGTATCTGTTGGTCCTGGTGCTCCTTCTGGATGGAATTGTACTGAAAAAACTGGTAAGATATTAAGTTTAATTCCTTCAACCGAATCATCATTTAAGTTTACATGTGAGATTGTTGCATCTGTGCCCTCTAAACTTTCTTTACTTACAGCATATCCATGATTTTGAGATGTTATAAATGCTTTATCCCTATTCAAATCTAAAATACCGTGATTTCCACCTCTATGTCCATATTTCATTTTATAAGTATCTGCACCTATAGCAAGTGCTAAAAGTTGATGTCCAAGACATATACCGAAAGTAGGGTATGTTTCTATAATTTTATTTATTTCTTCAGTTACTTCAATAATATCTTTTGGGTCTCCAGGTCCATTACTTAATAAAACTCCATCAGGATTTATATTTTTTATTTTTTCAAATTTTGTATCATAAGGAACAACTGTAATATTACATCCTCTAGCCTTTAAATTTTCAAGTATGTTATTTTTAGCCCCAAAATCATATACAATAACATTAGGTCCATTTCCTTCAATCTTATATATTTCCTTTGTACTAACTTCCTTAACTAGTTCTTTATTCAATTTATAGTTATCAATTATTTGTCCTAGTTCAATAATTGATTTTTTCTCACTTGATATAACACACCTCATTGTCCCTGCAGTTCTTATTTTTCTTGTGATTTTCCTAGTGTCCACATTACTAATACCTAAAATATTATTATTTTTCAAAAATTCATCCAACGAAATTTCACTCATATAATTTGATGGTGTATCACAAAGAGACTTAATTATAAATCCTTTTGCATGAATTTTTTTCGATTCATTTTCTTTTATATTCACACCATAGTTTCCTACTAGTGGATATGTCATATTAACTATCTGTCCTGCATAAGATGGATCTGTCAATATCTCTTGATAACCTGTCATAGAAGTATTAAAAACTATTTCTCCAACCGTTGTCCCTTCAATTCCAAATCCTTTACCTTCAAATAACGTTCCATCTTCTAGATATAAAACAGCATGCATAAAAACGACCTCCTCATTTGGGGATTATTAAAATATTTTATTTTCTTATATTTATTCATTTTTTTTTATATTTATACATAGATTATCATTTTACAATTCTATTGTCAACTCACTGTATATAAAAAAAGCTCCTATCGTAAGATAGAAACTTTAAAAGTTATTATCTTACCTTTCTAATCTCACAGGATTAAATTAAAGGTGACTCATAAGTAATATAAAAATCATTATTACAATTCCTTATCTGTATCTCGTACAAATTTAAAGAATGTTATTGAACTAATTTTTGTTTGATATTATAGTATAAATAACACATATTATTGAGAAAAGAGGTAATTCATTGATAAAAGGTAGAATCCACTCTTTTGAAAGCATGGGCTTACTCGATGGCCCTGGTATTCGTAATGTTATTTTTTTACAAGGTTGTCCTTTAAGATGTTTATTTTGCCACAACCCTGATACTTGGAATTTTTCTAAAGGTCAAAGTATTGAACCTCATGATTTATTGCGAAAAATCCTAAAATACAAACCTTACTTTGGCAATAATGGTGGTGTTACTTTTTCAGGTGGTGAACCTTTAATGCAACCTGAATTTTTACTCCAATGTCTAAAGCTATGCAAGGAAAATAATATTCATACAGCTATTGATACTTCTGGCTGTGGTGCGGCTAATTATAGTGAAATTCTTAAATACTCAGACTTAGTTTTACTTGATATAAAGCATGTAGATTCTAAGAATTTCGAACTTTTAACTGGCGTAAATAAATCTAAATTGGACAATTTTATAAATGAATTAAACAAATCAAGTTCAAGAGTTTGGGCTAGACACGTGATAATTCCATCTATGACAGACTCAGAAGAACATATAAAAAAGCTAGCCAAAATAATAAATACCATAAAAAATATCGATAAAGTAGAACTATTGCCTTATCACACTATGGGAAATTTTAAGTATGAAAAACTTAGTTTAAAATATCCTTTAGAAAATATTCCTGCTATGGATAAGGACAAATGTAAGTCTCTCGAAAACAAGCTGAAAACTCTTGTCAATCTATAATTAATTTAATTAAATTTCAAGCTTTCACTCTAGTGAAAGCTTTTTTTCTTAATTATTTTATATTTCTACTTCCTGGTTTTACATAAGGAGTTCCTTCTTTACATAGTGGACACTCTTCTTTATCGTAACTTTGAACATCTATAGCTATTGCGCTATAGATTGGTAAGTCGATATTACTACTTTTTCTATCTACTAAGCAGCATATTCCAATTACTTCACCACCTAATTCCTCTAAAATTTTAGCTGTTTCTAATGAAGATTTACCTGTTGTAACAACATCTTCACTTATAATAATTTTTTGACCTTTTTTTATCTCAAAACCTCTTCTTAGAGCCATAGTTCCATCTACTCTTTCAGTAAATATTGCAGGTTTACCCACTTGTCTACCAACTTCATAAGCAACTACTATACCACCCATTGCTGGTCCAACTACGATATCAAAATCTACATCTTTTAATTTTTCTTTTATAACTGAAACTACTTTCTCTGCTTTATCAGGGTATTGAAGTAATTTAGCACACTGACAATATCTGTTACTATGTCTTCCAGATGATAATAAAAAGTGACCTTCTAATAAAGCTTCTGATTCTCTTAATATTTCAAGTACATTTACGTTTTCCATTATATAACCCCCGATATTTTAATTTTCATATAGACATACCACTCCAACTATAAATCTAACCAAGTCCAAAACTCATTGAAGCCTGAGCTTTTGCACATGTTTAGATTAAGTTTCCGTAAGGTATGGCTTTATATTATTCCTCTAATTTCACTTAAATTTGATATTCCTTCTTTTTTCATAAATTCTTCAATGCCTTTTATAATTTCTATTCCCGCATAAGGATTTGCAAAATTTATTGTTCCTATTTGTACTGCTGTTGCTCCAGCCATTATGAATTCTATGACATCTTCTGCTGTAGATATGCCACCAATTCCAACTACAGGTATATCTACACTTTTACAAACATCATAAACCATTCTAAGTGCTATAGGCTTTATTGCAGGTCCTGATAATCCAGCAGTTTTATTATTAAATATAGTTTTTCTTTTTCTTATATCTATTGCCATGGAATTGAAAGTATTTACTAATGATAAGGAATCTGCTCCAGCTTCATGACATTTAACAGCCATATCTACAATATTTTCTGCATTAGGTGATAACTTTACCATTAGAGGCTTTTTACAAATCTTTCTCACTTCTGAAACAGTTTCGTATGCAACATCAGACTTTATACCAAATGCCATTCCTCCATGTTTTACATTTGGACATGATATATTTAGTTCAATTATATCCACATCTGTATCATTCAAAAGTTCAATTCCTTTCAAATAATCTTCTAACGTTCCTCCACCTAAGTTAGCAATTAAAGCAGTATCAAACTTTTTCATATTCAAAAGTTCATTATTTATGAAATGCTCAACGCCTGGATTCTGCAACCCTACACTATTCATAATTCCACTCTTTGTTTCAAAGATTCTAATTCCATCATTTCCTGCCTTAGGAGTTATTGTAAGTCCTTTTGTACTTATACCACCTAACTTAGACACATCATAAAACTGGTTATATTCTTCTCCAAATCCAAAAGTACCTGATGCAGCTATCACTGGGTTTTTTAAATTAATTCCGCACAACTCCACATTAATCATTAAAAATCAGATCCTTTCCGTTAAATACCGGGCCGTCTTTACATGTTCTTTTATTTCCATCATTTGTCTTACATGTACAAACTAGACATGCACCAATGCCGCAAGCCATTCTTTTTTCCATAGAAACAAATACTTCTGTTTCTACTTCTTTACACATTGCTATTACTTTCTTCATCATGATATCTGGTCCACAACAGAACACAACATCATAATTCTCTGGAGCAAAATATTCAGTAATAAACCCTTTTTCACCTTTTTCTCCAGTTTCAGTAGCTATAATTACCTTATTTACATTTTTTTCCACAGTTTCCACAGAATAATCCACAGCTTTAAATCCCGCATAGAAATCTGTAGTTTTTGCTTTTAATTTCTTTGAAAGATATGCCATAGGAGCAATTCCTATTCCCCCTGCCACTATAGCTACTCTCCCATCATGCTCAAGATTATACGTATTTCCCAAAGGGCCCATAATCTGGACACTTTCGCCAATTTCAACTTCACTTAATAACCTTGTTCCTTTTCCTTCTACTCTATACAGAAAACTGATACCTTCATCATCAATATCATATATACTTATTGGTCTAGGAAGTAAAAGTTCATTATCCCAACTTTTCAACATATAAAATTGTCCTGGCTCTCCTTGAAAATCGCCTTTTAATTTCATTTTAAATATATCATCGGATTTCGCTATATTTTCTATAACCGTTTCACTTGTACAAATCATCTAAATTTTCTCCTTTGCACATTTTCTTATAGCATCACGCATTTTTATAGCTTCTTTCCTTGAACACTCTGCGAAGTTCTTGTCTCCATTTTCATACTTTTTATATGCAAGAAGTAGTCCTCTTGATGAATTTACTACCCCACCATTTCCATCTTTTAAATAAATTGCTGCTTCTTCAGCTCCTCCTCCTTGTGCACCAAAACCTGGTATCAAGAAGAATGTTGAATTTAGCTCTTTTCTAACTCTTTTTCCATCTTCAACTTCGGTACATCCTACTACTCCTCCAATGGAGCTATATCCACAATTTCCAAGGGCCTCTTCACCAATTTTCTGAACCTTTTCACCTACAATATCATATACATTTCTTCCAGCTTGACTTACTATTCCTTCAAAATCTACTGAACCTTTATTTGAGGTCTTTATTAAAACAAACAATCCTTTTTCATTGTTTTTTATAAAAGGCATAAATGGTTCTATACTATCCATTCCCATATAAGGATTTATTGTCATAAAGTCACTTTCAAATTCGCCAGTAAAGTGGGCTTTTGCATACATTTCTGCTGTTTTTGCTATATCTCCTCTTTTTACATCTGCAATAATTATATTCTTCTTTTCTCTAAGATATTGGAGAGTTCTCTTATAAGCTAATAATCCTTCAATTCCATACGATTCATAGTATGCTATTTGAACTTTAAAACAAGCAGCAACATCTTCAGTAGCATCTATAATTTCTTTATTAAAATTAAATATTTTATCTTCTATAGAATCAAATTTATTTGAAAACCACTCTGGTATATAGTCTATTGAAGTGTCTAATCCAACACAAACATGTCCTTTTTCCTCTACTGCTTTATATAATCTATCAACTATCATAATTTCCCTCCTATTTGTCATTTGCATCGTAAACTAAATTTCCTTCTTTTAATGTACTTAATACTTCACCATATACTTTCATTCCATCAAAAGGAGAATTTTTACCTTTGGATACAAATTTTTCTGAATCAACTGAATAACTTTTATTCAAATCGAGTAATACTAAATCCGCATCATATCCTTCGGTTATTTGCCCTTTATTAAGCTTCATAATTTCCGATGGTCTTCTAGACATTATATTAGAAAGTTCATTTAAACTAATATGTCCTTCTTTTACCAATTTGGTATAAGTCACCGAAAAAGATGTTTCTATTCCTGAAATTCCAGGAGATCCATTCTTCTTATCTTCTAATGAGTGAGGTGCGTGATCCGTTCCTATGGCATCAACATACCCCTCTTTTATTGCTCTAATCAAATAATCAATATCATCTTTTTCTCTTATCGGAGGATTAACTCTATATGGAGTATTTTCAGGTAGGGCTAAGTGATGTGGAGTAACTTCACAAGTTATTCCATATCCTTCTTTCTTAGCATCTATAACATACTCTAGTGACTCTTTTGTACTTACATGAGCCATATGAAGTTTGCAACCAGTATATTTTGCTAATTCAATATCTCTCCATGTCATAAAGTTTTCTGCAAGTCTCATATCTATATTACTTAAATCTTGAGATTCTGCATGAGAGATAATTGTTAGATTTTTATCTTTTGCTTTCTTCATTGCTTCTAACATAACATAATTATTATCCACACCTTTTCCATCATCAGAAATAAACATAACTTTTTCATCAATATCATCTAGGTGAGAAATATCTTTTCCCATTAAATCTTTAGTTATAGAAACAGTTTGATGTACATGTACTAATCCAACCTCATCAGCTCTTTTTAGTACATACTCTACTGTTTTCATATCCGAACATACCGGTTTAGTATTAGCTAATAAGTTCACAACAGTGTATCCACCTTTAACTGCTGCCTTTGAACCTGTTTGAATATCTTCTTTATAAGTAAATCCAGGATCTCTAAAGTGTGCATGTAAATCAACAAATGATGGCATCAATACCTTATCTCTTCCATCTATAGTTTTGCAATCTGCAATTATTTCCTTATCTACCCTATTTATTTTTCCATCCTTTATATACACATCTCCGCAGAAATCCTTTTTATAATCAACAATTCTAACATTCTTTATTAATATCTCCATTAAATATCTCCCTCATGATAGAATTCATATAACTCGTCACAGTATTTACATCTATATTCTTTATTCTCTCTATTAACTAAATAGAATTTATGCGAAATGTTTTTTTCAATAGAAGTTATACATCTAGGGTTTTTGCATTTTATCACGTTCTGGACTTTTTCTGGAAGCCTTATTTTTATTTTATCTGAAATAGTTTCATTTTCAATTATATTTACAGTTATACTTGTATCTATCAATCCTAATACATCTAAGTTTAAATCAATATTGTTTTCTATTTTTATAATATCTTTTTTCCCTAACATTTTACTTTGAACATTCATAATCAAAGCAACTGAAAATTCAGCTTTGTTCAGTCTTAAGTAGTTGAAAATTTTCATACCTCTTCCGGATTTTATATGATCAATAACAATACCATTTTTTATGCTATCAACATTCAACATTATTCACACACCCCCAACAACTTAGCCATTAATGCCATTCTTACATACATGCCAAATTTTGCTTGTGGAAAATAACATGCTCTTTTATCATTATCAACTTCATATGATATTTCATTCACTCGAGGAAGTGGATGAAGTACAATCATATCATCTTTTGCCATATCCATTATATCTTTATTCAATATATATCTATCTTTTAATCTTACATAGTCTTCTTCATTAAAGAACCTTTCTCTTTGAACTCTTGTCATATATAAGATATCTGCTTCTTCTATAGCATCTTCTAACTTTTCTAATTCTATGAATTCAATATTGTTCTTTTGAAGAACTTCTTTTTTTATATAATCTGGGATTTTTAATTCATTTGGAGATACTAATAAAAATTTATTGTTTTTGTATCTTGATAGTGCTTTTACTAAGGAATGAACGGTTCTTCCAAATTTCAAATCACCGCATAATGCTATTACATTATTATTAAAACTACCTTTTGTTCTTCGAATAGTTAATAAATCTGTTAAAGTTTGAGTTGGGTGTTGGTGTCCACCATCACCTGCGTTTATTACTGGAATTGATGAATACATTGAAGCTACTTTTGCAGATCCTTCTTTTGGGTGTCTCATAGCTGCTATATCTGCATAGCAACTAATAGTTCTGATTGTATCTGCAACACTTTCTCCTTTAGATACTGAACTAGAATTTGCATCGGAGAATCCTATTATCTGACCTCCAAGTCTTAACATAGCTGCTTCAAAGCTTAATCTTGTTCTTGTACTTGGTTCGTAAAATAATGTTGCTAATATTTTACCTTTCCCTACCTCAGAAAACTTTTCTGGGTTTTCAATAATTTTGTCTGCTAATTTAAATACTTCTTCTAACTCATCCACTGTAAAGTCCATTGGATCAATTAAATGTCTACTTTTTAACATTTTTATTCCTCCTTTTCAGTATCTCTGTACCAATTTAAAAGGCAAGCTTTTTTTAGTTTTAAATTGTATGTTATGAATAATTTTTTGTAAAATAAAAACCTTCTCTTATGAGAAGGTATAGTTAGCCTATAGTTTTACAGAATTCATCTGTATTTATATAAGTAATAGTTTCCTTCTCAGCCTCTCTGGACAAATTTAAAGGTTTCTGTATTTAATTCTTTTAATGAATTATAACACACATATTTTTTTACGTCAACATTAATATTCCCCATACAAAAACTCTACTTTTTGCAGTCGTTTTTATGTGTATATAGTTATCAAGTAAAAATTTTAAGTTGTTGTAATAAATACCTCCCCTAAATTGTATCGATACATTTGCACTGTGAAAACGTTGTAAGTATAATAGTTTTCAAGTGGTATTGCTTAACTAGTAATGCATAATAATTTTAAAAATGGAGGTCTATGCAAATGGAAAATCATACTATTAATAAAAATTTGGCACAAATGTTAAAAGGCGGAGTTATTATGGATGTTATAAATCCTGAACAGGCAAAAATAGCTGAGGCTGCTGGTGCTTGCGCAGTAATGGCACTTGAAAGAGTACCTGCGGATATTAGAAAGCAAGGCGGAATAGCTAGAATGTCAGACCCTAAAATGATAAAAGAAATACAAGAAGCTGTATCTATACCGGTTATGGCAAAAGTAAGAATAGGCCATATGGTTGAAGCTCAAATTCTTCAACAACTAGGAATAGATTTTATAGATGAAAGTGAAGTTTTAACTCCAGCAGATAATGCATATCATTTACATAAAAAAGACTTTAAAGTTCCTTTTGTATGTGGTGCAAGAAATTTAGGAGAAGCTCTAAGAAGAATTGGAGAAGGTGCTGCAATGATAAGAACTAAAGGAGAAGCTGGTACTGGAAACGTAGTGGAAGCTGTAACTCACATGAGATGCATGATGGATGAAATTAGAAAAGTAAAAAACTCCCCTAAAGAAGAACTTATGACTATTGCAAAAGAATTAGGTGCTCCATTAAACCTTATAGAATATGTTTGGGAAAATGGAAAACTTCCAGTAGTAAACTTTGCAGCAGGAGGTATAGCAACTCCAGCAGATGCAGCCTTAATGATGCAACTTGGATCAGAAGGTAATTTTGTTGGTTCTGGAATATTTAAATCAGAAAATCCTGAAAAGAGAGCAAAAGCAATAGTTATGGCAACTACTCATTACAATAACCCTGACATTATAGCAGAAGTATCAGAAAATTTAGGAGAACCTATGTACGGTCTTGATTCTAAGGAGTTAACAGTTAAATATGCAGAAAGAGGCTGGTAAAATAAAAATTGGTGTTTTATCTCTTCAGGGTGGAGTAATAGAACATATAAATCATATAAAAGCCTTAAACCATAATGCAATAGAAGTAAAAAAAGTAGAAGATTTAGATAATATTGATGGTCTTATAATTCCTGGCGGTGAAAGTACAACTATAGGAAAACTTTTAGTAAATCTTAATCTACTAAAACCTATTAAAGAAAAAATAGCTTCTGGAATGCCTGTATGGGGAACTTGTGCTGGAATGATACTTCTTGCAAAAAATATTGAAAATTCACCTGATAAATACTTAAACCTTATGAATATAAATGTTAGAAGAAATGCTTATGGTACCCAAATAAATAGTTTTGAGACTTGTGAAACTATAAAAGAAGTTTCACATGAGCCTATACCTTTAGTTTTTATACGTGCTCCTTTTGTTACAGAAATAAATGATAATGTTGAAATTTTATGTAAAGTTGATGAGCATATTGTCGCAGTAAAAGAAAAAAATATGCTAGCTACTTCATTCCATCCAGAACTAACAGATAATTTAGAATTCCATAACTATTTTTTAAATATGTGCATATAACTGCATCAGTATATAAAATGGCCCATTTTTTAATACAACCACTGTTCTAAATTAAAAAGCTCCCTGCAATTTATGCAAGGAGCCTTTAGTTTCTATCTCTCTTCTCTAAAATATGCTTCACCCAAAGAAGCTGGGCCTGCATTTTTGTTTTTTTGAATTGAAGCTATTACCAATATTACAATAGTAACTAAGTATGGAAGCATATCTATGAAATACAAAGATACATATTCTGTAATTCCAGAAAATCTAAATGCAATTATAGCTAATCCACCAAATAAGTAAGCTCCTATAAGTGCTTTATATGGATTCCATGCAGCAAAGATTACTAAAGCAACTGCAATCCAACCTCTACCTGCAGTTACATTTTCTTGCCAAGAAGGAACGTAAACTAATGATAAGTATCCTCCACCTAAACCACATAATGCTCCACCTAAAAGTACGTGAACATATTTATATAATGCAACATTAATACTTGCAGCATCTGCACATTTTGGGTTTTCCCCAACGGCTCTAAGATTAAGTCCTTTTCGAGAATTATAAAAATATATTCCAATAACTACAACCATTATATATCCAAAGTACACAAATATATCCTGTTTAAAAAATACTGGCCCGATAAGCGGTATTTGAGATAATCCTGGTATATCTAATGTTCTAAAAAAAGTTTTTAATGTATCAGGAACACCTTGTCCCATAAGTGATTTTCCTATAAGTGATGAAAAGCCTGTTCCAAAAATAGTTAATGTTAAGCCAGTAACAACTTGATTTGCTCTCAAACCTATTGTTAAAAATCCATATATAAATCCTCCACAAGCACCTGCAAAAGCTGCACCTAATACTGCTAATATTGGATTGCCAGTTGTTGAGCCTACCATAAATCCAATAACTGCACCCATCAACATCATACCTTCAACTCCAAGATTCAAAAGTCCTGCTTTCTCAGTTAAAATTTCACCTAGTGTAGCAAAAAGTATTGGAGTACCAGCTACTATTGCCGCTGCAAAAAACCCTATTATTACTTCCATTTAGTTTGCCTCCTTAACTTTATTTTCTTTTTCAAAGACAACCTTATATTTAATAAAAAAATCGCTCCCAAGTACAAAAAATAAAATCATACCTTGAAGTACTAGAGCAGCAGCTTCTGGGATACCAAATGCTGTCTGAATATATGCTCCCCCTTGTAATAAAGCCGCAAAAAGTATAGATACTACTAAAATAATTGGGGCTGATAAAGAACCTAACCAAGTAACAATAATTGCAGTAAAACCAACCCCTCCAGAAACCGTTACAGAAAGAGTACTACTTACCGCTGACGCTTGAATCATTCCAACCAAACCACATAATCCACCACTCAATAAAATAGCAGTTATCATAGTTTTTGATACATTTATACCTGCATATTGAGCCGTTTTTTTACTTTCACCTAATACACTTATTTCATAACCTTTTTTTGTGTAATTCATAAATATATACATTACAACAACTAATATTAGAGCTATTATCCACCCTATATGAATATTAAATATTCTAGGTAACACAGCATTACTATCAAAATTAGCTATTTTAGGAAATCCTAAAGATTTAGGATCTTTCCATTTATCGTATTGTAAATAAGTTACCCACTTTAAAGCTATATAGTTCATCATTAAAGTTACAATAGTCTCATTTGTACCCCATTTAGATTTAAGAACTGCTGGGATAAGCGCCCATAAGCCACCAGCTAACATTCCAAATATAGCCATTAATATTAAAACTATTGGTTTTGGCAGAAATGAAAAATTCAAAGCTATAAAAGCTGCTCCAAATGCACCCATTAATATTTGACCTTCTCCACCAATATTCCAAAATTTCATTTTAAATGCCACAGCTATACCTAATGAAGTTATCAATAAAGGAATAGCAATAATTATAGTTCTTCTAATTTTTGAGTTGGATCCAAATGCACCCTTTAACATAGAAGCATAAACCTCTAAAGGGTTAAAACCTAAAGCAACAATAAAAAGAGAAGTTGCTAAAATTGCTAGAATAATTGCTATTGCTGTTATTACAACTGTTTGAAGTCTAGTAGTCTCACCTTTTTTAACTATTCTAAGCATCTATTTCTCCTCCTTTTCCAATTTATTACCTACCATAAGTAGTCCAATTTCTTCTTTAGTTATCTTATCTCCATCAACTACGCCAGTAATTTTGCCATTATAAATAACAGCTATTCTATCACATAACTCTAGGAGAACATCCAAATCTTCTGCTATGTATATAACAGAATTACCTTTTTGTTTTTCTACGTTAACAAGATCATAAATAGTATGACAAGTATTTATATCCAACCCACGTACAGGATAAGCCATTATGAGTAACTTTGGATATAAACTTAATTCTCTTCCTAATAATATTTTCTGAATATTTCCTCCAGATAAATATTTTATTGGATAATGTATGCTAGGAGTTTTGATTTGTAATCTTTCAACCATTTCTTCTGCCTTTTTCATAACAGGCTTTCTATTTATAAATAGTCCCTTCTGCTTTTGGTATTCTTTTAATAACACATTATCTACCATATCCATAGACGCTACTAATCCCATACCTAATCTATCTTCAGGGATAAAACTCATACTAATGCCTTTAGTAATTATTTCTCTAGGAGTTTTACCCACTATGTTTTCTCCATCAAAGTTAATTTCACCTTTTTGAACATTTTGAATTCCTGCTATTGCTTCACAAAGTTCCTTCTGTCCACTTCCTGCGATACCTGCTATTCCAAGAATTTCACCTTTTCTAACATCTATACAAATATCTTTTAATTTTTCAATTTTTTCTTCATTAAAAACTGTTAGATTTTTTATTTCTAAAAGTTTTTCCTCACCATTTCTTTCAGTTCTCTCAATAGATAAATCTACTGCTTTTCCAACCATTAAATCAGTTAATTCTTTAGGACTTGTGTCTTTTTTATCTAATGTCTTTATTGATTCCCCTTTTCTAAGTACAGTAACTTTATCCGCTACATCCATAACTTCATCCATTTTATGAGATATAAAAATAATTGCACACCCATCATTTTTCATTTTTCTCATTATATTAAATAATTTAACACTTTCTTGTGGAGTAAATACTGTAGTTGGCTCATCAAGAATTAATATATCTGCCCCTCTATATAACACTTTTAATATTTCCAAATTTTGTTTTTCACCAACAGACATATCATGGACATATTTATCCAACTCCACATTAAGATCTAACCTTTTAATAATTTCTTCTATTTCTTTTTTCGCTGATTTCTTATCAATAAAAATTTTACCTTTTTGCCCAACTAAAATATTTTCCAAAGCTGTCATAGCATCAACTAGTTTGAAATGTTGATAAATCATACCAACACCTGATTTTATTGCATCTTTAGGTGATGTAAACTTAACTTCTTTTCCATGAACATACATTTTACCACCATCTGGAGAATAAACACCTGATAACATATTCATCAAAGTACTTTTGCCTGCTCCATTTTCTCCAAGTAGAGCATGAATCTCTCCACCATTTATAGTTAAATTTACATTATTATTTGCAACTACTTTACCGAATACTTTTGTAAGTTTTTCAACTTTAATGAAAGGAGCTACTTTCCCCATACTATCACCTGTCCTTAATTTGTAGAGTCTTCTGTTTAACTATTTCTTCATGTTGTAATCTCTTTATTAAACGTAAGATTTAAAATAAACATTAACTTTGCCTTAGTAGGCAAAGTTAATGTTCGATACTATTCTATAATTCCTTTTACACCTTGAACAAACCAGTTCATTTCTAAAAGATCTTTATCAGTAAGCTCTACGCCCTCTGCTACCTTAACTTCTCCGTTTTGATCTTTAATAGGACCAACGAATACTTTTTTTCCAGCTAGCATTTCATCCATAGCAGCATCAACTTTTTCTTGAGTACCTTCTGGAGCATTTTTAGTTATTGGAGTAACTACAACCATACTATCATCTTCATTAGTCATGTTTTCCCAGTAACTTCCTGCTTCCCAAGTTCCATCAATAACCTTTTGAACTTCTTTAACTAAATATGGACCCCAGTTCCATACTACACCAGTTAAGTATGCATTAGGAGCAGCTGCCTCCATATCAATATCACAACCTATAGAGAAAAGGCCTGCTTCTTCAGCCGCTTGTTGAGGACCTGTAGTATCTTGATGTTGAGTAATAAGACCAACACCTTTAGCTATTAAAGCTTCAGCAGCTTGTTTTTCTAATGCTGGGTCATACCAAGTATGAGTCCACACTACTTCAACTTCTACATCAGGGTTAATTGATTGAGCACCTAAAGTAAATGCATTAATTTGTCTGATAACTTCTGGAATTTCATAAGCAGCAACATATCCTATTTTATTATTTTTATTAGCTAATGCTGCAGCTATACCTGATAAATATCTACCTTGATACTGTTTACCAAAATAATTTGACATATTGTCAGCACTTTTATATCCTGAACAATGCATAAATGTTACATCTGGATGCTCTTTAGCAGATAATTCTATACCATCCATATGTCCAAAACTAGTACCGATGATTACATTAGCACCTTCATCAATCATATTTTCTACAACACTTTGAACTTCTGAAATTTCTTCTTTAACATTCTCTTTGTAAATTGTTTCAACACCTAGTTGCTCTTCAAGATACAATCTTCCATTATTATGAGCATCAGTCCAACCACCATCACCGATTGGTCCAACATATACAAATCCAACTTTTACAGTTTTTTTCTCATCTTGAACTTTTTCTCCAGTATTATTTGAAGTGTTATTCTTCGTATTGCTTGACCCACACCCAGTCAATAAAACCCCTAAAGCCATTACCATTGCAATTAATAAAGCCGTTATTTTTTTCATAATATCCCCCTTAAAATTTTAAAAAATTAAATTTATTTTAATTTATATTTTATTTGAAAATTACATTTCCATCTTTAAAACCATCAATAATGGCTAAAGATTCTAATTTAAGGCCTTTACTCTCAATTTGTTCCCTTGCATTTTGGAATGCTTTTTCTATAACTATTCCAATTCCTACTACTTCAGCATTTCCTTGATTAGCAATTTCCATCAAGCCATCAACAGCCTTCCCTTGAGCGAGAAAATCATCTATTATTAGTATCTTATCATCTGATTTTATATACTCTTTGGCTACTCTGATATTGTAAGTAGTATTTTTAGTGAATGAGAAAACCTCTGCTTCATAAGTATTCATGTCCATATTAGTTCCTTGATGCTTTTTAGCAAAAACTACAGGTACATCAAAATACTGAGCTACTATACAAGCAATCCCTATTCCTGATGTTTCGATTGTAAGAATTTTATTTATATCATTACCCTTAAATCTTCTTTTGAACTCTTTACCTATTTCATTAAATAATCCTATATCTAGTTGATGATTCAAAAAACTATCTACCCTTAAAATATCTTCTCCAATTACTTTTCCGTCTTTTAGAATTCTCTCTTTTAATAGCTTCATCTTTAATCCTTTCTTAAAATAAAATAAACTCCCTATTCTACTTAGGGAGTTATACACGAACATTAAAATCTACACTAATTTTTAATTAGCAAAATAATACATATTATTACATAACAGTATATTTACACTAATTATCACATGTAACCTTTAATTCATATAAACACCCATAGTCAAGCTATTTACGGCAACTTGGTAGAAACGTCTAGTCCATATTACTAGACATATATGAGTCACGAACATTATTTTATTTTTGTTTATTATTATTCGCCACGTATCTATATTAAACTATATCTATCAAAAAATCAATAGATTTCTTAATAAATTTTATAATAAAAAAGAAAAAGCAACTTTATTTAACCATTAAATGCATATATGATTTTAAACTCATTCTCTTATTCCCTCTATAACCAACAACTTCATTTGCAGTTATCATTGAATTTAAAATTGCCTCTTCTGTAGCTTCAGCAACTGCTCTGAAAGCCACATCTATTTTATCCTCGTTCATAATTTTTAATTCTAAAATTGAATTGTTATAATTATCGCTAGCTGACTTACTGGTATCTTGTTTAAGTACATTTCCTGTTGAAAAACCAATAATAATTTCCCCACTTCCATGCCCTATAAAAGAACCAACCCTAGCCATTCCAACGCTTGTTCTCTTGCATACTCTTTGCATCTGTCTTGATGATAACGGCAAGTCTGTTGCAACAACTACTATTATTGAACCTTTATCAGTCTCGCTTTTTAACTTCAATTCTTCTAGAATAGCATGTCCAATATTATTGCCATCAATTCTCAAATCCCTTAACAAACCATAATTTGATTGAACTAAAACTCCAATTGTATACTCAATTCCATCTAAATCAATAACTCTTGACGACGAACCAATACCGCCTTTCAATTGATGACAAGACATACCTTTACCTCCACCAATATCACCTTCTTGAAAATCAATAGTGGCTGCCTCAAAAGCTCTTAGTACATGTTCATCCTTAACAGGCCTATTAACGATATTACTCAAATATGAGTCATTACATTCAGCTACTACCGTATTAATTGATTTAATGTCAATACCTTCGCTTAATGATTTAGAAACCATATACTGTACTAATGCATCTTGTACAATCCCTACATTTAAGGTGTTTGTTAATGCTATAGGACTTTCCAACTGACCTAATTCATTAAGTTGAATTAACCCCACCGTCTTACCATATCCATTCAATACACAAGATGAAGCAATCAATTTGTTAGTAAAAATATTATTCCCTAAAGGATTTATCACAGTTACACCTGTTTTATATTCTGTAGTATCTATAGTAGAATGACCCACTGTAACTCCTTTAACATCAGTAATCTTATTAAATTTGCCTGGTTTTAAAAATCCAATTTTTATTCCATAATCTACAATCCTCAATTGTTTACTCATAAACTTCTCCCATTCTAATATTTATTACTTTCCGTATATTTAACTTATAGATACGCGTTATTTATCTTTCTAAATTATATCATTATTAAACTCACTTTTTGTGGAATAACCATACCATGAATTTTGCATAAAAAAAGATCTACAATTAGATCTATTTTTATTATTAATCACTTACACCTTTATGTTTTTTAGTTTTACATATATTGAATAATAAAATTGATAAACCAAGTAAAATTAAAGAAGGTACAAAAAACAAACCCTTGCTTAGTGAATTTATATATATTCTCTCTATACTAAATTCAAAAATATTTACTAGCACAAAAACATTTATCCACTCATAAATTAATGAAGTAAACCTAAGTATCATTATAGAAGGAACGACTTTATAAACATATAAATCATTTATTATAGCACAAATGGGAATATATAATGCAACAGCAGTAATGCTATGAAATGTATAATCTATAGGAAGATAAGTTATTAAAAAAACAGTTATTATAAATACCACACTGGAGATAAAATATTTCTTAATGTTAATTTTCTTATTAGCAAATATATAACTAAACAACATATATAAAAACGATTCTGGAATAATACTTAATATCAATTCTGGTAAAGTTAATTTAACCATTTCATTAGTTTTTCCTTTCAAATTTACTACGACTTTAATAAATTTCTATATTTATTATATCAACAATACGTTTGTCATTATGTCAAATTTTGCTATTATGCGTTGTTTTTTTTGCTACAAAATTTTACAATTGCTTTTTAATCCTTTGTAACAACCATATATATATTACTCATCCATATATACTCTACTTTAAAGTATATAAAAATTGATAAAACACCTTTTACTATTATTACTATTTTAGTAATTAATTTAATACTATTTAATTTTAGTAATTATTCAGCTGCTTGTTTAAACAAAAGATACATTTATAAAAAAACAACTTTTATTGAAATATTTTATGTAGTTTAAAGTAAGATATTAAAATCAATGATATGCTTTATGTCTTATATACTAAAAAGGCAGGAAAATAAAAAAGAAACAGAATTTGCAAAAATGCAAACCCTGTTATTTCAACGGTTTTGGCGCGCCCAGAGGGATTTGAACCCCCGACCTCCGGATTCGAAGTCCGTAACTCTATCCAGCTGAGCTATGAGCGCATATATTTAATTCACAATGCACAATTGTGGACATCTTTCGATAAATCGAAAGCTTTTTAGTTCATTAAAAAACAACATAATTCTTATATATAATTTATCAAAAAATGAAAAAAGGTTCAAAAAATAAAAATGGAGCGGGTAGAGGGAATCGAACCCTCATCGCTAGCTTGGAAGGCTAGAGCTTTACCACTAAGCAATACCCGCATAATGTTTGGAGCGGAAGACGAGATTCGAACTCGCGACGTTCACCTTGGCAAGGTGACGCTCTACCACTGAGCCACTCCCGCATGTTGATTTGAAACAATGGTGCAGGTGAAGGGAGTCGAACCCCCACATCATAGATACTAGATCCTAAGTCTAGCGCGTCTGCCAATTCCGCCACACCTGCATGTTATTTTGTTAAAATGGTGATCCACCGGGGAATCGAACCCCGGACAACTTGATTAAAAGTCAAGTGCTCTACCGACTGAGCTAGTGAATCATTTGGCTGGGATAGCTGGATTCGAACCAGCGAGTGCAGGAGTCAAAGTCCTGTGCCTTACCGCTTGGCGATATCCCATTGTGTTGTGGGGTGGACGAAGGGACTCGAACCCTCGACAACCAGAACCACAATCTGGCGCTCTACCAACTGAACTACGTCCACCATATGGCGCGTCTTAAGAGATTCGAACTCCTGGCCCACGCCTTAGAAGGGCGTTGCTCTATCCAGCTGAGCTAAAGACGCCTACATTTTTTTTGGAGCGGGTAGAGGGAATCGAACCCTCATCGCTAGCTTGGAAGGCTAGAGCTTTACCACTAAGCAATACCCGCGTAATTGGTCGGGGTGGCAAGTCTCGAACTCGCGGCCTCATGGTCCCAAACCATGCGCGCTACCATCTGCGCCACACCCCGATATAAAATCGGCATAATTTATTATATATGTTTACTTCTTAAATGTCAAGCCATAAAATATGGCGCGTCTTAAGAGATTCGAACTCCTGGCCCACGCCTTAGAAGGGCGTTGCTCTATCCAGCTGAGCTAAAGACGCTTGTTAAATGGAGCGGGTAGAGGGAATCGAACCCTCATCGCTAGCTTGGAAGGCTAGAGCTTTACCACTAAGCAATACCCGCATAATGTTTGGAGCGGAAGACGAGATTCGAACTCGCGACGTTCACCTTGGCAAGGTGACGCTCTACCACTGAGCCACTCCCGCATGTTGATTTGAAACAATGGTGCAGGTGAAGGGAGTCGAACCCCCACATCATAGATACTAGATCCTAAGTCTAGCGCGTCTGCCAATTCCGCCACACCTGCATGTTATTTTGTTAAAATGGTGATCCACCGGGGAATCGAACCCCGGACAACTTGATTAAAAGTCAAGTGCTCTACCGACTGAGCTAGTGAATCATTTGGCTGGGATAGCTGGATTCGAACCAGCGAGTGCAGGAGTCAAAGTCCTGTGCCTTACCGCTTGGCGATATCCCATTGTGTTATGGGGTGGACGAAGGGACTCGAACCCTCGACAACCAGAACCACAATCTGGCGCTCTACCAACTGAACTACGTCCACCATATGGCGCATCTTAAGAGATTCGAACTCCTGGCCCACGCCTTAGAAGGGCGTTGCTCTATCCAGCTGAGCTAAAGATGCATTTTAAAATTGGAGCGGGTAGAGGGAATCGAACCCTCATCGCTAGCTTGGAAGGCTAGAGCTTTACCACTAAGCAATACCCGCATTTGGTCGGGGTGGCAAGTCTCGAACTCGCGGCCTCATGGTCCCAAACCATGCGCGCTACCATCTGCGCCACACCCCGTTTAGTGTTTCTATTCAACAAGTTATTCGCTTGTTGAATTTGCCGTGCTTTCTGACGACAAGGATTATTCTACACTATTTTTTTTGTTTCGTCAACACTTTTTTCAATTTTTTTTTTATAAAGATCTAATACTTGGATTTATTTTATTATTTTCGACCTTAATAATAGCATAACTATTATACCCATCCCTTGATAAAGAGGGACTTCCCGGGTTCACAAACCATATTCCTTCTTCAAATAAAATTTCTGATACATGAGTATGACCAAATAGAACTAAATCTGCTCCTATTTCCATTGCGTGATGCTTTAAATTTAACATTGAGTCTTTTACATGATATTTATGCCCATGCGTCAGTAATATATTTATACCCCCTATTTCTTCGAATCTATCTATGGGCACTCTCGTATTGTAATCACAATTTCCTCTTACATTATAAACTTCCCCTTTGAAATCGCGAGTTATCTCTGTTAAATCCTGCACATTATCACCCAAATGAATCAAAACATCGGCATGACTAATAGCTCTTATCAATTTATCAAATACATAAGTATACCTATGGGTATCACTTATTACTGCAATTTCCATAATCTATCCCTCCTATAAAAGAGTTTTAATTTCGTCTTCTAATTTTTTAAGTGCTCTACCTCTATGACTTATAGAATTTTTTTCTTCACCACTCATTTGTGCAAATGTTTTTTGAAATTGTGGATAATAGAATAATGGGTCGTAACCAAAACCATTGTCTCCTGTTTCTTCGTCAATTATATAACCATGAACTTCTCCTATGACATTAATAATCGTTTCTTCATTAATTATTAATTCCATGGCGCATACAAATCTTGCATTTCTTTCATTCCTACTTACATCCTTTAATTCACTTAATAATTTTCTATTATTTGCTTTAGTATCACCATGTTCCCCGCTATATCTAGCCGAATAAACTCCTGGTTCTCCTCCTAATGCATCAACCATCAATCCTGAATCATCTGCTAAAACCATAACATCATTTGTAATATCTTTTATAGCTTTGGCTTTAATGTGAACATTCTCTTCAAATGTTACACCTGTCTCCTCAATATCTATATCTATACCAGCTTCTTTTAAAGAAACTACCTCCAAATTATACTTGGATAGAATATTTTTAATTTCTTCAATTTTGTGCTGATTATTACTTGCTACAATTAACTTTTTCATAATTTCCCCCTATTGTTTTCCAATTACTTCTGCATCTTTTCCTAATATCTCTTTTTGAAGTCCTATTAATTCCTTATTTCCCTTTTCCGCTAAATCAATCAGTTCATTTAACTCTCTTCTGCTAAAACTGGATTTTTCTCCTGTTCCCTGTAACTCAATAAATTCACCAGTATCCGTCATAACAACATTCATATCAACTAAAGCTTTAGAATCTTCTTCGTAACACAAATCCAAAATTTTATTTCCATCGTCGATAATTCCCACACTAACAGCACTCAAAAAATTTATTATTGGGTATTCTTCAAATGGTTCATTTATATTTATAGAGTTGACAGCATCCACTAGAGCAATGAAAGCTCCTGTTATTGATGCAGTCCTTGTACCTCCATCAGCTTGCAGTACATCACAATCTATCATAATAGTTTTTTCACCTAATTTAGTTAAATCTATAACTGTTCTTAATGATCTTCCTATCAATCTCTGTATTTCCATTGTTCTTCCATCAACTTTACCTTTTGATGTACTTCTACTTTTTCTAGTTTGTGTGGATCTTGGAAGCATGTTATATTCACTTGTTACCCACCCTTCCCCTTTACCTTTTAAAAATTTTGGAACTCTATCCTCTACTGTAGCAGTACAAATCACCTTTGTATTTCCTGTTTCTATCAAAACTGAACCCTCTGCATAGGGCATAAAATTTCTAGTTATTTTTGTTTTTCTTTTTTCATTATTATTTCTACCATCTATACGCATAATATATCCTCCTACAAATTAATTTCTAAAGATATAATACTCCCAAAATATTTATTATCAAGAATACCAAATAAAAGCTCATTATAAAGCTTATTGTTGTAGGTTTTAAATTGTAAATTTAAGTTATGGACACCTTTCAATTCTTGATTTTAGATCTCTGTCAACTGTATTGGTAACCTGTTAACTAACTTAACAATAATTAGTTATTGTCAAACAATCTATATAACTCATCTTCCTCAGGCATATCAACATTTAAATATCTATTATTTTCTACAAGAACTTTACCTTCATCAGTAATATTTCCTATAATAGTTGCTTCAATACCTCTTTCTCGCAATTCACAAATAGCTTTATCACCATTTTCAGTGCATATTAACATACTACCCGAAGAAATAAATTTCAAAGGATTTATTTCTAAATAATCACAAAGTTTCTGCGTTATATCAGTAATAGGCATTTTATCTTTATATATTTTAAACCCAACATTACTAGCTTCTGCCATTTCCCAAAGTGCTCCTAATACGCCACCTTCAGTAATATCATGCATAGCATGTACTCCTATTTTCCCACATACTACACCTTCTTTAACAACACTTAGTTTTTCATCATAACTTTTTGCTTCCTCTAACTCATCTTTTGTTAAAATATCTTTTATCGATGAATAAAAGTCATTTACTATTATAGTAGTTCCTTCTAACCCTAACTTTTTTGTTACAATAATGTCATCGCCAACTTTAGCTGTAGAAGTAGCTACAGCTTTTCCAAAAGGTGCTTTTCCTATTACAGTAACTGAAACGATAGTTTTGTTTACTGCATCCGTAACTTCAGTATGACCACCTATAATTTCTATTTTTAATTTACAACACTCTTCATGCAATTCACTCATTATCTTCTGAATATCTTCAATATTACTTTTTGGAGAAGCAAGAATCGTCACTAAGATTCCTAAAGGTTCTACTCCACATGAAGCTATATCATTTGCATTTATATGTACCGCTAATTTTCCAATATTAACATCTGCCGCAGTTATAGGATCCGTCGAAAAAATTCCTTCAAATTCTCCAAAAGATACGACAGAGCAATCTTCACCGATTTTACTTCTAATTCTTACTTCTTCTCTTCTATAACCTCTGTTATTATTAATAATTTTTTTTAAATCATCTGAACTCAACTTTCCTATTCTCATAACAATTTTCTCCTTTTCTTATAAAAACTAGCACTTTTTCTATTGATGTAACATATTATTTTTATAAGGATTAATTTTTGGTGGTGTATGTATGTTAAGATATATTGGCCCATTTTTAAGAATGAATAAATTGACCATTGAACAAATAAATAGTCAATTATTTCATCTCTCAAAAGAATCTATAAATAGTATAGTTTTAAATTCAAATTTTGGTATTGTAGCCGATAATAAAAAATACGACTATAAAATACCACACACAAATGATATTAACACAACTAACAAATTTTCTCCACTCCTATGTGTTTACAAAAAAGCTTCAGGCAAATTAAAAAAAAGAAATGAAAAAACAACATGGAATGAGAATAAATTTAAAAAAGATATAAACATAAGTAGCAATGCCTTCATGACTCTTTGTTTACTAGAATTACTAGATTATTATAAAAAATTTAAGAGTATTGATAAGTCAAAATATAATTACTACAAAATTTACTCCCAATTAGCTAAAGAACAATTAGAGTTTTATGCTGCTTATTTAAGAAATGACGAAGGAGTTTTTGTTGATAAAAAAGATTGTACTGAACCTATTACTGAAAAACTTAAATTGAAAGAAAAAAATGTAGCTTTTAATTTCGCAGATCAGGCCTTGTTGATGAACGCATACTATAAATGCTCATTATATCTTACTGAAGAAGATAAAGATGAGTTTCAAAATTTTGCGTATGACATATTCAAAATGTTTAAAGATTATAAAGATGAACTTTATGAAGTACCTAAAAATGACTTAAATAAACTTTGCCTATATATAACACTATTTTATCAATATACTTTTGATGAGGAAGCTAAAGCATTAGCTTTAGACCTATTTGATTGGTTCTTAGAAAACCATGTACGTGGAAATATAAGCGAATTTACTTCTATTGAAAATTTATCAATTTTATTCTGTAATTCGCAAATACTATATAACTACACTAAGTTATTAAATTTAAAAGAAATATCAGACGAAATTTATACTATACTTAAAAAATATTATGATAAAAATACAGGTATGCTATATAAAACTGGCCAAGATAGCGAAATAAAATATCAAGCTTCAGATTTAGTTATGTATTTTTCAATAATGTTCTATATGAACAACAAAAATGAATTTGAAGATGATGACTTGATAGAATTATATAATAACCATATAATTAATTCAGGAATTATATCTAAATGGCCCGATGCACCTTCCCTTGGAAGTGTTGAGAGATATAGAAACTATGAAGAAAAATCCGAAAATTTACTTCATGAACAATTTTTCAAACTACCATCTGGCTTAGAAGATGATTCTAATTTTGCCCCTGGTTTTTTGAAAACAGTTTATTACAATAGGTCAAAATCTACATTCAAACAAAAAAAATACATTTTTGATAGTAGAAAAAATTTCAATCTATTTTTTACAATTTTGTATTGCTACAATAGAAATTTATTCATCTCTAAATAAAGCAAACAATATAAAAGAGGAAAAACACTTCCTCTTTTATATTGCTTTATTTCAATTTTTCATTATCAATATAAGCATACTTCAATAATAAATTACCACGACTATTTACTTCTAAGTTTTTTATATATTCTTTTTTACCCATTATCAAATTTTCATTTTCTAGTTTTAAGTACATATTATCTTCTGTAAGCATCTTAGCTGCTTTTTTAATGTTTATAAATTTTTCATTATAGTTACTTGTAGTAATATATTTTAATACCGCTTCATCATAATCACAATTATTATATCCAAATATATTATAAATTGAGCCATGCATCCATTTTACATAGAATGTTTTTATATCATCATTTATACTCTCTTTTGTAACATATATATCAAAATCGCCTTTAACCAATTCTTCTTTCAATTCTTCTTTAGTATATACAGTTTTTAAAATAGTATTAATATTTGCATCTTTAAGATTTTCTAATAAATCATTAGAAATATTCAGCAAATTATAAGCTCCTTCTACATTACTATTTCCTAAATCACCAATATAACATAGCAAAGTTAATCCTTCTTTACAAATATCATTATCATCTATAAGCGAAAACTCTACATTATTTTCTTCTTTACTATCTCCACTTATAAAATAAGTTAATTTTTTTCTATTTTGATAGTTTCTTAAGATTTTACCTTCATTTGCATTGTAAATATATAAAACACTATTTTTAGTTTCTGCTTCGAAAAGCTCATTTTTTTCTGAAAGTAAACTTCTCTCACTTTCAGGCGTATTCCTCATAATATCAATTAACTCTACTTTGTACTTTCCACTAGCTACTTCAATACTATCATCATTTTTAAATCGTAACTCTTTCAATTTTATATTTTCACTGTCCCAATAGCACTTATTTTTATTAATAGTCATTTGATCATTTTCTGAATAACTTTTGATTTCAAAAGCACCTGAGTATAAAATATCATTATGATTTTTTTTCCATTCACCAAGTTTGTTAAAATCTTTCCTAAGAAGAAAACATGGTTCACTTAATATATTCAAGAAATTTTCATCTGGAAAATATAATTGAAATACTAATGTTTTTTTATCCTTAACCGTAATCCCAACAGAATTTGATTGTATCTTTCCTTTTGAATAATCTCTTGCTCCTTTCACATTAAATAACAAATCCTTATATTCCAATGAATTTTCTTTTAAAAAATTAAATAAAAAAACTCTATAATCATCTGCTGTTATTTTATCTCCATTACTCCAATAAGCATCATCCCTAATATGGAATGAATAAGAAAGTCCATCTTCAGAAATATCCCAACTATCACTAATTTGAGGTATAATTTTTCCATCCTTATTTTCAATAACCAATCCGTCAAATAGTAAATATAAAATATCCTCCTGAACCAAATCTCCTTTAGGTATGTTATTTAAAGTTTGAGGGATTTCTTCTATATTGTAAACAATATATTCTTTCGTATTATTTGCACTAACCTTTTTCTCAATAAATCCTAAGTATAAAATTGCAAAAACAAATCCTATTATTAATAAATTAAATGTAATTCTAACAATTGATTTTTTTAATTTTTTTTTCATATTTACCCCTTAATTAGCTTTTCTAAAAGAAAAGCATTCTAATTATCATTGATTGTTTAAATTATTGACAATTAATGATAATTTTAAACTTTAATGAAATGAATATATAGTAAAAAAATTTCTATTTTCCCAAAATTTAATTTATTATCTTAAAAATAAAAAGTCACACTTTTTAAGTGTGACTCATAATTTTTAATTATTACCGCTAAATATTTTTTATTTTTTCTATAAATTCATCTTCCGTAATTATCTCCACGCCCAGTTCAATAGCTTTATCATATTTAGACCCCGGTTCTTTCCCTACAATTACATAATTTGTTTTTTTGCTTACACTTCCAGAAACCTTAGCCCCTAAAGCTTGAAGTTTTTCTTTTATTTCACTTCTTTTAAAAGACTGAAGAGAGCCTGTAACTACTACTGTTTTTTCAATGAATGGATTTTCAATAATTTCATTTTCTTCGAAATATGGCGTTACTCCAAGTGCAAATAATTCCTCTACAGTTTCATTAATTTTTTCTTCAGAAAAAAATTCAACAATATTTTCAGCTACAATATTTCCAATATCAGCTATTTGAATCAACTTTTCTAATGATGCCTCTTTCAACTTGTGGATATTTTTAAATTCTTTAGCTAAGTCAGTGGCAGTTTTTTTACCTACATTAGGAATGCCTAATGCATAAATAAAAGATGCTAAATCACAATTTTTACTTCTTTCAATTGCATCTATTAGGTTTTGTGCTTTTTTATCACCGAATCTCTCTACTTCTAATAACTGATCTTTATTAATTCTATATAAATCAGATAAAGATTTTATATCTAATGATTCAAATAATTGCTCAGCTGTTTTTTCACTAAATCCCGCAATATTCATAGCTTCTCTACTACCATAATGTACTATAGATTTCACAAGTTGTGGCTTGCACGATAAAGTGTTTTCACAAAAATAATGTACCCCGTCCTGATGTATTTCACTTTCACAATATGGACAAACTTCTGGTGCAATAATTTCTTGTACTTCATTATCAGATTCAATTGTACCCATTATCTCAGGAATAACATCATTAGATCTTCTTATTAAAACTTTACTTCCAATCTTTACTGCTTTTCTTTTAATATCATCCATATTATTTAATGTTGCTCTTTTAACAGTAACACCACCAATGTCTACAGGTTCTAATATAGCCGTAGGCGTAACTCTGCCGCTTCTCCCTACATTCCACTCAACATCTAGTAGTCTTGTTGTTACTTCCCTAGCTTCAAATTTATACGCATGAGCCCATTTAGGAAATTTAACAGTATATCCAATTAATTCTCTAGTTCTAATATCATCAATAGCTATAACTATTCCATCAATTTCATAATTCAAATCTTCTCTTACTTTATTAATATATTCTATTTCATTTTGTATGTCTTCTATACTAGCACAAACTTTTATGTAATCATCCATTGGAAATCCTTTTGTTTTTATAAAATCTAACATCTCTAAATAAGATTTAAAAGGTTCTCCTTCATTGTAAACTACATTATAGAAAAAAGCTGACAGATTTCTTTTTGCAGTTTCTTTTACATTTAAATTTCTTAAAGCTCCTGCTGCACCATTTCTTAAATTCTTTAACGGAACTACTGCTGTTTCGTTATATTTTTGAAAAGCTTCCTTTGTCATTATTGCTTCACCATGTACTTCAACAGTATAGCCATAATCAATTTTCAATGGGATACTTTTTATTGTTTTTGCTTGAGCTGTTATATCTTCACCTACAACTCCCGTTCCTCTTGAAGCAGCTTTTTCCATAATTCCTTCTTCATCATAGGTACAATTTATTGTAAGTCCATCAAATTTTTTAGTAACTATGTATTTTAAATCTGGCAGTTTATCTTCATTATTTATATTATATTCATTTACAAATTTGACATTCCTATTGTGCCACTCTATTAATTCTTCAATGGATTGTGCTTTCCCTAAGCTCCATAAACGTCCTTTATGTGTATATTTATTAAACTGAGATAAAACAACATCACCTACTCTTTGCGTAGGTGAATAAGGCAACATATAACCTGTTTCAGTCTCAAGTTTTACTAACTCATCATATTTAACATCATATTCTTTATCTGAAATAGTTGGTGAGTCTAAAGTATAGTATTCATATGCATATTGATTAAGTTGCTCTACCAACTGTTTGATTTGTTTTTTTATTTCTTCCATGTTTTCCTCCATCATATACCTATTAAATTAAGAATTATGGAAACCTTTTGCAAGCGAAAGCTAGTAAATTCAAAGATTTTCTGAAAGAAAATCAACCATAATTGTGAATTGTGCATTAAATTAATTCTATAGGTGCTTTACTCAAAACAAACTGTTTAATTCCCATATTATCGAAAGCAATTGTGACTTTCTTATCTTTCTCAACTTTACTCACTGAGATTATTGTGCCGATTCCAAAATTACTATGTTTTACTTTCCGTCCTACACTAGCTTCTTTTGAATTTACATTTTTATTTGACTCTACTTTACTTTTTAAACTTGATTCTAAAACAGAAGGTCTTTTCTTATTAACCTGTAATTTATGCGCAGTATTGTAACTATTCTTAAATTGAGATTTCTTATTAGCAGAAGCATTAGTTTCCTTACTTCCAAAAGTTATTCTTTCTTTTAGTCCTTCTGAAATTTCATTTATGAAATCTGATTCTGGATAAAATGATGTTCTTCCAAAAACCATTCTTCTTTCTGCTGATGTCATATATAGCTTTTCTTTTGCTCTAGTAATACCAACATAGCATAATCTTCTTGCCTCTTCCATTTCGTCTTCACTATTAAAAGATCTGCTTCCTGGGAAAATACCATTCTCCATACCCACCATAAATACTATCGGGAATTCCAAGCCCTTAGCACTATGAACTGTCATCATTACTATAGAATCCGCATCTTCATCATAATTATCAACATCTGCAACTAAAGTAGTTTTCTCCAAAAATGCTGCTAATGACTTGTCCTCAGAATTATTTTCGAATTCAACCGCTGCTGAAACAAGTTCCTTAATATTTTCAACTCTACTTCTATCTTCTATGTTTTTTGAATTTTTATACATCTTTAGATATCCTGTTGTTTCAAGAATTTCTTCAATTAACTTAGATACAGTAATTTGATCTTTTCTTCTCATAAAACTATTCATTAAACTTGTATACTTGTTTATAGCTGTAGCTGCTCTTTTTGTTATTCCAGGAATATTTTCTATATCTAAAACAACACTATACATGCACTCTTCCATATAGTTAGCAAATTCTTGAATTTTTTCTATGGTAGCATTACCTATTCCTCTTTTGGGAACATTGATTGTTCTATTAAAACTTACATTATCAAGAGGATTATTGATTAATTTCAAGTAAGACATAATATCTTTTATTTCTTTTCTATCATAGAATTTCAATCCGCCAATAATTCTGTATGGTACAGAATTTTTTATAAGAACATCCTCAAATATCCTTGATTGAGCATTAGTTCTATATAATATAGCAAAATCTTTATATCGTCTAGCACCACTTTCTGCTAGCTTTTTTATATTATTTGCAACAAATGTAGCTTCATCTATATCAGATGTTGCTCTATAAATTTTCACTTTTTCTCCTGCTTCATTTTCTGTTCTTAAAACTTTGTTCTTTCTATTCATATTATTTTTTATTACAATATTGGCAGCATTCAAAATTGTTTCTTTTGACCTATAATTTTGTTCTAATTTAACAACTTTAGCATTAGGATAGTCTTTTTCAAAGTCTAAAATATTTCTAATATCCGCGCCTCTCCATTGATAAATACATTGGTCATCGTCTCCAACTACAACAATATTTTTATGACCTGCTGCTAATAATCTCACTAGTTCATATTGAGCTTTATTTGTATCTTGATATTCATCAACCATAACATACTTGAATTTTCTTTGATAAAATTCCAAAACATCCGGATATTTTTTAAACAAATCCACTGTTTTAAATATTATATCATCAAAATCCAATGCATTATTATTTTTCAACTTTTTCTGATAAAGGCCATATGCTTCAGATATTTTGCTCCATCTATAATTTGATTCAGCTTCTTTTTCATACATTTTGGGAGTAATTAAATTATCCTTTAGCTCTCCTATTTTAGATAAAATTTCTTTTTCATTCATATCTTTTTCATTTATATTTAATTCTTTCATACAATCTTTCATCAGAATTCTAGAATCAGAAGTATCATAAATTCCAAAATTCTTATTGTACCCAATTTTATCAATTTCTCTTCTTAATATTCTTATACAACTTGAGTGAAAAGTAGATACCCACATGTTATCCGCATCATCACCAATTAAGTTTTTAATTCTTTCTTTCATTTCACCTGCTGCTTTATTTGTGAAAGTTATAGCTAAAATACTATAAAATGGAATATTAAGATCTTGAATCATATGCGCTATCCTATATGTAAGTACTCTTGTCTTTCCGCTTCCTGCACCAGCTAAAACCAACACTGGTCCTTCTATTGCTGTTGCTGCCTCATATTGTTCTTTATTCAGTAAGTTCTTTAAGTCCATTCAACCACTCCTCAAATATTAACACATTAGTATCTTCAATGTATCAAATTAGTTAAACACCATTTTTTTATATCTACAAAATTCTTTATTTAAATTAAGAATTTTTAATTTTATTGTTCTGTTTATCTATTATTCCCAATTTATTCTTTCTAATACAAGGTTGTACCCGTCACTTCCATAATTTAGACATTTATTAACTCTACTAATAGTAGCTGTACTAGCTCCTGTCTTATCAGCAATTTCAGTATAAGTCTTCTTCTGTTTTAACATTTTAGCAACTTGAAGCCTTTGCTCTACTGATTTTATTTCATTAATAGTAAAAATATCTTCTATAAACTTATAGCATTCCTCAATGCTTTCTAAAGATAACATAGCTTCACACAAAAAATCCATTCCAGAACTTTTTAATTTTGACATATAATCTGCCATAAAATCACCTCTCGTATATTGCATAATTATATTTTATCACATAGTAAGGTTATCCCACAAAAGTATTTCACTATAGATTCACTTTAGTTTAAAACAGAGCAAAAAAAAAATGCTACCTCTAGGTAGCAAAATTGTTTTATGCAATAGGGCGAAGGTCACCCTGGGGCTGGGTACCTTCCGAAATAAAAAGGGGACTATTAATTTTTTATTTTCCCTTGCAGAAAATATTATATTAGAATTAGTATTAAAAAGCAAGTCATTTACAAAAAATATTGCATTTTTTTATATTTATTAATATTTTTCTTTCATTTTTATGTAATCGTTAAATTATTATACTTTTATATACAATTATATCATCTTAAGTTGTGCAACTTCTTCTTCAGTAAGTTCTCTAAATAGGCCTTTAGCCAAGTTTTTATCTAATTCCAAAGGTCCCATCTTTACTCTTTTAAGAAAAACAACATTCTTACCTCTAGCTATAAACATCCTCTTTACTTGGTGGAATTTACCTTCACGGATTGTAAGTAATATTTCAGAACCATGCTCATTTGCAGTAATTATTTCTAATTTTGCAGGAAGACATTCATAATCATCCTCTAACACAATCCCTTTTTTGAATTCTGCAATATCTCTTTCATCAACTTTTTGATCTATCTCTGCATAATATACTTTATCTACATGATGTTTTGGGGATGTCAATCTATGATTTAGTTCACCATCATTAGTTAATAAAAGTAATCCAACTGTATCTTTATCTAACCTACCAACAGGGGCTGGTTTAAATACTTGATACTCATATGGTAGTAAATCTACTACTGTTTCATCATAATTATCGTGAGTTGCAGATACCACTCCATTAGGTTTATTTAGCATTATGTACACATATTCTCTATATAAAATCTCTTCTCCAAAGACTTTTATAATCATTGTATTAGGATCAACTTTTGCACTTACATCTTTTATAGTCTTTCCTTCAACTTCAATGTCTCCATTTTTAGCTAATTTCTTAATTTCTTTTCTAGAACCATATCCTAGATTCGCAAGTATTTTGTCTATTCTCTCCATCTTTAGCTCCTTTTTATAATATATCCATTTCAATATTTAAATCAATTTTTTTATAATCATCATATTTTGATAATGAATCTCTGCTTTTTGCAATAATAAAGACTGAATATTTCCCTAACTTTCTAGGTAAAAATGTATAATAATTTTTTTTACTAAGATTTTGAACTAGCTTCCAGTTTTTATCTTCGTTTATATAGAATTCGTACATAACATCTTCTCCATACATTGATTCTACTCGTATAGTAATCGGATAATCAATTATATATTCATCTTTATCAATATGTACATCTGTAATTTTAACAGTTTTAAATTCTTTAATACAAATCATTGTATTATTTAAATATTCTTTTTCAATTCCTGTATCAATATTCTTTTTAACTATATCAATAGAATAGCCACCTTCCACTCTAGGCTGGAATATTAACTTACCATTTTTTGAAAAATCGATTTCCTCAATTATCGTATTTTCTAATCGTATTATATATTTATACATTAAATTTTCAATATTATTTTTATGAAAATCAATAACGATTTTATCCCCAACTAAATATTCGTTTTTTGCTCCCATTATTGAATAATCAATTTTGTTCTCTCCAATATAAACAAATGTAATAGCCTTCTCATAGCATTTGTTATCTGCATCTATATTTTTTACAGTAGTCTCTATTTCATACTCACCAAATTTTTCTGTTGAAAAATTCAGTGTATTGTTCGTAGAATATTCAATGATATCTTCATTTCCTGATTTATTAATCTTATAATTATATAATATCTCACTTCCGCCTTCTGCAAAAACTTCTAAGTCAATAAAACCTTCTTCACCATTATTAATAAGTTTATTTATTGTGATATATTTGATTTTCACTTCTTCATCTTTATATGAATCCATATCCACAGCTACAGCTTTTTGAACTAAAACAGTTTCTTCTTCGCACGCTTGTCTATCTTCAGTTAATATTTCAATTTCTTTGAATTTTTCTTCTTCTTTAGCATTTAATTTTACTGAATACATTAAAGTAGTTTTATCATCAAAAGGTTCTTCGGAATCTTTTGATTTAACATAACATACCAAAGTATATGATCCCGGATTCTTTTCATTGTATTTTAGGATATTACTTTCTGAAAAATCACTTAAGATAATGTTTTTATTTTCATTATCTATCTTTTCAAACTTATAAAGTGCTTTACTTTTTAAACACTTTTGAACATCAACTTTAAATTTTAACTCATTCTCTGTATACAATAAAGTTTCACATGGGATTAGTGACTTAATCTCGTACTTTTCCTGTGGTATTACTTTTATCCTTGTTTTTTTCAAGTCTTCAAATGCTACTTCAGAATCTTCATCTTTACTCTGTATTGTAATAATATGCTCCCCAATATATTCAGTAACATATTCTATAGAGTTTTCTTTTGAATATTCTTTATAATGGATTTGATTTTCACCTTGATTTATTATATATTTGTACATTAATCCTTTATCCTTAGGAGATACATTTATTAAAACTTTTTCGCCAACAATTACCTCTTTTTTGTTTACATTGATTTTTTCAATGATATTAGTTTTAATATTACCAATTGAGTATTGACACTTATATATATAATCAAAAGGTTTTTTACTATGAGACATTTTAGCTTGTATCATAATTATATAATTCCCATCTTCTCTAGGTATCCATATAGCTTTTGTTGACATGCTATAGTTTTTCAAAGTCCTCCATCTGCCATTATACCCAATCATATACTTATATAACAATTTTTCATCTGAATGTTTATTAACGTTAATAATTATTTCTTTAAATTTCT
The DNA here is from genome assembly GCF_050402865.1 of Clostridium sediminicola. Classification (NCBI taxonomy): domain Bacteria; kingdom Bacillati; phylum Bacillota; class Clostridia; order Eubacteriales; family Clostridiaceae; genus Clostridium; species Clostridium sediminicola. The sequence goes on from NZ_BAABMF010000011.1 coordinate 60,077, forward strand.
TTTGTGGAGAATTCAAATTAAATCTAACATTTAATTCATTCATAAGCTTCACCTCTGACTCATAATATATCAATATACTAATTATATTACATTTCATTACTTTACACTAACATTTTTTGACTTGTTTAGTAAATGAGTTTATAATTAAGTTAATTCTTTAGAGTTTTAACCTTTTAGGAGGAATGGAATGCGTATAATAGACGCTTTTTTAGTGAATTTTAATAATATTAATATAAAATTTGATAATGCCGAAGATATTCTTAAAGATGAAATTATTCTTATAAATGGAACCTTACATATAAAAATTTCCAAAATTTCTGTTATAAAAGATGGTTATTACAACCTTTCTCTTTCTAATAAAATAAATATAAAATTTGAAAGCACATTGATATTTAAAAATATTACATTAAAATTGTCGTATTCTTCTCTGTTTAAGTCTGAAGAATTTAATAAAATTTATTCTACAGATAAAAAGTTAGGATATTCTTACACTTCCTCATGCACAGAATTTAGACTTTGGTCACCTGCGGCCACTTCAGTATCTCTTTTGCTATATAAAACAGGAGATTCAGATATTAAAGAAACACCAGAAAAATATGATATGTATGAAGAAAATGGAGTATGGACAATAAAACTTTATAGAAATTTAAAAAATTATTTTTTCAATTATAAAGTTAAAGTTTATGATTCTCAACGAGAAGTTGTTGATCCATATACACCTGCAGTAGGAATAAATGGTATGAGAGGATCTATTTTAGACTTAAAAGATACAAATCCTGTGAACTGGGAAAAAGATTTGTATATTCAAAATAACCAAATCACAGATACCGTAATATATGAAATAAATATTAAGGATATAACTTCAAATAAAAATAGTTCTATTTTAAATAGAGGCAAGTATTTAGGGTTAACAGAAAATAATACTATGTCTATTTATAATCAAAAAACTGGGTTTTCACATATAAAAGAATTAAGCATTACCCATGTACAAATTATGCCTTTCTATGATTTTAGTCAGAGTAGCATAGATGAAAAGAACCCAATTCAATATAATTGGGGATATGACCCTGTTAATTTAAATGCTCCTGAAGGGGTATATTCAACGGACCCTTTTGATCCTAAAACACGTATATTAGAATTAAAAAGTATGATTCAACACTTTCACAATAATAACATAGGAGTTATTATGGATGTTGTATACAACCATTTATTCAAACTAGAAGAAAGTAACTTTTATAACATTTTTCCTAAATATTATTTTAGGTATTATAATAGTAATGAACCTTCAAATGGTACTGGTTGTGGCAATGATACTGCATCAGAAAATGTTATGATGAGAAGATTTATAATTGATTCCGTTTGTTATTGGGCAAAAGAATACCATATTGATGGTTTTAGATTTGATTTAATGGGTATTCATGATATAGAAACTATGAAAGAAGTTTATTCTGCTTTAAAGAAAATTAATCCTAATATCATAATTTACGGCGAAGGGTGGGATTTAAATACTAATCTTCCCACAAACAAAAGAGCAACTATAAATAATAGTAAAAAACTCCCTGAAATCGGATTTTTTAATGATTATTTTAGAGATATACTCAAAGGTAATATTTTTGCACCTTATGATAAAGGCTATGTTAATGGAAAACCACATTTAGAATATGTAGTTAAAAATTGTATATTAGGTTCTATTGGTTATAATTGCAACCATCAGAAGTTTCTTAACCCAACTCAATCAATTAATTTTATATCTTGTCATGATAACCATACGTTATGGGATAAGTTCCAATTAAATTCTCAGGAATTTAATATCGACGAGAAAAAACAACTGGTTAAACTAGCCAATGTAGTTTTGCTCACAAGTCAAGGAGTTCCTTTTTTACATTCGGGAATGGAATTCTGTAGGACAAAAAAAGGTGTAGAAAATAGTTATAAATCACCAGATGAAATAAATTCAATTGATTGGAAAAGAAAAGCAGATTTTAAAGATGTATATGAGTATACTAAAGGTCTTATAAAACTTCGTCTAGCTCACCCTGCCTTTAGAATAGCTTCTAGCCATTTAGTAAAACAGTCAATAGAATTCATAGACAATGTACCAGAGAATGTTGTGGCGTTTTTTATAAAGAACTATGCTAATAATGACGAATGGAAAAATATTTTAATTATATATAATCCAAATAAGCACAGTGTAAATATTAACCTTCCATACAAATCTATTTTTCATCAAGTAGTAAACAAATACTATGTTGGTGAGAAGCCAATTAAAGTTCAAGAATCTAATATGTTACATGTTGAGTGTTTAAGCGCAAATATATATTATGAAAAATAGGCCCTGAAATAGGGTCTATTTATTTTTTATTCTTTTTAATCAAAAAAACTAAGTTCTTATAAAGTCGTTTGTTATCATCCTCAGTTCTTTTCTTAATTGAACCTGTCCTGCCTCCACCTCTCCTGATTTTTGCATATATATGTCTTTGTTCTAATAAAGTATCTATATTTTTTTCATCATAAATATAGCCCTTGGGACTTATAGCATAACATCCTCTTGGCAGCACCATAGCCGCTACCCCGTAATCTTGAGTAATTATTATATCACTTTTTTTTGCTTCATTAACAATTTTCATATCCACACTTTGAAATCCACTATCCACAATTCTTATTATGCTATAATCACTTTGCAAATAATGATTATAATCACAATACATTATTACCTCTATATCATGTTCTTTAGCAGCTTTTTCAATATAAGTTTTTCCTGGACATGCATCTGCATCTACTATTATTCTCATATTCACCAACTTTTCCAGTTGACAGTATACAATTGACAGTATAGGAGGATTTTCTTTCAGAAAATCTTTAAATAAAAGCTTTCGACTAAGGGTCAGCTTAAGAATTAATTCCACTTTTCATTAAAAAATATGCAATTACAAACATTTTTTTAATGAAATATAGTGGGAATTATTCTTAAACGATCCCTAAGCGAAAGCTTTCTTTAACTGTGAACTGTGCATTGTGAACTGTGCACTGTTTTTATAGTCTTTCTTCTAATTTTGCTTTTAAATCTTCAAATCCTGGTTTACCTAATAAAGCAAACATATTTTTCTTGTATGCTTCAACACCTGGTTGATTAAATGGATTAACACCTAATAAATATCCACCTAATCCACAAGCCTTTTCAAAGAAATATACTAAAGAACCAAAATAGTATGGAGTCAATTCAGGAATGTTAATAATAATATTAGGCACTCCACCGTCTACATGGGCAAGAACTGTCCCACTAAAGGCTTGATTATTGACAAAGTCCATATCTTTTCCTGCTAAAAAGTTTAGTCCATCTAGATTTTCTTCATTAGCTTCAACTATTATAGATTTTCTAGGCTTTTCAACATTCAATTGCGTTTCAAACAAAGTTCTCATACCATCTTGAATATATTGTCCCATTGAATGCAAATCAGTTGAGAAATCTGCTGCTGCTGGAAAAATACCCTTTTGATCTTTTCCGTCACTCTCACCGTATAATTGTTTCCACCATTCTCCCATGTAATGAAGACAAGGCTCAAAATTAACCATCATTTCAGTTGTCTTTCCTTTTGAATATAAAGCATTTCTTGCAGCTGCATATTGATATGCTATATTTTTCTCTAATTCAGGAACACTATATTCTTCTCTTGCATCTTGTGCACCTTTCATCATTTCATCAACATTTACACCTGCTGCTGCTATAGGCAAAAGACCAACTGGAGTTAATACCGAAAATCTTCCTCCAACATCATCTGGAATAATAAATGTTTCATATCCTTCTGAATCAGATAATTGTCTAAGTGCACCTCTTACTTTATCAGTTGTAGCGTATATTCTCTCTTTTGCTCCATCTTTTCCGTATTTTTTTTCTAACATATCTTTAAATATTCTAAAAGCTATTGCTGGTTCAGTTGTAGTTCCTGATTTAGAAATAACATTAACTGAGAAATCTTTATCTTTAACAAGCTCTAATAAATCTGCCATATATGTAGAACTAATATTGTTTCCAGCATATAAAACAGTAACTCCGTCTTTACTTCCACTTTGTAAATAATTATGGAATGTATTTGTTAACATTTCAATTGCAGCTCTAGCACCTAAATATGAACCACCAATTCCAATAACAACTAAAACCTCAGAATTAGCTTTAATTTTTTCAGCAGCCGCTTTTATTCTTGAGAATTCTTCTTTATCATAGTTCAATGGTAAATCTATCCACCCCAAAAATTCATTACCTGCTCCTGTCATATTATGTAACATACTATGCGCAGCACTTACCATTGGTTGTAATTGCTCAACTTCATGGTCATTTAAATATGGTTTTGTTTTCGATAAATCTAATGTGATTCCCATAATGTTTTAATACCTCCTTAAAAATTCATACAAAAAAATTTTAATTCAATAAAAAAAATAAATCAAGAAAAATAAATCACTACACTACCATTCATATATTCTCACAAAATATGTTACCATAAATTGTTATAAGTAACAACATGAGTAATCCTTTTCACCCCTAAATTATTTCAAACATTTTCATTCCTATGATAATAATTGCACTATCAGCTAATATATGAAGAATCCAAGAATTTATAAAGTTCTTTGATTTTGTGTCCAACCAGTTAAAGATAACTCCAACTGAAATTAATCCAAATAAAGCGAGAACCATTATAGGAAAATCAAACCACGTTCTAAAAATAGCTAAATGATATAAAGCAAAAGCTATTGAAGAAAAAACATATGCTATTTTAGTGTATCCCAATTCGTAAAGATTTAAAAATACAAAACCTCTAAAAAAGAATTCTTCTAAAAATGAATTTCCAAAAGTCACGTATAATCCTACTAAAATAAAATTAGATGGAGTAATTTTAGATTTTGTTTGCATTTCATTAGAAATAGCTGCAATATCAATATAACTTCTAAAAATAAAGTATGCCAATAATACTATTCCAAATGATATAGCACCAAAAATTATACCTAACTTAAAATGTTTCTTTGTTGTACTCGATAAGTTCAAAGCATTCTTTATTGATTGTTTTTTATAAAACCTAAAATATACATAAGGAACTAAAGTAAAAGCTATTATTTTTATTATAGTTTTTACAATATAACTAACTCCTATGCTTTGTTCTATAAAAAATAACAAAGAACAACATAGAATTGTAGAAAAAATTATAAAATATTTTTTAATCTTAGTCACATCCTTTCTTGAAAGACTAACAAAATGATTTTCTTTTATATTACCATATTTTAAACTTTTATTGCATAGAAAAAGCACCGAATAAATCGATACTTAAAATTTTTTCAAACCATTTATAATTATAATAATCTTACATATATCGCATAATCAACATCTTTAAAAACATTAAATATAAAACGATCAAAGCTATCCCTATTCTGTTTCATAAATTCATTAACAGTTTCAACAGCTATTTTTGCAGCTTCATCATTAGGGAATCTAAATTCTCCTGTAGAGATACAACAAAAGGCTAGTGTTCTAATCCCATTTTCTAAAGCTAGTGTTAAACATGATTTATAGCAATTTTTCAAATCTTGTTTTAGTGAATCATTTAATTTATTACTTACAATAGGACCTACTGTATGCAATACATATTGACTCGGAAGATTAAAAGCTCCTGTTAACATAGCAGTTCCAGTTGGCTCCTCATAATTCGCATTAAATTTTCTATTTTGTTGCATATAATCATTACAAGCTTCTCTCAACTGAATCCCTGCAACTGAGTGAATTGCATTGTCTATACATTTATGCTGGGGGATAAAGCAGCCTAACATTTGGGCATTTGCTGCATTTACAATTGCGCCTACCTCTAACCTTGTAATATCGCCCTGCCATATTGAAATTTTACTGCCAAATTCATTCTTAGAGTTAAATTCTTCCTCTATTGTTGGTATTTCATTTAACTTAACTATCCCTTTATCAATAATCTCTTGTTTCAGAAAATCATTTTGTACATCTAAAAATTCTTTTGAAATCTGTTTTGGTAATCTAACATTCATTAGAGAACGTAATAAACCTCTTTTGTCTTCTACTTTACTTAAGTTGATTTTTTGATACTGTTTAGATTCAGAAATTAATGTACTTATTAAATAATCTAATCTTTCTTTTTGTTGCATTCTACTCCTCACCCTTCTTAACTTCAGACATTTCTTCCATAACTACTTTAATATCCTCATCTATACAAATTGATTTATCTTTAATTTCATTTGGAACATATGCAGCGCCTTTATTTATACAAATATAAGTGGCATTTGGCCATGAATTAGTCATTCTCCAAAATGGATATTTTATTATTACAGGGGTATTCATTCCTACACCTAATTCAATAAATAGAACCTTATCTTCTTTATGTTTTGATAAGAAATTTTCATAGTTTTTATATTCAATATCCCAATTTTCATCCTGAATAAAATAATTATCTTTACGAAGATTTACTTCCATATCTCCACCACAAACAGGACATTTAGGAATTAACTCTGAAGGTATTTTTAAATCCTTTTGCTTTTCAATCATTTCATAAACAATATGTTCATTATCATATAATTTATCATGACAAGCCTTAGCGCATTGTAATAACCCATAATCACCTTGAGTGGCAAAAATTCTATTAGAATCAAAACCCGCCTTATAAAATAGATGGTCACCATTAGTTGTTAAAACAAAATAATCTTTATCTTTTATTAAATCTTTTAAATTCTTGTATGTACCATTTTCTTTAAACTCATATCTATTCATTAAAATATGATTACTCCAATAGCTCCATTTTTCTTCCTGAGTTTTAAAAGGATAAAAAGCTGCTGAATACATATCTGTCATTCCATATTTATTAATAAACTCTTTAAAATTACTCTCAAATCTTTCGCCACCATATTCGAGCCCAGCAGCTGTTGAAAGACCTGCTCCTGCACCAACTATTATAGCATCAGCATCTTTTATTAAGTTTTTAATTCTTTCATATCTGTATTCACTGTTACTAAGTGTATTCTGAACTTTTGCACCATTTTCAATTTTTCTATTTCTATTCTTAAATATATTTTTTATTTCCAAATTATTAACCTCCTATCATTTATAGATAAACTTATTCGAATATTTATCTATGCAATTCACAATTAACAATCTCATTCATTAACTTAAAACTTATACCTTATAACTTATTAATTCTTGAACTTTTATTCCTAATAATATACAATAGTATTGTAGTATCTTTCCGAAGGTACAGATATAAATATACTGGAGGTTTCTCTATGTCTACAAATAAAAAAATGCCGGATTGTCCTGTAGAAACAACACTATCATTAATAGGAAACAAATGGAAAGTATTGATTCTAAGAGATTTAATGGAGAAAACTATGCGTTTCAATGAATTAATGCGCTCAGTTTCAGGTATAACACAAAAGGTTCTTACAAGTCACCTTAGAGATATGGAGAGTGATGGTCTACTAACAAGAAAAATATATCCTGTCATTCCACCAAAAGTAGAATACTCTTTAACTGATACAGGCCGTAGCTTAAAACCCATTTTAGATACAATGGCAGTTTGGGGTAAAGAATTCAAACAAAATAGCACAGTATAGTTAGAAAGCTCAAAAACCATTTTAAATAAAGGTGTTGAGCTTTAATTTTACTTACTCTTCATATAACTAAGTACTTTCTTTCCACATTCTTTTCTATAGTCTTCTTCCATAGGCATCTTAGCTACTACAGCATTCACTGGACATACACTGTAACAAGACCCACATTCATCGCATCTATTACTATTTATTGAATACTTTTCTCCAGGTACAATTGCACTAAAAGTACATACTTTAAAGCAATTATCACAAGCTATACATTTATCCTTTTCTATTACAAAACCTGGCTTTATTTGCTCCATGCCTCCAAATGAGAATCTCTCACGCTCTAATTTATAATCACGCTTAGTTTTTGCAAAATCATAATTATATACTTCACCTTTATATCGGTACAATACAAAAGTTGTCATAGTTGGATATTTTTCAATATCTTTAACTAATGGTAAGAACCTTGAATCTTTCTCCTCTTTTTTTGTTAATTCTTCAAAGGATAGCTCTCTAACATCTCCACTTATTTTAATGAAAAAGCCTGCTGGGAAGTTTGGTAACCCATCCTTGTCATGCGTTGCTGGCACAGCATCTGCCACCATTGAGCATGCAGCAACTTTATTAGTTTTCTTTAATTGACGGTAAAAAGGCTTAACTTTCATAGTTTGAAAGTAAATTCCCTCATCATCATAAGTTAAAAAGTGAGCTATCCTAGTTTCAGGATATTCTCCATCAATTGTTGAAAATGCATATGCATTAAGCTTTTCAAATTTCTCAAATATTTCCTTACTATTTAACATAATACCGCTCCCCTATCTATTCATAAATTTTCTCAATTTTTGAGTTTTTGGATTGTCTAAGTAACTCATATACCCATGTTCTATAATTTCACCCTTGTCCATGAATATAAAATAATCAGCAAACTTTTTTAAGAATTCCATTTCGTGAGTAACAAAAATAAATTCAGTTCCTTTATTTTTTAATATCTGCACAGAATCTAATACTTCTTTTGTAAGAATTGGATCAAGCGCTGCTGTTGGTTCATCTAAAAATACCAATTCCGGTGAAGTAACAAAAGCTCTAGCTATTGAAGCTCTTTGAGCTTGCCCACCAGATACTTTATTAGGCTTTTGTTTCGCTATATCAATAAGATAAAACTCTTCTAAAACTTCATCACACTTCTTATTAGCCTGGCTCTTGTCCATTTTCTTTATCCTTTCTAATATTAATAGAATATTATTCTTTATAGATAAATGGGGAAAAAGATTGTGCTTTTGAAATACATAACCTATTTTATCATGATATTCTTTTAAACTATTTTGCACTAACTTAATATTATTAACTATAATTGTACCTTCATCAGCAATTTCGATTCCAGATAATTGACGCAAAAGTGTCGATTTACCGCAGCCTGACTCTCCAATAATTCCAAGAGAAGTTATATTCGAAATATTAATATTTAAATCTTTTAATATCAATTTATCATCATATGATTTACTTATATTATTTAACTCTATTTTCATACAGAAAATCTCCTTCCAACATAACCAGCTAGTAATGATAACGGTATTGTAATAATTAAATACATAACCCACATTACTAAATACCCTTCAATGGCAGCATAGTTTTTGTTAGAAATAACAGTTATTATATAAGATATTTCCGAAACAGACACTATTTTTAGTAGGGCTGAACCTTTAATAATACTAGATAAATTATTTATCATAGATGGAATTAAAGGCTTAACCATCTGAGGGATAATTACATATCTGTATTTTTGCCATCCATTAAAATGATATAAACTCATTACAGTGTATTGGTCCTCATCAACAACTGCACTAGCAGTTTGGTATGCATTAGCAATATATGGAGTCATGTAAAATGTTAATGCCATTATCCCTAATGCTAACTTCTCATTAATACCCAATCTTATGCCTAAAACATAAACCACTAAAAATATCATAACTAACAATGGTGTTCCCATTACTATTTCTTTCATTAAATTTGTTAGTGTTCTCAAAAACGTATTTTTACTATTCATACTTATAAAGAACATAAAACCAGATATCATACTAATTATTAATGTTACTACGCTTACCCATAAAGTAGTAAATAATGCACTAAGAAGTAAATTTGTCTCTTTCAATACCAAATCATACCTTAAGTTATCAGTTGCCGTAAATAATATAATTGCAAATCCTGCTATAACAATTGCGTAAGCTAATATTTTTTGAATGAATTGGCTGTTCTTACTGTTTTTATTCTGGTTTGTTGACGATGTATTCGAGTCCCAGTGATTTATCTTTAAGGAATTCTCCAATTTCATCGTCGTATTTGCTTCCAAGTTGTTCATATAAACCACCTTCCTCATACAATGTAGCTATAAATTCATTTGCTTTCTCTAATAATTCAGTGTTACCTTTTTTTACTGCAAAGGCTGAAGCAGAATATTCAGGGATTCCAAAATAAATTTCTGTAGTTTCTTTATTTGCCGCATGGTCACCAATAATAGTATTTGCCCCTACTAAAATATCATAATTACCTGACGTTACTTCCATTAACCCAGAAGCAATTTCTGTTATTTCAGTTACATCTAAACCATAATTTTGTGGCACACTTACTGAAATTGTTCCTGATAAACCTATTGCTCTTATTCCATCTATATTAAAAAAGTCCTGTGCTGCCATATCATCTGAAATATTGTTTTCCTCATAGAATTCTTTATTTACTAAAGCTAAAGTTCTTCCATAACGATATCCTTCTGAAAAATCAACCTTTTCTTTTCTTTCTTTCTTCACTGACATATCACTAATTACTATATCCGTTTCTCCAGTTTCTAAAGAAGGGATTAACATAGGGAAATCTGTATTTACAATTTGGACTTCTTGGCCAATATATTCTCCAAATGCATAAGCTAAATCCACTTCTAATCCTGCTGGATTTCCTTCATCATCCACATACATAAATGGAGGATATTTCAAGTCTATTGCTACCTTTAATACATCTTCATTACTTTTAGTATCCGATGAACCACATCCCGTTAAAATGCCTATTAACAACATACTCACTAATAATATTGATGCTAGTTTTTTCATTTTCTTTATCTCCTATCTTTATCTATAATTTTAGTTCACAGTTCACAGTGCACAGTTCACAGTTATTGAAACCTTTCGCAATCGAAAACCTTAATGAATGCAAAATTGACAATTCATAATTCATAATTGTAGATCTTATTCTTAAACAATCTCTTTCCTAAATTATGAATTATATATTTTTTTGCTTTGAAGCGGCCTCTTCCCTTATGATTTTATATTATAATATGTATCTATCCGTGTGAAGAACGCACTTCAAAGTGGTATAGGCACCAGATAGTATTATAGTATCTTTTAGATACTGTGAGAATTTCACAAATTCATATACAATAAAAAAAGCTCAAAAACCGCTTAAAATAACGGTTTTTGAGCATTATATTTTATTCCCACTCAATAGTTGCAGGTGGTTTACTTGTTATATCATATACAATTCTATTAACACCTTTAACTTCATTAACTATTCTTCTAGATACTGTATCTAATACTTCATAAGGTATTCTAGCCCAGTCAACAGTCATTGCATCTGAAGATGTTACAGCTCTTAAAGCTATTGTATGGCAGTAAGTTCTCTCGTCTCCCATAACCCCAACAGATTGGATGTTTGGTAGGCATGCAAAGTATTGCCAGATTTCTTCATCAAGTCCTGCATTTGCAATCTCTTCTCTATATATTGCATCTGCTTCTCTTGTGATAAATAATTTCTCATCAGTGATTTCTCCAAGAACTCTAATGGCAAGCCCTGGACCTGGAAAAGGCTGTCTCCACACTAATTTATGAGGGATACCTAATTCTTCACCAACAGCTCTAACTTCATCTTTAAATAATTCTCTCAAAGGCTCAATTAATTCAAAGTGCATATCTTCAGGTAATCCACCTACATTATGGTGACTTTTTATAGTTGCTGAGGTGTCTGTTCCACTTTCTACAACATCTGGATAAATAGTTCCTTGAACTAGAAAATCTAATTGTCCAAGCTTATTAGATTCTTCTTCAAACACTCTAATAAATTCTTCACCAATGATTTTTCTCTTCTTCTCAGGATCACTAACACCTTTAAGTTTCCCTAAAAATCTATCTTGAGCATTGACTCTAATTAAATTCATATCAAATTGCTTTTTGAATATATTTTCAACTTGATCTCCTTCATCTTTTCTAAGAAGACCGTGATCAACAAATACACATGTTAATTGCTTTCCAATTGCTTTATGAACCATAACCGCTGCAACTGAAGAATCTACCCCTCCTGATAATGCACATAAAACCTTTTTATCTCCAACTAATGCTTTGATTTCTGCAATTTTATCTTGAGCAAAAGAGGCCATTGACCAATCTCCTCTTACGTTACATATGTTAAATAAGAAGTTTCCAAGCATTTTTTGTCCAAATAAAGTGTGTTGTACTTCTGGATGGAATTGAACTCCATAAATTTTTCTTTCAGCATTTTCAAAAGCCGCAACTGGACATTGGTCTGTTGTTCCTATTACTTTGAAACCAGCTGGCACTTCAGAAACGTAGTCAGTATGACTCATCCATGATTGGTCTTTTTCATTCATTCCATCAAACAACAATGAAGTTGTATCTAATTCAACATCTTTTTTACCGTATTCTCTTATATCAGGACTTTCAACTTTACCACCTAATAAATGAGCAACTAATTGATGTCCATAACAAATTCCAAGTACAGGAATTCCAAGTTCAAATATTTCTTTTTCTATTGTTGCCGTTCCTTCACCATAAACACTACTATGTCCACCAGTGAATATAACGCCCTTAGGATTTTTCTCTTTTATTTTTTCTATTGTATAGTTATATGGTACAATTTCACAATATACATTGTGCTCTCTTACTCTTCTAGCAATAAGTTGATTGTATTGTCCACCAAAATCAATTACCAATACTAATTCTTTTTCCATATTGTCCTCCTATGTTATAAATCAGTTCACAATTAACAATGCACAGTGCACAGTTGTGGATGATTTTCCTAGGGGAAAATCTTAAAATTAAATTAAAAGCTTTCGTGTTAGCGAAAGGTGTCCTTTACTTTAAACTGTCAACCATCAACTGTAAACACAAATATCATATTTCAATAAGTTAAATTATAGTTTGATTATAAATTATAATTTATATGCGGTTTATCTATATATAATTATACTTCTAATTAAACACTAACGCTATAGTTAGGAGCTTCTTTAGTAATTGAAATATCATGCGGATGACTTTCTCTTAATCCTGAAGCTGATTGAGTTACAAATCTTGCATTTTCGTATAAATCCACTAAAGTTTTTGCACCTAAGTATCCCATACCAGAACGAATTCCACCAACTAATTGGAACAAAGTATCTTGAACAGGTCCTTTATAAGGCACTCTTCCTTCTACACCTTCTGGAACTAATTTTTTACTATCTTCTTGGAAATATCTATCTTTACTTCCTTCAGCCATAGCAGCTAAAGAACCCATACCTCTGTATACTTTATAGCTTCTTCCTTGATAAATCTCAAGTTCTCCTGGAGCTTCAGCACATCCTGCTAAAAGTGAACCCATCATTGCGATCTTTGCACCTGCTGCTAATGCTTTAACAACATCTCCTGAATATTTGATTCCTCCATCTGCAATTACAGGAATATCATATTTATTAGCTTCTTCTACACAATCCATAACAGCTGTTAATTGAGGTACCCCAACCCCTGCTACAACTCTTGTAGTACATATAGATCCTGGCCCAATTCCTACTTTTATACAATCAGCACCAGCTTCAATTAAATCTTTTGTTGCTTCTGCTGTAGCTATATTACCAGCGATAATTTGCAGTTCTGGATAAACTTCTTTCACTTTCTTAACAGCACTAATTACTCCCATTGAATGACCGTGCGCAGTATCTATAGTTATAACATCTACCCCAGCATTTACTAGAGCTTCTACTCTTTCCATCATATCTCCAGTTACTCCTACAGCAGCTCCACATAATAATCTACCTTTTTCATCTTTCGCTGCATTTGGAAACTTTCTTACTTTTTCGATATCTTTTATTGTTATTAAGCCTTTTAAGTTGTTATCTTTATCAACCAAAGGTAATTTTTCAATTCTGTGAGTTTTTAAAAGCTCTTTTGCTTCCTCTAGTGTAGTATCTTCTGCAGCAGTAACTAAATTTTCTTTAGTCATTACACTTTCAATTTTTTTAGAAAAATCAGTTTCAAATAATATATCTCTGTTAGTAATTATCCCAACCAATTTTTCTTCTACACATATAGGAACACCAGAAATTCTATATTTAGCCATTAAACCATTTGCTTCTTCAATTGTATTATCAGGTGCTAAAAAGAATGGATCTGTAATAACTCCATTTTCTTGTCTTTTTACTTTATCAACTTCACTCGCTTGTCTCTCAATACTCATATTCTTATGAACTACACCTATACCACCTTCTCTAGCCATTGATATAGCCATTTTTGAGTCAGTTACTGTATCCATACTTGCACTTATTAAAGGAATATTCAAGTTAATTTTTTTAGTCAATTTTGTCTTTAATGTAACTTCCTTTGGTAAAACCTCTGATTTATTTGGTACTAACAAAACATCATCGAATGTATAAGCTTGCTTCCATATTATTGCCATTACTTTCTTCCTCCTTTAGTTATTATAAATAATAATTTCCAATACTATAAAAATAGCATTAACTTCACAAAATATAGTTTAAGTGAAATTAATGCAGCATATGCAAAAATAACACTTATAGTCGAGAATTTACGGTTCTCGGTAGATACTCCTTGCCTTATTCAAGGTATATACAAGCGAAAAATAACTTTCTTATGAATATATTATTTTATATTCTATTTTATAATTTGCATTTTGTCAATTAAAATAATCTATTTTTTGATAAATTTCTTGCAATAATTTTTTTTTTAATCTTTTAATGAATTTATCTATGCTTAAAGTAAATAGAATATGATAAATTCAAGGAATTTTAATAGTAAATTTATTTTATTTTTTCTTTATTTTCCATATAGATACTCTTATTTTGATTGGGTAGACTTCATTTTATTTTTTATATTGCAATATTTCATTCATTAAATTCCAAACATTAACCTCTCCAGAAATAATTAACCTATATTTAACTTAATTCCTATTAGTTTTTAACAATAATTTTAGTATACTTTATCTATATGATTTTAGTTTGAGTAATACAAATTTTGTTAATAGGAAGTGAAATAATGTTAACGGAACTCAATAATATAATAACCTCTTGTGATATTAGGACGGTTTTTCAGCCAATTATAACTTTAAGAAACGGTTCAATTCTTGGTTACGAAGCTTTAAGTCGAGGACCTAAAAATTCTCCATTAGAATACCCAGATGAACTATTCAATACCGCAAAAAAGTATAATAAAACATGGGAGTTAGAGTATTTATGTAGAAAAATAGCAATAACGAGTGCCAAATACAAAAATTTACACAAGTTTCTTTTTCTAAATGTTGATCCAACCATAATCAATAGTAAAAATTTTATTAAAGGTTTTACAAAAGAATTTTTAATAGAAAACAATATATCCCCTAACTTAATTATTTTTGAAATTACCGAAAAAACGATTATAGATGACTATAATAATTTTAAGTCAGCTTTAAAAAACTATAAAAATCAAGGTTATGAAATTGCATTAGATGATTTTGGGTCCGGATATTCTGGTTTAAAAACTTTATATGAAACAAAGCCTAATTTTGCCAAAATA
This sequence comes from Clostridium sediminicola, assembly GCF_050402865.1. Lineage (NCBI taxonomy): Bacteria > Bacillati > Bacillota > Clostridia > Eubacteriales > Clostridiaceae > Clostridium > Clostridium sediminicola. The sequence continues at coordinate 75,493 of NZ_BAABMF010000011.1, forward strand.
GATATGGATTTAGTCAGAAATATTCATAAAGATCATTTTAAAATTACATTAATGAAATCTTTAGTTACCTTTGCAAATTCTACCAATATAAAAATTATTGCCGAAGGCATTGAATCAAAAGAAGAACTTATGACACTAATTGAATTAGGTGTACATTACGGTCAAGGATATTACATTCAAAAACCTCAAGAAACTATTGAAGAAGATATTTTTGCTTTAAGAATCTTTGGATAGAAACGGAAATAAACAATCTTTTAAGCTTACTTCACTTACTATCGCTGCTTTATATGGTGCTTTTGAAGATAAATCAAGAACTAATATATCCAGTGAAATAAGCTTAGTAAAAAAAGAAGCAAAAAAAATCAACGGTAGTAGCTTAGTAATTAAAGACTTGAAAAACTTATCAATCTGTCAAATAAGGAATAACTTATTAGAATATACACTCTCTAAATCTTGTTGATAATATAAAGAGAGATTACTCAAATTAAAGTAATCTCTCTTTATATATTTTAACTTTTTAGTACATTCCGTCCATTCCCATACCCATTCCTGGACCAGCAGGTGCAGCTGGTTGTTTTTCTGGTAATTCAGCTACTACACACTCAGTTGTTAAGAATGTTGAAGCAACAGATGCAGCATTTTGTAATGCAGATCTTGTAACTTTAGTTGGATCAACTATTCCTCTCTCAACCATATTTACATATTCTTCACGAAGAGCATCGAAACCGAATCCATTTTCACTATTTTTGATCTTTTCAATTATAACAGATCCTTCTAAACCAGCATTTTCAGCAATTTGTCTTACTGGTTCTTCAAGAGCTCTTCTAACTATTTCAATACCAATTTTAGCATCTGCGTCCTCATTAGTTAATTCAGAAACTGCTTTTATTACATTGACATATGCAGTTCCACCACCAGGTACGATACCTTCTTCTACAGCTGCTTTAGTAGCTGCTAAAGCATCTTCAATTCTTAATTTTCTTTCTTTTAACTCAGTTTCAGTTGCAGCACCAACTTTGATTACAGCAACTCCACCAGCTAATTTTGCAAGTCTTTCTTGTAATTTTTCTCTATCAAACTCAGAAGTAGTAGTTTCGATTTGATTTCTTATTTGAGATACTCTATCATTTATAGCTGCTTTTTCTCCTCTACCATTAACAATAACAGTATTTTCTTTAGAAACCTTAACACTTTCAGCTCTACCTAACATATCAATAGTTACATCTTTTAAATCTCTTCCTAGTTCTTCAGAAATAACTTCTCCACCTGTAAGAGTAGCAATATCCAATAACATTTCTTTTCTTCTATCCCCAAATCCTGGAGCTTTAACAGCAACTGCAACGAAAGTTCCTCTTAATCTATTAACAATTATGTTTGCTAAAGCATCGCCTTCAACATCTTCTGCTATGATTAAAAGCTTTTTACCTTGTTGAACAATTTGCTCTAAAACTGGAAGTACATCTTGGAAATTACTGATTTTTTTATCAGTAATCAATACTACCGCATCATCTAAAACTGCTTCCATTTTTTCAGCATCTGTTACCATATATGGACTTAAGTATCCTCTATCAAACTGCATACCTTCAACAACATCTAACTCAGTTTCCATTGATTTAGATTCTTCTACAGTAATTACACCTTCGTTACCTACTTTTTCCATAGCATCAGCAATTAACTTACCTATAGTCTCATCTGCAGCTGAAATTGCAGCAACTCTAGCTATATCTTCTTTACCAGCTACTGGTTTAGAAGCATTTTTTATTCCTTCAACAGAAACCTCTACAGCACTTTTAATTCCTTGTCTTATTAACATAGGATTGGCACCAGCTGTTACGTTTTTTAAACCTTCTCTAATTATTGCTTGTGCTAATAATGTAGCAGTAGTAGTTCCATCTCCTGCAACGTCATTAGTTTTTGTTGCAACTTCCTTAACTAGTTGAGCTCCCATATTTTCATATGGATCCTCTAATTCGATTTCTCTTGCTATACTCACACCATCATTAGTTATTAATGGTGCTCCAAATTTTTTATCTAAAACAACATTTCTTCCTTTTGGTCCTAATGTAACTTTAACTGTATTCGCTAAAGTATCAACTCCTGCTTGCATACTTCTTCTTGCATCTTCGCCAAATTTTATGCTTTTAGCCATTTTATTTTCCTCCTATCAATTTGAACTTTTTATTCTACTACTGCTAAAATATCACTTTGTTTTAAAATAACGTAATCTACATTGTCATACTTAACTTCAGTTCCAGCATATTTTGAATATAGAACCTTATCTCCTACTTTTACTTCCATAACGATTTCTTTTCCATCTACTATTCCGCCAGGTCCTACTGCTACTACCTCTGCCTCTTGTGGTTTTTCTTTTGCTGAACCCATTAATACTATTCCGCTTTTAGTTTTTTCTTCTGCTTCTAAACTTTTAATTACTACTCTGTCACCAAGTGGTCTTATATTCATAAATAAACCCTCCTTATGTATAGAGAATACATAGTGAAACTTAATTTGTACTTGTATCAAAATCTCTACGTTTCAATGAGTTATGGACAAGTATAAATTAATAGTTCAACTTGAATCTCTATGTTATATAAATTTAATCATATATTGTTAGCACTCTCTATTATTGAGTGCTAATACAATTATAATATTAATTTATAGTAATTTTAATATCAAATTCCATAGTTTAACTAATTTTAGCATTTACATTGTATATCTCAAGATATTTCGTATTATCTTCCTTATTCATCAATTTACTTTAATTTACTCTAAATTTTTAAAAATGCTCCATATGTTATAATATTTTTGACTGATTTTTAAGAAACTATTCACACAAAAAAAAGATAAAGGTAGGCGATAATATGCGAATTAACTCAAAATTGATGATTGGATATGAAGTAATATTAACTTTAATGTTAACAATTATTCTAATCGTAGCAAGTTCAAAGTTTGTTCTTAAATTTAAACCAATATATTATTATGACGTAGTAAACTTAAATATTAGCGAACAAACAGATTATACAAATATTGAAATCAAACAAAATTATGATTATATAGTTCACTATGTAGGTTCATTAAAAAATATAGATTTTGAGCTTCCATCAATTAATTTTTCACAGTCAGGAAAGCAACATTTCAAAGAAGTTAAAGTTATATATAATACTCTTGATATATTATCAATGATTTTATTGGTAATTTTCGCTATCAATATAACAAATATTATAAAGCATAAAACATATAACTTCTTAAAATATACATCAATAACTTTATTAGGCTTACCTTTATTACTTGGTTCTTTTTTCTTAATTAATTTTGATAAAAGTTTTACTATTTTTCATAAAATATTTTTTAGAAATGATATGTGGCTATTTAATCCTGAAACAGACCCAATAATAAATATATTACCTCAAGAATTTTTCTTTCATAGCGCAATCATCCTTGTAATTATTTTAATAATATTTAGTGCTATAATTTACTATATTTATAGACTTATTAATAACAAATATATTAGAAATAGCTCAAAATATACTTTGTAACATTATATTGCTATATCTATGTAATAGCATATAAAAGAGCAATAACAAGAATAAATCAATTGTTTTCTCTTGTTATTGCTCTTATTATTCTTTCGCCCCTAAACACACCAACAATAAATAAAATACTCATTGTTACAGCAATAAAAACTAGCATATGATTCTTTCCACTCAATAATTCATGCCCAAAGTATGCTGATACAACTATTCCTGGAACTCTACCAATAGTTGAATATATAATAAAATCCTTAAAATTAATATCCGCTATTCCACAAAAATATCCTAATACATCTTTTGGAAGTCCCGGAATTAAATATATCAAAAAAACTATATATTTCATACTTCCAAGTTGTAGAATTTTGCTAAATAATTTTAAATCTTTTTCTGAAATTATTTTTTTTACAAATGGCTTTCCAAACTTAAATGATAGAGTATATACTATCATACTTCCCAAAGTAATTCCCATAATAGAAGCAATAGATCCTAAAAAAGTTCCGTAAATATAACCACTAGCTATTTGGATTATTTCGCCTGGTATAAAAAATGCAACCACTTGAACAATTTGTATTATCAAAAAAACTATATATCCAAAATTCCCATAACTCATTACAAGCTGTTTTATTTCTTGGGGGTCTTTTAGTATATAAAAATACTTTTTATAATATTCATATCCTACTATTGAAAAGAAAATGAGAATAAAGAAAAATATTATATATGGTTTATAGTTTTTTATTAAATCTTTTATAAGTTCAAACATTCACTCACCCTAATTTTAACTAATTTTTATATTATTCTCCCTAGCATAATAAAAAAGATATTGTTGTGCAAAGCCTGCTAGCATACCAAATTTATCCACACTAAATTCTCTGATTTTTTTCAAAGAGACATCTGGTGCCAAATAAAAAAACTGCATAGCTCTTTTCACCCATACATCTACAGGAAATGCTGAATATTTCCCCATAGAAAACAGCATTATACAATCTCCTACTTTAGGCCCAATTCCTTGCATCTTTTGAAGTTCTTTGTGACATAACTCATCTTCTAAATTACAAATGTAGTTAATATCTACTTCTCCACTATATATCTTCTTAACTGTATCATTTATATACTTTGCTCTAAATCCAACACCACATTCTCTAAAATCTTCTGTAGTCTTATCTTTTAAATCCTCAATACTAGGAAAAGAATAATAAACTTTGTCTTTATAAATTAATGGAGTTCCCCACTTTTGGGATATCTTATTAATTGCTCTTTTAATCATCGGAATTCGATTGTTAGAAGAAATAATAAAAGAAATTATTATTTCAAAAGGGTCTTGCTTTAAAATCCTTATCCCATTTCCAAATAAAACTGCTTTTTGTAAAGTATCGTCTTCTCTTAAAATCTCTTTTATAGAATCATAATCACGATATAAATCAAAATATTCAACCCAAACCTTCTCAAATTCTTCTTCATTAGTATTGTATATAATAACATCATTCCCTATTTTCTCAACTTCTATTACTTTATTATGTACAATACCTATATATGAGTCATTACTAGTCCTCTCCCATCTAAAGCATTGACCGCATTCAAATATATGTTTTAAATCAAAATTTCTAACTTCTTTAATTATTATTTTATTTACATAATTTTCAATATATTTAAAATCCATCTTTTATCACCCCAATATCAGATAATTATACTACTAAAAATTAAATTCGCTAATAAATATAACTAATACCTTTATAAATTATAACATATAATAAATTAACCTTGAGAGAATAAATTTATTCACTCAAGGTTTGATAATCTAAATTTTATTTTTTCTCATATACTTTTTAAGTTCTCTTTTTAAGAATAAAAACAACAAAGGAATTGAGTAAATTAATTGTCCTGCCATTTCTATTGATTCATTCTCCGGTACAAACTCCACTAAGCCTTCTCCAAATAAGTGTCCACCAATTATTATTAAAAATACAGTTAATGCAGCAAAAATCAAATTTAAATTTAGCTTAATTGTTGTTTTATACATTATTACCATTAACACTAAAGCAAATAATACACCCAGTAATATACCTATTGTAATATTTAAAGGATTTTGACTCATTGTTGGTAATAAAAATACAATTATCTCAAGACTTTCTCTAAAAATAGTTACTGCTGCCAATATAAATAGACTAGTCCCTTTTAATTTTATATCAAATTTTGAATTTACATCCAATGTAATATTTTTAGTTTTCCTTCCTATCCATACTATTTGATACAGGATAAGAACAGCTAAAAGTATCAGGGTTCCTCCAAAAAACAGCTTTTGTGCCATGCCTTCTAATGAATTGATTCCATTTATTAAAAAAGCACCCGATAAAATACTGAGAATCAATCCTGTACCACATCCTGCAAATATAAATTTTTGCAATTCTTGTCTATTGATTTTATAAACATAAACAATCAATGGCACAATAATAATTAACATCTCTAAAAATTCTCGAAAAGTAATAACTAAAGTAGTCCCCATATATTTTCCCCCTTTAACAATAATGCTTGTACTACTTTTACACAGTATTTCCCTTTTACTCTGAGAAATCTATGTATATTCATTTAAGGAAAAATAAACAGATATACTTATATATTTAAGATATGCTAATATTTCGTATGTGTTCCAAAATATAAATCCAAGAAACAAAGATACCCTTGATTCTTGGATTTATATTCTTTCAAATAAATTTTTACATAACTTTTACAACTTAATTTATTTTTCTCCATTTAGTAAATACGTTAATGTAAGCAAACTTTCACTTAAGTGAACATTTTCAATAATTATGTCTTCACCAGCTTCTAAATCTATTGGTGCAAAATTCCACACACCTTTGACTCCATTTTCAACTAATGTGTCACATACATGCTGAGCCTTTTCATTTGGTACACAAATAACCCCTACATCGATTTTATTGGCTTTTAAGAACTCACCTAAGTTATCTATATCCAAAACCTCAACGTCTCTTATTTTAAGTCCTATAAGCTTAGGATTGATATCAAATATTGCTTCTAGCCTAAATCCTATCTTTTGAAATTGTGAATAATTGGCAATTGCTTGCCCAATATTACCTGCCCCTACAATAACAGTTTTATATTCATAATTCAAACCTAAAATAGCACTGATTTCTTTATATAGATCTGCTACATTATATCCATATCCTTGTTGTCCAAAATCACCAAAACAATTTAAATCTTGTCTTATTTGAGAAGCTGTAAATCCTATTTTTGTACTTAATTCTTTTGATGAAATTCTATCTACGTCATTTTTTAATAATTCAAATAAGTATCTATGGTATTTAGGTAATCTTCTTACAACTGCCATTGAAATATTCTTCTTCTTTTCCACTTAGTGCACTCCTTTTCTTTAATTTCAATATAAATAAACTCTTAAAATTTCTATTATTAAATATTTTAACTACATAGCTTATTTAGTATTTAAGTTTCTTATGTTATAATCTTTGAAGATATAGTAATATTATATCAGTTTACTATATTTACTCTAATTAAATATTTCATTTTTATATTATAATAATTAATAATAAAAAAGACAAGTATTTAGATTGTTTATCATTTAACATTCTTACTTAATTGTAATATATTTATGTATACAATTTCAATACTTCTTTTTATTTTGTATAAATTTACATTAATTTTAACAATTTCTATTTATCCAAAGGAATTAAGAATTATTATACTCAATTTTAATTAAAATCACAATGTAATATTTTTAGGTAGGTGAAAATAATGGTTGTTCTAAGTTGTAAAAACATAAAAAAAAGTTATGGCATTGACATAATATTAAGTAATATAACATTCAATATTAATGAAGGAGAGAATATTGGTTTTGTCGGTCCTAATGGGGCAGGAAAATCCACTTTATTCAAGATACTATGTAAAAAAATTGAAGCTGATAGTGGTGAAATTTATATTGATAAAAACAAGAAAATAGGCTACTTGTCTCAACATTTATCACTAGAAAGTGACAATACAATTTATGATGAAATCCTTCTTGTTTTTAATGAGCTTATTGATCTTGAAAATAAAGTGGCTGAATTAGAAATTGAATTAAACAAACCTTATGATATAAATAATAGAGATTATCACGACAAAGTTATAAAATCATACACTGAACTATCAGAATTATATGTAACAAGAGGTGGATACACCTATAAAGGTGAAATAAATAAAGTTTTGAAAGGTCTTGGTTTTTCAGAAGGTGATTATACTAAAAAAATAAATATTCTAAGCGGTGGTCAAAAAACTAGAGTTGCTCTTTGTAAATTGTTACTTTCTAATCCGGAAATATTATTATTAGATGAACCAACTAACCATTTAGATTTAGAAGCAATTGAATGGCTTGAAGAATATTTAACAAACTATAAAGGCACCATAATAGTAATTTCCCACGATAGATTTTTCTTAGATAGTATTACAGATAAAACTATTGAAATTCAGAATGGGGAAATAGAAATGTATAATGGAAATTATACAAAATTTATAGATTTAAAAAAGAAAAGATTAGAAGAAAAGCAAAAAGCTTACTCTTTACAACAAAATGAAATAAAAAGACAAGAAGAAATTATTGATAAATATAAATCATTTAATAGAGAAAAAAGTATTCGTGCTGCACGAAGTAGACAAAAATCACTTGATAAAATTGAAAGAATCAAGGAACCACCAAAAGAACATAAAATTCATCGAATTACTTTTGATGCTGATATTAAGAGTGGAAATGATGTTCTTCATGCAGAAAATCTAAAAAAGCAATATGGAGAAAAACTTCTCTTTGAAAATGTTTTTTTAGATATAAACTCTGGTGAAAAAACTGCTCTTATAGGTGAAAATGGACGTGGAAAAACAACTCTGTTCAAAATAATTATGAATAAACTTTCTCCAGATGATGGATTTATTTCGTTAGGTAAAAATGTAATTATAGGTTATTATGATCAAGAGCAATCAGATTTACATTTTGAAAAAACTATCATAGACGAAGTTTGGGATGCTTATCCTCATATGACTACAACAGAATTAAGAAATGCATTAGCAGCCTTTTTATATAGAGGCGACGATGTATTCAAAGAAATTTCAAATCTAAGCGGTGGTGAGAAGTGTAGAATAAACTTATTGAAATTAATGCTCTCAAAGTCAAATTTTCTTCTTTTAGACGAACCTACCAATCATTTGGATGTTATGTCAAGAGAAGCTCTTGAAGATGCTTTAATGAGTTATGATGGAACTATTCTTGTTATTTCTCATGATAGATATTTTTTAAATAAAGTAGTAACAAAGATACATGAACTTACTTGTTCAGAAATTAAAACTTATTTAGGCAATTATAGCTACTTTATAGAAAAAAAGAAAAATCCAAATAGATTTATAGATGAAGAAAATTATACTGGTAAAACCAAGACTCAAATTAAAAATGAAAAGAAAAAACTAAAAGAAGAGAAAAAACTTCAGAAACAAAAGGAATTAGAAGTAAAAAGATTAGAAGAGTCAATTGCAAATCTTGAAATGGAAATTGAAGAACTGCAAAATAAACTTTGTTTAGAAGAAGTTTACTCAAGTCCTGAAAAAAGTGAAGGTATAAACAAAAAAATTAAGCTTAAAGAAGATAATTTAAGTGGATTATATGAAGAATGGGAAAACAGCATGTGATTCAATTTTATTATAAATTGCGAACTTTTCATTCAATATCAACATTCTTTTAAAATATAGCCAAACTTTAAAAGGGTATTATCCTCAGATAATACCTTTTTTTGTTATAGATAAACCACTTCAACTATAAATCTATACACGTCCATAACTCATTAAAACCTGAGATTTTGTACATGTATAGATTAAGTTTACGTATGATTTTTCTTTATTACTTCAGTTTCAAAATGTCTTTTACTTCCTCATCAATTTTTGTCTTTTCACAAATCCTTTTATGAACAATTTCTCTCTTCTCAATATCTTTTATACCATCTGGAATAGTTATTGAAGTTAATTTTTCCATTTCTCTTACTAATTCAAAATCGTCCACACCTATATATTTTTCATCTAAGGCATTCATAACTGATACTGTAAATTTATAAGGACTAGCTGTAGATATTATAACTGATTTATTTTTATCGTTTGATTTATTTTTATAATCTTTATATACAGCATAAGCAACAGCAGTATGTGTATCCATCAAATAACCTTCATTATCATAAACATCTTTTATTGATTCTAGAGTATTTTTCTCATTTGAATATCCGCCAATAAAATCAGCAATATTTTTTTTCATATCATCAGATATATTATAAGCACCTTTATCCTTTAGATCCTTCATTAGTTTATTTACAGTTTCACAATTTTCTCCGCTTACAAAATAAAGTAATCTTTCAAGGTTACTAGATATTAATATATCCATAGATGGTGAATTGGTTATATGAAATTCTCTTTCTTTATCGTACGTTCCTGTTGTTATGAAATCATATAATACTTTATTGTCATTAGATGCACATATTAACTTATCTATTGGTGTTCCCATTTGTTTAGCATAATATGCCGCTAAAATGTTACCAAAATTACCTGTAGGAACTACAACATTAATTTTTTCATCCTTTTCAATTTCTCCTTTTTTAAGAAGAAGAGCATATGTGTATACATAATAGGCAACTTGTGGAATCAACCTTCCGATATTAATGGAGTTTGCTGAAGAGAAAACATAACCATTATCATTAAGTAATTTATTAAATTCGTTACTAGTAAATATATTTTTAACTGCACTCTGGGCATCATCGAAGTTTCCTTTTATTCCAACTACAGTTGTATTTTCTCCTTTATGAGTCACCATCTGCATTCTTTGAACTTCACTAACTCCTTCTTGAGGGAAGAAAACTATTATTTTAGTTCCTTCAACATCAGAAAATCCTTCTAATGCCGCTTTTCCTGTATCTCCAGAAGTAGCAGTTAATATAACTATTTCTTTATCTGTTTTCTGTTTTTTAGCAGAAGTTGTCATTAGATGAGGTAATATTGACAAAGCCATATCCTTGAACGCTAACGTTGGTCCATGATATAATTCTAAGAAATATTCATCCCCAACTTTCTCAAGTGGTGCAATTGCCTCTGTATCAAATTTTTCATTATAAGCATTATCTATGCAATTTCTTAGCTCATCTTCAGTAAAATCAGTTAAAAACTTACTCATAACTTCAAAAGCAACTTCTCTATAATTCATATTTGAAATCTCTTCAAAATTCTTAACCAACTTTGGTATTTCATTAGGTACGAATAAGCCTCCATCTTTTGCTATTCCTTTTAAAATTGCTTCAGATGCGCAAACACTTTCTTCTCCACCTCTAGTACTTTTATATAATATATTATTCATTAATCTGCACATCCTTTTTTATAGCTTTTCAACTCTTATAATATTATTTACTTCTTCAACAAAAGAAAGTTTCTTTATCTCTTCCATTGATTTATTGATGTTACCTTCTAAAGTTTTATGAGTAACAAAGAACAATGCAACATTTTCAGTTCCTTGACCTCTTTGAATCATTGATGAAATACTCACATCGCTTTCCCCTAATATTGTAGATATTTGGCCTAATACACCTGGAATATCTTTAACTGTCAATCTGATGTAGTATTCAGTTTCTGTTTCATCCATACTCTTTAATTCTAAAGTCTCGTTTATTTTGCTCGCTACAGGCGTAGTGTAGTTATCTATATCTTTTCTAAGAATTGAAATTATATCCGCAACTACAGAACTACCTGTAGGTAAATCTCCGGCCCCTCTACCATACATCATTAAATCACCAATAGCATTTCCTTTTAAGAAAATTGCATTAAATGAGTCATTAACGTTTGCTAAGGGATGTCTTTCTGAAATCATAGCTGGATGAACTCTTATTTCTAATCCGCCATCACTCACTTTTGAAATCGCAAGTAATTTAATTACATACCCAAATTTCTTTGCATATTTTATATCAATAGGCTTTATTTGTCTAATACCTTCTCTATATATCTTTTCAACATCATAGTTTGCACCAACTGCAAGAGAAGTTAGGATTCTGATTTTATATAAAGCATCATATCCATCTACATCTGCAGTAGGATCTGCTTCTGCATAACCTTTTTCTTGAGCTTCTTTTAGTGCAGTTTCAAAATCACAACTTTCATAAGTCATCTTAGTTAACATATAATTCGTTGTTCCATTTATTATTCCGACAATTTCTTCTATCTTATTAGCAGTTAATGCTTCATTTAATCCATTTATTATTGGAATTCCACCAGCCACACTTGCTTCATAATAAAGCATAACTCCATTCTTTTTAGCCTCTTCTATTAGTTCGTCACCCACTGTTGCTATTGCAAATTTATTCGCAGTGATAACGTGCTTTTTACTTTTGATAGCTCTCATCATGTAATCTCTTGCTGGATCTATTCCACCCATAACTTCAACAATTATTCTAATGCTATCATCATTAAAAACTTCTTCAGGATCTGTAGTTAAAAGTTCCTCTGGTACGTCAAATCCCCTATTCTTGCTCTTATCTCTTACTAAAATTTTTGCAACTTCAATATCATAGCCGCTTCTTTCTGATACCTCTTCTCTGTTGGTATCAAGTATTTTCCATACTCCTCTGCCGACATTTCCAAGTCCCAATAAAGCAATTCTCACCTTTTTTCTCATAATCCCATGCCCCTTTTCTTTAAAATAATTATAAATCCAAAATAATACATAAAACTGGTTAATTCAATAACATTCATTTATATGAATAATTATAACAAAATAAATTATTATTATTATACTGTTAATCCAATAAAAAATAAAGACCTTTACAATAATTTGAGAAAATAAGAGGTCTCCCCCGAAAGGGACACCTCTTATTTTTTATTAAATAAGCCTCTATCAACATAATGAGTATGCAATAACTCATGTGCTTTATGAGAATTTGGTTTTTCTAAATATTCTTCATAGATTGCTTTAATATGAGGATTTTCATGAGATTTTCTGTATTGTTTAGCTTCATCTTCATCGTAAGTAGCTTTAGCTCTCAACTTACTTACCTCACTATTTTCTATCATTTTTGGATTTACTATAGGCTGGCCTCCACCAGTTACACAACCACCAGGACATGCCATTACCTCTATGAAGTGATATTCCTTCTCTCCACTTCTTATCATATCCATAACCTTTCTAGCATTTCCAAGCCCTGATATAACAGCAGTGTTTATTTTAGCTCCATTTGGAAGTTCAATAGTATTTTCTTTAACTCCTTCAACTCCGCGGACTGCATTAAACTCTAACTTATCAAGTTTTTCCTTCCCTGTTAGTTCAAAAACTGTCCTTAAAGCAGCTTCTGCAACTCCACCTGTTACACCAAAAATTACAGCAGCTCCAGTTGATTCCCCTAAAGGATTATCAAAATCATCTTCTGGTAACTTAACGAAATCTACTGCTGATTCTTTAATCATCTGAGCTAACTCTCTTGTTGTAAGAACTATATCAACATCCTGCATGCTAGCATTTGATAATTCTTCTCTTCTATTCTCAAACTTTTTAGCAACACAAGGCATAATAGAAACAACAACAATATCCTTTGGATCAATATCATTCTTTTGCGCAAAATAAGATTTTATAAGTGCCCCTTCCATCTCATGAGGGGATTTACAAGTAGACAAATTATCTAAGAAATCCGGGAAATTATGCTCAGCAAATTTTATCCATCCAGGACAACAAGAAGTCATTAATGGTAAAGTACCATTATTGCTTATTCTTGATAATAATTCCGTTCCTTCTTCCATAATAGTTAAATCAGCAGCAAAATCAGTATCAAAAACTTTGTCAAATCCCATTCTTCTCAAAGCTGTTACCATTTTACCTGTAACTCTTGTACCAATTGGCATTCCAAATTCTTCTCCTAGAGCAACTCTAACTGCAGGAGCTGTTTGAACTACTACATATTTGTTTTCATCAATAATAGCATCCCAAGTATCTCTAATACTATCTTTTTCATGAAGCGCACCTGTAGGACATGCATTTATACATTGACCACAATTAATACAAATACTTTCTCCTAAAGGTCTATCATAAGCAGAAGCTACCTTTGTATCAAACCCTCTACCAGAGAAATTTATTGCACCTACTGTTTGAACTTCATTACAAGCAGCAATACATCTTCCACATAAAACACATTTTTCTGGATCTCTTACCACAGACATTGAAGAAACATCTAGTGCGCAAGCCGAAAAATCACCTTCGTATTCTATTTCTCTAATATTTAAATCTTCAGCTAACTGTTGAAGTTCACAACTACCATTTCTTGTACAGATAGTACAATCTCTATTATGATTAGATAATAATAATTCTACCACTGTTTTTCTTGCTTCTCTAACTTTAGCTGTATTTGTTTTAATTTCCAACCCTTCACTTACTTTTAATGTACAAGAAGGAAGTAGTTTTGGTCCCGCTTCAACAAGACATACTCTACAGCTTGATACTTCATTAATTTCTTTTAAAAAACATAAAGTTGGAATATCAATTCCATTAGCTTTAGCTACCTGCAAAACCGTACTTCCTTTTGGTGCTTCTACCTTTATACCATCTATTATCATATTAACAGTATCCATTGTATCACCCCTTCTCACTATCTAGTAATTATTGCATCAAATGGACATACTTCTACGCAGAAACCACATTTACTACATTTATCCGGATCTATAATATGTAGTTCCCCAACTTTTCCACTGATAGCACCCACATTACAATTTCTAACACACATTCCACATTTCTTACATTTATCTTCAAGAATTACATATTCAAATAATGGTTTACATACTTTTGCTGGACATTTCTTTTCATTAACATGTGCTTCATACTCATCTATAAAATATCTCATTGTAGATAAAATAGGATTAGGCGCTGTCTGCCCAAGTCCGCAAAGAGCTGTCAATTTTATTTGTTTTGATAGTCTTTCTAACTTTTTAATATCTTTTGGCTCTCCCTTACCATTTGTTATCTTTTCAAGCAATTCAAGTAGTCTCTTTGTACCTATTCTACATGAAGTACATTTACCGCAAGACTCATCTCTGGTAAAATCAAGGAAGAATCTAGCAACATCAACCATACAGTTGTCTTCATCCATTACTATCATACCACCTGAACCCATCATAGAACCTAATTCTATTAATGTATCATATTCTATAGGTACATCAATGTGAGCAGCTGGAATACAACCACCTGAAGGACCTCCTGTTTGAACGGCTTTGAATTCCTTACCATTTGGAATTCCGCCACCTACATCAAAAATTACATCTTTTAAATGCATACCCATTGGAATTTCTACTAATCCTGCATTTCTTATTTTTCCTCCAAGGGCAAATACTTTTGTTCCCGGACTCTTTTCAGTACCTATACTTCTAAACCACTTTGCACCATTTAATATAATAGGACAAATATTCATTAGTGTTTCAACATTGTTTATACAAGTAGGTTTTTTCCATAAACCACTAACTGAAGGGAATGGTGGTTTTGTAACAGGCATTCCTCTTTTACCTTCTATAGATTGCATAAGAGCTGTTTCTTCACCACAAACAAAAGCTCCTGCACCTAATCTTATTTCTATATCAAAATTAAAGTCTGTTCCAAATATTTTATCCCCAAGTACACCATACTCTTTCGCTTTATCAATTGCTACTTGGAGTCTCTCAACAGCTAATGGATACTCAACTCTAACATAGATAAAACCCTTATCAGCCCCAATTGCATATCCTGCTATAGCCATAGCTTCAAGTACTGAATGAGGATCTCCTTCTAAAGCTGAACGGTCCATAAATGCGCCAGGGTCACCTTCATCGGCATTACAAATAATATATTTTTGATCACTAACTTGCTCAGCAGTAAAGCCCCATTTTAGTCCAGTAGAGAATCCTCCACCACCTCGACCACGTAAACCGGAATCTTTGATAACATTTACAACATCTTCTGGTTTCATTTCTGTAAGAGCATTTGCTAAAGCTTTATAACCATCTACAGCTATATATTCTTCAATATTTTCTGGATCAATAATTCCGCAATTTCTTAGAGTAATTCTTTGTTGCTTTTTAAATATATTGAGATCATTAATTGATTTTACTCTATGACTTTTACCATCATTTTTATATAACAATCTTTGAAGTGGTTTTTCCTTAATAATGTGCTCTTCTATTAATTCTCTAACATCTTTTGTTGTAACATGTCCATAAACTGTACCTTCTGGATAAATAATAACTATAGGTGCACTTTCACATAACCCTATACATGATATATCTAAAACTTCTACTTCATTCTCTAATTTTAATTGTCTTAACTGTTGTTTAAAAACCTTAGAAAGTTTCTTTGAGTCCGCAGTACTATTAGAGCCACAATTACTTACTAAAATTTGCGAAGTATAAAATTCCATACAAACACCCCTCCCCTTACTCTATTATAGAATAGTCATTTAATATAGTATTACCAGCAACATGAATTGAACAGCTATCAACTATTTTACCTTTCATGATGTGGTCTCTTATAACCATTCTTGCTTTGTGAGGAGTCATATTTACATAAGTAACTTTCTCTTCACCAGGTCTAAGCACTTCAACAATAGGTTCCAATTTACATACACCTATACATCCAGTTTTAACCAAAACAACATTCTCCAATTCCATAGCATCTATCTTTTGTTTCATAGCGTCATAAACAGGTTGTGCCCCTGCTGCAATCCCACATGTAGCCATTCCTACAACTATTCTAGTAGTTTCTCTATCTCTATTTTGATTTACTCTATCTAAATTTTCTTTTTTAATATTCTCTAAATCTACAATAGTTAGCTTTTTCAAAATATCACCCCCGACTATTTATATTCCTCTAAGATTCTTATAACATCATTTGGATGTAATCCACCATAGACTTTATCATCAACCATTATTACAGGTGCCAATCCACATGAACCTATGCATCTAGCTGCTTCTAAAGTGAATTTCCCATCTTCAGTTGTTTTACCAACCTCAACTTTTAATTCATGAGAGAATTTATCAAGAATATTTTGAGCTCCTTTTACATAACACGCTGTACCTAAACACACCTTAATTTGATGTTTACCTTTAGGCTCCAATGAGAACTGACTATAGAATGTAGCAACACCATAAATTTCAGCCAACGGTATTTTTAATTCTTCTGATACTACTTCTAATGCTTCTTCGTTAAGGTATCCATACATCTTTTGAACTTCATGCATTACTGGAATCAATGCTCCCTTAACATTTTTAAATTTTTGCACCATTTCCCTAGTTTTGATAATTCTGTCATCTCTGTCATCTTTCTTGTTTGAGCAACAACATTTTCCTGTCAAAATAATCACCCCTTAATAGTTTGTTATTTAACTAACACTCTTAATTAAAAAAATATAATTAATTTGTGGATTTGATAGTATTTTTTGGATTTATTTACAGATAATAATTATTACTAGATTCTTTTTATTTCTTAATATTCTGATTTATTGAAAAGATTCAAATTTTCTGACATTACAATAATTAATATACCACAAATTTATCAAAATTTCCATCGTTAAAATAACTTTTATGTAAAAAAAAAGCAGGTAGTTTGTTATACTTCTACCTACTTTTGTTATTAAATTATCATAGTCTTTACAGAAACACCTTCAATTTTAGTTAATTCCTCTTTTAACTCCATCACTTCACTATTCTTTGAACATAGTTCTAACAATATCAGTCCTTTTCTAGAACAATTATCTTCTTCAAGGTTATGTAACCCTAATCTTGTTTTTATAATGCATCCCTTTTTCGTAAGAATTTCTTGAACTTTAGGAGCATATTCATTCCTTGGGTTAATAGAAACTGCCATAATAGTTATATCCATTATCCACCTCCAATAATACTATATTAGTAGGTATGTTTATAAATAATGTTGATACAACTTCTAGATACATTGCAATCAACAACAATAAAAAAACAGCACCTGCAAGCATATTATTTGCAATTAGCACTGTTTTTAATCCACTATTTTGAAAAACAACTCAAATCTAATAAATCATATCTATTTAAAAACTTTTCTAAGCTTTTAGCTGCAATTTCAACTCCACCTTCAGAGTATGATTCAATATTTATCGGAATTACAGGATCATGTAATGACATTCTAACCAAAAACCATCCATCTCCATTTTCTTTATCCAAATCTATTCTGACACCTTCAAAGTTATTTGGAACTATAGACCATCCTTTTTTTTGCTTGGCAAATTTCGTTAAATCTTCAAGTACCCCACTTCCATAATTCCCAAATTCTTCAGTGTTTATTTTAACTCTGTACTCATTAGATACTAATGGAGTTTCTAATGCTGAAATTAGTTCCGTTATATTTTTATTCTTCTCTAATTTCATCTTCGCTAATTTTATTAAAATTTTAGCAGTAAGATAAGCTCCATCATCTAAAAAGTAATTTTCTTTAATTGCTGCATGACCAGAAGTCTCTATAGCTAAATGAGATTCAGTACCCTCATTATTCAACCTAATAGCCTCGTTAATAACATTTTTATATCCTCTTTTAAATCGATGATGAACACCTTTAAGGTCATTTTCTATGAATTTTTTTAATCCGTTTGAAGTAACAGAATCTGTAACAATAGTTGAATTAGGATGCTCTTCTAGTATTATTGCAGAAATTAAAGCTATTAAACTATTCCTATTAATAGCATTACCATTGCCATCCACAACAGCAGCTCTATCTACATCTGTATCAAAAATTATCCCAAAATCAGCTTTATTGGATTTTACAGCCTCTTGGATTGATTCCATAGCTTCTTTTACTTCTGGATTTGGTATATGATTTGGAAATCTTCCATCTGGGTTTAAAAATTGACTACCAGTTATATCTGCTCCTAATGGTTCTAAGACTTTTGATGCAAAAAATCCACCTGCTCCATTACCTGCATCTACAATTATTTTTAGTCCTTCTAAAGGCTTTTCCCAATTATTTTTTGAATTTACTTCTTTTCTAATTTTTTTTACAAATATATCTGAGTAAACTGATATAAAATCAATTTCTTGAGACTCAATATTTCTCTCTTCATATGTATAGTTATATTCTTCAGCAATAGTCAGAATTTCTTTTATGTCTACTTTCTCAAGACCGCCTTCTTTTGTGAAAAACTTCAATCCATTTCTATTAAAAGGTAGGTGACTTGCAGTAATCATTATAGCACCATCAAAATTATATCCATCAACAACCGTTGTCATAAACATAGCTGGTGTTGAAGCTAATCCACAATCAAAAACAACACTTTCTTCTGAACTCAAACCTTTTATTAAAGCCTTCTTTAATTCTGGGCCTGATAATCTAGAATCATTTCCAACGGCAATTTTAATGTCTTTTGCACTCTTTCCAATTTTATTTGATAACCAAACCATAAATGAGTACCCTATTTTTTCAACTACTTCTCCAGTTAAATTAACATTTTCCCCATGTACACCTTCTAAAGCTACCCCTCTTATGTCTGTTCCATTTTGTAACTTACTCCATTTTATATCCAAAAGTTCCACCCCTTAAAATAAGTTTTTGTTTTAATCTTTTGTTGATTTTAAAGAACACAATAACTATAAATTGCGAAGAAAAGCGCTTCACAATTTATAGTTAAGAGTGAAGAGTTAAAAGTTAAGAGTTGTGGACACCTTTCGCAAGCGAAAGCTTTTAATTATATAAAAAAATTAAATACCTTCCTTTTTCATTAGCAAAAGATCCTTAGTCACGTTAGCGAAGCTAACAAAGGCTTAGTTAAAGATTTTCTACAAGAAAATCAACCTTAACTCTTCACTCTTAACTTTTAACTCTTAACTAATCTGTTTGGCATTTTATTTTACCTACCTGCTCACTACTACCTAACAAAACTGGTTTAAAACATAACCTAAAATAAATATACTGTTTTGATTTCAAATGTTATTTTATCATTTAATGCTTACTTATACCACAAAAAGAGTAATTGTCAAATTATTTTTTCTAAATTTCTTTAAATTCCTTACACTTTTTAACAAACAAATCTATATTGTTTTTCTCTTCTCTTACTTTTTCCTCCGTCATGCCACCTCTACCTAACCTATCACAGATAGTTAATAATGCTATTTCATCAATGGAAACTTCCTTTGTCAAATTTTCTAGATTTGCAAAAGGTAAATCCTTTACTACAAAAAGAGCATTCATATGCCATCGAACTAATGATGCAACTCTTATTATGAATTCTTCGTCTTCAGTTAACTCTTGCAAAAACTTAATTGCTAATTTTCTTCCATACCTATCATGATCATATGATACAATTCTTCCTTTTTTTAATTTTGTTGTAGGATGTTTCCCTAAATCATGTAAAAGAGCTGCCCACATAAAAGTTTTTTGATCCATGCTCTTTTTTTTCATATCAGCAGCCATATCTACCACTAGCATTGTATGATTCCAAACTGATCCTTCGGGATGATATTTTAAATTTTGAGGTACTTCTTTCAACACACTTAACAATTTATAAGGATACATTTCACTAATTGACTTATCTTTAAAGATTTCTTGAAAATAATTTGATGGCTTTTCATCTTTTAAAAGATGCTCTGTAAATTCATTAAATAGTTTTTTCTTTTCCAAATAAAATTCACCTCAGTACTATATTTTTTAAAATCATACTTACATAATTATACTTCTAATATCTTCCCTTTTTCATTACATAGAGTTATAATGTACAAGGATAATTAAGTTTATGTATTATTTACCGTTTATTTTTTATAAGGAGAGTTGAGAATGTTAGGAATATTAATATCATTAACAATAGGAATCATTATTGGGCTTTTATTTAAATTTTCTCCTAAACAGAAAAAATTAATTTCAAATTTACAATTAGTTGGAGTAACTTTTTTGCTGTTTTCTATGGGAGCATCTATGGGAACCCAAAAATCTATTATATCTAATTTAAGAAACATTGGTAAATCATCTTTATTTTTTGCAATTAGCACTTCATTATTCAGTATTATTGTAGTTTATTTATTAACTCGCATATTTATAATAGGAGACCAAAAAAAATGACGTATATAATTGTATTATCTATTATTATAGGAGCTTTTACTGGCCATTATATTCTACCTGCCAATATGGCGACTCATTTAGACTCAATCTCTAGTATTAGTCTATATATACTAATTTTCTTAGTAGGAATAGATGTTGGAAATAACAAATCTTTATTAAAAGATTTAAAGAACCTTGGTTTTAAAATTTTATTTGTGCCTTTTGGAATAATTGTAGGAAGCCTTTTTGGCGGTGTTATAGCTAGTTTACTATGTGGTATGTCAGTAAAAACCGGTTTATCTATTGCATCAGGTTTTGGCTGGTATAGCCTATCTGGTGTACTCTTAACCAATTTATGTAACGCTGAAGTAGGTACTATCGCCTTTCTTACTAACGTATTAAGAGAGCTCTTTGCGGTTATCACAATACCTATCTTGGCAAAAAAGCTTAATTTTTTTACAGCTATTGCCCCAGCTGGTGCCACTTCTATGGATACAACACTGCCACTAATATCAAATGCTACTAACTCTGAAGTAGCAATTGTTTCATTTATAAATGGGGCTTTACTTACTGCACTAGTTCCTTTAATGGTTACTTTTTTCTTTACAATGTAAGAACAAAGGCTTTGTTTTAAGCTCTAGTTCGTTTTTTATTTCAACAGTAAACTTTTTATTCAATATCAATATTAGTTTAAAACATAGCAAAAAAACTGTAGCATTGGCTACAGTTTTACCTTCTATTTTTTAAATCCACATATTCTTGATTAGGTTCTATATTTTGATAAGCCGGTCTAATTATTTTAGGTTCACTAACTATTTGCTCTATTCTGTGAGCACACCACCCTGCAACTCTAGCTGTTGCAAATATCGGAGTATACAATTCTTTTGGAATATTAAGCATATCATATACAAATCCAGAGTATAAATCTACATTTGCACATATATCCTTACCATTTTTAATTTCTTTAAAGATTTCTATAGTTAATTCTTCAATATTTCTATAAAATTCATACTCAGAAGTTCTATTTTTCTCTTTTGCAAGTTCATATGCCTTTTCTTTTAAAAGTACTGCTCTAGGATCAGATATAGTATAAATTGCATGCCCCATACCATAAATTAGCCCTTTTCTATCAAAAACTTCTTTTTTCAATATTCTATATAAATAATCTTTTAACGCTTCTTTATCTCTCCAATTTGAAACATTTTCTTTTATATTCTCTATCATTTGAATAACTTTTATATTAGCGCCGCCATGCTTTGGTCCTTTTAAAGATCCTACCGCAGAAGCAATTGCAGAGTAAGTGTCTGTACCTGTAGATGAAACAACATGCGTAGCAAAACTTGAATTATTACCACCACCATGTTCTGCATGAAGCACTAAAGATAAATCTAATAATTCAGCCTCTTTTTCTGTAAATTTATTATCCGGTCTAATAAGATGAAGTATATTTTCTGCTGTATCTAGCCCAGTATTAGGAGAGTGTAAATACAAACTTTTTTTATCATAATAATGTGCTTTTGCTTGATATCCATAAGCTATAAATGATGGAAATCTTGAAAGCATCTTAATACTTTGTTCAATCAAACCTTTTACACTAATATCGTCTGGATTTTCATCAAAAGAATATGATACCAGAACACTTCTTTGTAATTTATTCATAATATCTTTACTCGGAAATTTTAAAATCATATCTTCAATAAAACCTTCTGGTAATTTTCTATAATTGGAAAGAATAATTTTAAACTCCTGAAGTTCCTCTTGTGAAGGAAGTCTTCCAAAAAGCAATAAATAACTTATTTCTTCAAATCCGTGTCTTTTCTCATTTTGAAAGCCATTTACTAACTTTTTTAGACTTATCCCTCTATAATTAAGTCGACCTTCTATAGATGTTTTTTTACCTTCATTCAGTACATACCCATGAACACTTCCAACTTGAGTAAGACCAACTAAAACCCCGGTTCCATTGTTATTTCTAAGTCCTCTTTTGAGTTCATACTTATCATATAAACTTGTATCTATTTTATTATTTATCTCTGCTTTTAATGCAAGTTTATCAAAAATATTATACTTTAAGTATTCAGACATTAAATCCCCTCCTTATTTAACTTACGCAATTTACTTAAGCCCCAAAATCATATAATATATATATTCTAACATAACAGATTAAATAATTAAATACTTATTTACTTTTATGAATATTAATGCATGATTAGCGTGGTTTTATTTATAATAATACAATATCAGTAAATACATATTTCATTTCTATATTTTTACACAATACTTTTTTAGATCTTTTTCTATGTGTTTTGCGCATTTAACAGTAATAACGTTCTATGTATACACATCAGATATTAATTATTGCGATTTAATTTCCTCAAAAATGCAAGAAAGTTTATGAATAATTCATAAACTTTCTTGCATTATTATATTTATGCATTTTTTCTAGAACGCTAATAAAATTCATTAATAAATTAATTTAAACTTTTCTTATCTATTCCATAATACTCGCTTAAGACTCCCTTTTCTCCATTTGTTAGATTTATTAATCCATTTTCTTTTTTAATATACTCATCAGCTGATATTTCTAACAACTCTCCTATTTCAGCTTCACTATTTCCATTGGCTTTCCTTAATTCTTTTAAGTTTTCATTCATTTATTTCACCCCATTTATTTTCTCAAAGTATTCATTATATATATAGTTTAACCTCTTGATAATAGCTCATACTGCATAATATATTACGAATAACCCACTTTGATTATTTTTTGTATTTTTCTAATTAATTTTGTTATAATTACTTAAGGCATTATTAGTAAAGTTTCTTAATGGATTTTCTATAATTGGAGGGTAAGTAGATAAATGAATAATTTTGATTTAACCATTTTAATAATAGTTGCTTTTTTAGCTTTCGTTGGATATATTAGAGGTTTTTTTCTCAGTTTAGTAAATTTAATTAAATATATAGTAGCAGTTATTGGAACTAAGATTTTATCGCCATTTGTAATCGTATTTTTGTGGGAATCATCATTAAGAGAAAACTTATTTCACTTTGTGTCTCAAAAATTAACGACTTTAAACTTAGAAACATACTTTTTTTCAAATAGCTCGCTTGAATCTTCTAGTTCTCAGATACCTTTATTTAAAAACTTATTTGAGAACCATTTATTAAAAGCAGAAAATTCATTTTCAGAATTTTTCACAAAAATGTTTATTTCAGCTATTGGAACATTAATAACATTTTTAGCTATATTATTTGTATTAACAATATTCACAAACATAATCAATAGAACTATAAAAAAATCAAAAATTCTCAATGCATCTAATAAATTTTTAGGACTTTTATTTGGACTTCTAACTAGCATATTGATTATAATCATAATTTTAGTAGTATTCGCACCTCTAATTTACACCTATAGTTTAAATGATTCAATTGCTAATTCTAAAATATTAAATTTTTTCTATAACAGTAATTTATACATTAAAATCTTATCTGATTGGACTAAATATTTTCCTGCCATTATAAAATAATTAAAATTGCTACCAATATAATAAAGCTAAGTTCCTAAAAACTTAGCTTTATTAATTGTATTTTATAATTTTAATAGAAAAATTGCATAATTATTATAATCATGCAATTTGCTTTTTAGATATTATATTAATCTTGTAAATTAGCAATAAAATCTACTAATTTTTCTACAGCTAGCTGTTCATCATCGCCCTCTGCTTTTATTGTAATAACAGTCCCTTTATTCATACCTAAAGATAAAACATTTAACATACTTTTACCATTAGCTGTTTTTTCACCTTTAATTAAAGTAATGTTACTCTTATATTTCATTGCCTCTGCAATAAAAAGAGATGCCGGTCTTGCATGTAACCCAGTTTCATTAATTATTTCTACTTGTTTTTCGTACATATAAACTCCTCCTTAAAATTTTATCTCAGCCCATTTGTTATCCAAAAATATTCTAATTTCTCTACCACTCTTTTAATTATATATTATTTTGAAGTTTTTTTCACATTAATTTTATATTTTTTATAATTTTTTCTCTATAATTTTTTTCTTATTAAGTTTTACACAAAATAAAAGCCAAGTTAAAAATAACTTAGCCTAAATACTCCATCCTATATTTATTTAAAAACTCTTCTTTTGACCAATTTAAAATAATTTTATTTTCAAACCTTTTTATAAAGGTTTTATATTCCCAATCTTTTAACCTAGTATAATAGTTTTTAGTAATATCATATATATCTTTTGGGAAAGATAAAAATCCATACATTACTGATAACTCATTTTGTTCTATATTATTTATTGAATTATATATCTTAAGAATCTTTCTACAAGCACTAAAATCATATACATTATTCTTTTCAATTTTATTTATGAAATTACTTAAATCATGTATTTTTAAATCTATTACTGCATAATCAAAATCTATAAAATAAGTTTCATTATCCTTTATTAAAAGATTATGATGTGCTAAATCATGATGACAAAGAATAATTTTGTTCTCCTCACTACATAATTTGTAATAATTTGATGCTTCCAAAAATTTTATGCTATCTTTCATTTGCTTTTCTATTCTTGGATAAATTTCTAAGAAAGTTTTATCGAATTCATTTTCTTTATTTAAATTTGCTATGTTATAAAATAACTCCATCTGCTTTAACTTAACTTTAAAATTTTCTATCATATTCCCACATATATTTTTATTTGTATTGTAATATTTAAATCCTTCAGATGCTATGTGCAAATCAGCTATTCCTTTAGTATTTGTTTCCACATCAATTGGATTATCAAATTGACTTTCTCTCCCATCAATCATATCCATAATAAAATAATAATCTTCCTTCCACTGATAAAAATTTTTTCCATCCTTTGTCTTATTTATTTTCATTATTCTATCAAAACCATTTGACCTAATATAATCTAATCCCTTTAAAATAAAATTATAAGTTTCAAGATTATAATTTATTCTTTTTAAAATCTTATAACCTTTATCTGTCTCTAATATAAATATTTTTCTCATAGGAATTATATCAATAACTTCAAAATCATAATTATTAAACACATTAATATTCAAATCATATTTAACCAAATCGCTTTTATTTTTTATCTTTATTACATGAAGCATTTTTACACCTCTATTATTTACTATTATGTGGATTTCATTTCAATTTTTATTTTATTCATATATTTTTTTTCTTTTTCCCAAGAAATACTTTCATTATAAAATTTTTTATTAGTAAAATATTTTATTGCATATTTTATATAGTCATAAGGATAATCCAATAAACATTTAATGTATTCTTCACTAAAGTGATCTAATTTTTCTTCTTTACAATATATATTTATTAATTTTTCCCAGTTTAGAACACTCCCTTTTATTTTTGTCCTAGATATTAAGAAAAAAACATCATTCTCATACATGTCTAAACAGCACCGATTTAATGTTCCATAGTGTATACCTTTGTTCTGCCATAAGTTTGAAAAACAACTATTTCCAATACATATTTCTTCTCTTTCCATACATCGTTTTAATAAGTTATTATACTTTTCATGTTGTGCAATATAGTAAAGATTTTGTGTCTTTGCAAAAAATCCCGAAATGTTATCTAATAAAAATTCTTCGAAAGTACTTTTTTTCTTTTCACCTTTTAGTTCACTAATATATTGGTATGCAATTTTCTGTTTATTCTTAAATTGTTGTATTAGAGATCCTCTTTTATCGGGAATTTTATTCCACATTTTTGGGATATATCCTCTACAACTGTCATGAAACTTAACTATCAACATAAGTTGGTTTTCAAAGGTTTCATCATTTATTACCACTTGTTCACTGTGGTTATTACCTATATTTACACCATTTCTACTTAAAAACTCTTTTAGAGGATCTAATCCATTTTTCATAAGTTCACCTCTATTTCAATTCTTTACTGTATTTTTTCATTAAATACTTTTTCTCTTTTTGTAATTTTTTAAGCTTCTTCTTTTTTTTATTAATTTTTTTTAATTGCTTAACATATTCTTTAAGTTCATCAACAGATTTTTCGTATTCGTTTAAATCCAAATCATCTTTTACAAATTCTTTAATATTTTCTTCATTCATATCAACACCCCCTAAATTATCTGCCTTACTTTTTTATTCTTAAATTCATTAATAAAGCTTTGTTTTTTATCTCTATCCTCAATATAATGTGTTAGCTTTTTCATGAAAAAATCAATACCCCAATTTTTCTTCTCCCAATAATATTGTATCCCTCTTTGCCAATAATCCTGGGGAAATTCCATAAAAGCTGCCATAATTGGTATATCGCTATCCTTAATAGGATAAATTTTATTATATTCACTAATAATTTCCTTAGAGTTCTTTATACTCCAATTATTATATTTCATCCTCCGAATTAAAAGAGATGCTAAATCATGCAAATGAGTATCTAAAATACAATAATCAAAATCAATAACATAAATATTATTAATGTCATCAATTAAAATATTATGATATGCAAAATCATGATGACAAAATCCTTTTAATTCTATTTCCTCTTTCATACTATTAAAATATAAACTTTTTTTTAAATTATTAATTGAATTTTCAGCTCTTATTAATTCTTCATCCATTACATTTAGATAAGTTTTATCAAAAATATCCATAGAAGTTTTTTTTAGAATTCTTTCTTTAAAATCAAGAATTTCACACTTTCTAGTAGAAAATGTATCTATCCACTTTAACCATCCAACTCTAGGTTTCATATACTTTTCTATTTTGAAATTTTCACTCTTCAAATGAAGTTCAGCAAGCTTTCTACTTACTATTTTCAACTGCTCTTCATTTGAATAGTCACTTTTTTTTGCATTTACCCATTCTGTAAAATAAGCATATCTTCCATCTAATTCTATATAGTCTTTATTATCATCAGTTTTTATTATCTGTGGAATATTTTCGAAATTATTATTTTGGAGATGTTTTATTGCTGCTACAATAAACAAAAAATGATCAATACCGTAATTAATTGTTTTTAAACAATATTCTCTTTCTGTAGTTTTTATTTTGAATACATTTTTTAATTGTTCAATGGATTGAATTTTTAAATTATATCTTTTTTCAACATATGATTTCACTTCATCTTTATCCAATTCAAATCCTCCAAATATTTTTCTCATTTTATTATATGATTAATAATTTTACTATGTGATTATAGCTTTTAATGCCAATAGCCTTCTGAAAATGAACTTATGCATTGTTTTGTCTATATTCAATGCACGATGCATAAAGTTATAAGAACTATATAATCACATACAGCTTGTATACTTAATAATTTATATTATGAGGTTATTCAAGGAGTGATTTAATGAAAATTGCTATAGATGCAAGAGGAATAAATCTGTACAAAGGTACTGGAATTGGTACTTATACAGAAAAGTTGCTACTAAATTTAATTAATTATAAAGAAAACTATTATAAATTATTCTGGACAAAAGGAAATCGTGATTCTTTTTCTAAAAGCAATGTAGACATTACACTTACCGCTAGTAAATCTCACAAGTTTTTTAATGACTATTATATCCCTAATAATTTAAATAATTCAGATGTCCAAATTTATCATGTCCCTCAAAATGGAATAGGCTTAAATGAAAGCATAAATTGTAAAAAAGTAATAACAGTACATGATTTGATACCCTATTTAATGCCTGAAACAGTAGGCAAAGGTTATATAAAAAAATTTTTAGCTCAAATGCCAAAAATCATTGATTTATGTGATGGAATTCTTACAGTATCGAATTGTTCAAAAAATGATATCATTAGATTCTTTAATGTAGATGAAGATAAAATATTTGTAACTCCACTTGCAGCAGATAGCAAATATAAGCCTTTAAATAAACATGAATGTATTGCATACACTGAAAAAAAATTTGGTATCCAAAAACCTTTTTTACTCTATATAGGTGGTTTTAGTCAAAGAAAAAATGTTAAAGAATTGATTTTGGCTTTCTTAAAAACTTATAAGTCTCTAAAAAAAGATTACTGTCTTGTAATCGGAGGTTCTAGAAAAGATCTAGGTCAAAAATTATATAACCAATTTAATCATCATGAAAACATCATGTTTACTGGGTATATTGAATCATTTGAATTGCCTATATTATACAACGCTGCTGATTTATTTGTATATCCTTCATTATATGAAGGTTTTGGGCTTCCCCCTCTTGAGGCAATGAAATGTGGAACACCTGTAATTACATCTAATTTATCATCAATTCCAGAGGTAGTGAAAGATGCCGGAATACTTATAAATCCTTATAAAAGAAATGAATTACAAGAAGCTATAGTTAAAATTTTAAATAATGATGATTTAAGATTAGAATATATAAAAAGATCCTTAGAAAGAGCAAAAGACTTCAATTGGCAAAAAACTGCTACTATAACTGAAAATGCTTATAGAACTATAATTGAAAGTAATTAATACTTAAAACCAGGCCATTAGCCTGGTTTTATATTTAAACTATCTCATGTGTTCCTTTTCCAATTCCACTAAAATAAAAACTTGGTTCATATCCAATTTTTTTAGTATACCTATCTTTAACCATTTTAGTAAACTCTTTAATTTCAGATGATAAAACTAAGGCTATGGCACACCCTCCAAATCCTGCACCTGTCATTCTAGCTCCAATACAACTATCTACTTTTAAAGATTCAGATACTATAGTATCAAGCTCTTTTCCAGTAACCTCATATAAATCCCTTAAGGAATTATGTGAACCAGTTAAAATTTCTCCAAATTTAATTATGTCCCCATTATTTAAGTAATCAAAAGATTCTTTAACCCTATTATTTTCGAAAACTGCATGCTGTACTCTTTTTCTAACAGTTTCATTCTCAATTTTATTCTGTAATTGAATAAAATCATCTGTGGATAAAACACAAAGACTATTAATATCCTTATATTGTTTTAATATATTAAGAGCTTCTTCACACTCTGCTCTTCTTTCATTGTATTTCGATTCATTTAGGGCTCGTCTCTTATTTGTATTCATTAAAACAAGAGTATACTCTTTTAAATCTACATCAGCATATTTATATTCTAATGTATTACAATCCAATAAAATTCCTTTATTCTTTTTACCCATTCCTACTGCAAACTGATCCATGATACCACAGTTTACTCCAACAAAATTATTTTCACAATTTTGACCGATTTTAACTAGCTCTACTCTATCAATTTTGTCATTATTAAATAAATTATTAACTATTACCCCTATAAGTAATTCAAGAGACGCCGATGATGATAATCCTGCTCCATTTGGAATATTTCCACATATTAAAATATCCATTCCACCAACATCATATCCTTTTTCCTTCATAATTTTAATTACACCTTTGGGATAATTTGCCCAATCATCATCTTCAAAAAATTTAATATTCTCTAATTGGACAGAAACTTTCAAATCAAAATTAGTGGAAGCTAAATTTATTATGTTATCATCTCTTCTACTTACTATCCCATAAGTTCCAAATTGTAAAGCACATGGAAATACATATCCTCCATTATAATCAATATGCTCTCCTATTAAATTAACTCTACCCGGAGAAAAAAAGCTTTTATATCCCTTATCACCATATATTTTTTTAAATTCACTTACTAGCTCTTTGTATTCCATCATAAAACCTCCTAAATAAACTCTTTCAGAAAACCTTTTCTATAAACAGTCAATATACTCTTTTCTATATGCTACTTAATTAAATAATAACCTATATACTTCTACAACTATCTCGAATAATAAGTTTAGTATTTAATACAATTTTCCTTTTATTTTTTATCTCTTTCTCAATAATATTAATCAATTCTAACGCTGCTTTTTTCCCAATCTCCTTCATTCTTAAATCAATTGTTGTTAGCTTAGGACTACAAATCTTAGATAATAAGGTATTGTCACAACTTATTAATGAAATATCATCAGGAATTTTCAATCCTAAATTTTTAGACGCATTAATTACACCTAGAGCCATAAGCTCATTGCAAGCAAATATTGCAGTTGGCCTATCTTTATCTGAAAGCAATTCTATAATTTTCTTTTCAACTATTTCTACTACATCCACACTGTTACTTTGTTTAACTGTAAGTATATTTTTATAGTCTAAGTGTTTCTCTTCTATAATATTTTCATATATTTTTTGCTTAATATCATAGGAATAACTTTTTTTACCCCGTACAAAAGCAATTTTAGTATGATTTAACTCCAATAAATATCTAAAAGCTTCCTTAGTACCAACTTCTTCATCATATGATATAAAATTACTATCAGCACCTTTTCCAGAACCATTGATAACAATCGTAGGAATAGTACTACTTATATTATCTATAAGCCCCTTTTCCATATTTTCATAAGTTGGATTAATTACTATCATACCATCTATTTGTCTGGATTTATGTGTCTCAATAAGTTTTTTCTCTTCAGCTACATCTCCATAGGTATTAGACAGCGATATGGAATATCCTTTAGCTTTTACATTATTCTCAAATTCTTCTACTATTGTAGGGAAAAACAAGTTTGTTATCCCAGGTACAACAACACCAATCATAGATGTCTTCTTTGTTATTAAACTTCTAGCCATTTCATTAGGCTTATAATTAAGACGTTTTATTGTTTCTTCTACTTTGATTCTTGTTTCTTTTTTTACAGGATAATTATTATTTAGAACTCTAGAAACAGTAGTTATAGACACACCTGCTTCTCTCGCCACATCGTTTATTGTAACTGCCATGTATTTACCTACCTTTTTTATTTTATTAGAAATGCAAAGCAATTAATAGTTGTAAGGTTTAAGTTATAAGTTATGGATACCTTTCACGGAGTAAAAGTACCTTATTTCAATCTGCAAAGCAGATAAAGACTTAGTTAAAGATTTTCTGAAAGAAAATAATCCTTAACTGTGCACTGTAAACTGTGCATTGTCCACTGAAATAAAATGTGGAAGTAATGACACAATTTATTTCATGTATCCATCTGGATGATTATTATGCCATTCCCAAGCAGTTTCTATTATAGTTTCTAATGAATCATACCTAGGTTTCCAATCTAATTCTTTTTTTGCTTTTTCAGAAGAAGCTATTAATATTGCTGGATCGCCTGGTCTTCTCTCTGCTATTTCAGCTTTTATTTCTTTTCCAGTGACTTTTCTTGTAACATCTATTACTTCTTTTACAGAAAATCCTTTCCCATTACCTAGATTATATGTTTTACTTTCTCCACCATCTCTCAATTTGTTAAGAGCCATCAAATGAGCAGATGCTAAGTCAGTTACATGAATATAATCTCTAACGCATGAACCATCTTCTGTATCATAGTCATCCCCAAAAATCATTATTTTATCTCTTTTTCCAAGAGCCACTTGTAATATTATTGGTATTAGATGAGATTCAGGTCTATGATCTTCTCCAATTTTGCCACTAACATGCGCTCCAGCAGCATTAAAATATCTCAAAACAGTATATTTTATTCCATAAGCATTATCACACCATTTAAGAATTCTTTCAACAGCTAATTTTGATTCTCCATAAGGATTTGTTGGAAAAGTTTTATCTTCTTCAAGAATTGGTGTGTTTTCAGGCTCCCCATAAGTAGCTGCTGTTGAAGAAAACACAATTTTATAAACACCATAATCATTCATTGCTTTTAATAAGCTCAATGTTGAACCTACATTATTTTCAAAATATTTTATTGGATTTTCAACACTTTCTCCAACAAGAGAATCTGCCGCAAAATCAATAACAGCTTCAATTTTATTTTCAGTAAAAACTTTATCTAAGATAGCCCTGTCTCTTAAGTCACCTTCATAAATTTTGCCATCTAGAATCGCATCTCTATGCCCCTTTTGAAAATTATCTAAGATAACCACTTCTTCTCCATTTTCAAGCAATTCAGCAACCATATGGCTACCAATATACCCTGCTCCTCCACAAACTAATATAGACATTTTTTATACTCCCCTTTCATAGAAAACCTTTTCTATATTTATAATATCAAACCCTCTCTTTTAAATCAATAGTTATTTTAAGACAGACTTATTATAAATAGCGAAGAAAAGCACTTCGCAATTTATAGTGACAAGTTACAAGTGATAAGTGACAAGTTATGGATACCTTTCGTAAACGAAAGCTTTTAATTAAACAAAAGATAAAAAGAATCCTTTTGCGTAGCAAAAGTACAGTTTCCATCATCGAAGATGATAAAAGCTTAGTTTAAAGATTTTCTGTAAGAAAATCATCATCAACTTGTCACTTGTAACTTATCACTTGTCACTATTTTAGTTCGCATTTTATTTCAGATACTAAAAAACACCTCAAACAATTGAGATGTTTTTTAGTTCGCTATCCTTTTGAAAACTTATCATTTCCTTTTTCATTGAATACTTTTTCCCATTCTTTATCCGCATAAGGTTTCCACTCTTCTGAAATCTTTTTGATATTATCAATAAAATTTTTATCATGAAGCATAATTTGTCCACCATCATCTGTAGGTTTTGCTCCAACTTTTGAACAAACATCTCTTACTACTTCAGGATTGTCTATCATCATACAAGGTCTAAGCATATTTTTGTTATATGGTTGTATATGTCTAAGTTCTTTAAAGAAAGGATCTCTGAATGCTTCAACTAAAGGTTTTCCTTTTAAATTTTTTGAAGCAAAGTGCGCAAAAATACAAGGTTCTACATCTTCATTTACATTAACATGGCAGAAGAATTTACCTGCTATACATCCACCAACATATGGAGCATCATTAAAGAAATCTATTGTAAAATAAGGTTTTGTTCTTCTTATTTCTCTACTTCTTTTACCTAAATACACTCTTTGCTCTGGTGTCAACATCATGTTAAAATTAGGTTCTTTTGTTCCAACAGGCATGAACAAGAAATACCAGTTCATTTTTGCGCCTTTTCTAACTAGCTCATCTACAAATTCATCCGATAATACTGAATCAATATTTGTTCTTGTTACCGCTGTAGATATTCCAAATAAAATCCCTCTATCATTTAATAAATCCATAGAATGCATTACTTTTTTATAAACACCTTTTCCTCTTCTTGCATCAGTTTCTTTTTCTTTTCCTTCAACTGATAACATTGGGAATACATTGCCTGATTTTTGAAGTCTATCTGCTATTTCATCATCAATCATAGTACCATTCGTAAATGGAGAGAACATAACATCATCATATTTCTCATAAATATCCAATAATTCTTTATAGAAAAATGGCTCGCCACCTAATACTATTATATAATAAATTCCTAAATCTCTTGCTTCTCCTATAATTCTGTCCACTTCTTCAATAGACATTTTAGGCTTGTTCAACATGTCAGTTGCATAACATCCATTACATCTCAAATTACATTGCATTGTTGGACTTATCAATAACACAAATGGAATTTTTGTATCTTCCTTTTCTAACATCTTAGCTCTTTTAGATCCAGCAAACCAATTAGCATTTGCAAAAAAGTTAGTAACAAATTTTTCTAAACACTTTTTATTTGTATCCTTAAGGATATTTTGAATTAATTTGTAGGTTGCAGGTTGTGTTTTATAGAATTTATAAACATAGTCAATTTGTTGAATCTGTTTATCATCTTTTGTCATTTTCTTGATCAATTCAAATATTTTATCAACATTTTCTTCTGGGTTTTTATAAATGGTATCCACAACTTTCTTAAGTAAAGTTTGCTTAACGCTTTTTTCTATGTTGTCCTTAATTCCCATGTTTATTCCCCCTTAAATATTTTATATTAACGAAGTAGTTATAATGTAAGATTAATTTAGTTTAACTCTTCAATGTTAGGTTCTATATTTCATTATAGAACCAAATGACTAAAAGTCAATATTGCAATAGAGGTGTTTACAGACTTTTAATATATTTGTATTTATTGTATTTTTTTCCTTCTGTAGTTTATTTATATGAAATTTCTTTTAAAATATTCAAAAGACTTTCGCTAAGCGAAAGTCTTATTTTAGATTTACTTCATATATATTTTTTAATACTTCAAAATCAACTTTTCCAGGATGATTTTTTAATTTCATTTCATTTTTACTCATAGCTTCTGCATACTTAATAATATCTTCCTCACCCAGTTTAAACTCAGTACCAAACAATTTGATCAAATACTCTCCAAATTCTTTTACTGATTCAAATCCAGTTAATAATAAAAACATTTTTACTTTTTCTTTGTTAGTCTCATTACATAATTTTAAATAACCTTCCAGAACAAGTCCATTCGCCTTACCATGTGGAACTCCATGAAAATAAGTTAGATGGTATCCCATGCCATGAGGTAATGAAGTACCACATTGAGCAATGACTAATCCACCTAAAGTAGACATTAACAGCAGTTTTTCTCTAATTTCAAAAGAATATTTTCTTTCTAATAATTCCTCTTTGCACTCTGAAAACAACCTAAATCCTTTTTCTGCCGAA
This sequence comes from Clostridium sediminicola, assembly GCF_050402865.1. Lineage (NCBI taxonomy): Bacteria > Bacillati > Bacillota > Clostridia > Eubacteriales > Clostridiaceae > Clostridium > Clostridium sediminicola. The sequence continues at coordinate 110,560 of NZ_BAABMF010000011.1, forward strand.
GAATCACTTATTATGTTGGCATTGACATTTAAATACCCTTCCATTAAATGAGATAATGCATCAATACTAGTATTAACAGTAACCTCATCTGGACAAGTTTCCAAATATTTCGCATCTAAGAAGGCATATCTAGGAAAAACTTTGTGAAAAAAGTTTCTTTTTGTTTTTGTTCTATGATCAGTAAATATAGCGAATGGTGTAACTTCAGTGCCAGTTCCCGCTGTTGTTGGTATCGCAATAATTGGTATAGATTCTAATCTAGGTCCATTAAATAAATCTTCTACTTGGAAATTGTTGTTATTAATATATACACCAATACCTTTTGCGGCATCTATAGGAGATCCTCCTCCTACTCCAATAATAAAATCAACATTTTCCTTTCTTCCAATTTCACCAGCTTTTTTAACAGTATCAATTGATGGATTCTCTTCTACTTCATTAAATACTAGGTATTTACAGCCAATTTCATTCATTAATTTTTTTATCTCATCTAATGAACCATTTTTTTTAGAAGATGATTTTCCTGTAATAATAAAAGCTTTCTTCCCAAACACTTTTAATAAATCAATTTTTTCTTTGAGTATATCTTTTCCATAAAAAACTTCTGTAGGCATATAATATCTAAATTGTTCCAAAATAAACTCCTCCAATTCTAATATAGCTAAACTTTCTATATAGTCTATCCATACATTAATCTCTTTATAATAATATTATACCATGTACACAAGAACAAAGAGACCTAATCTAAGGTCTCCTGCATAAATCTATTAAACCGGTGGTGTAAATACTCGTTGTGCTAAGTCTGAATCAATCATGTATATGCCGTTATTATCTTCTCCGACTCTTTTCAATTTGCTTAGTATTGTTGAAAAATTTGATTCTTCTTCTACCTGTTCATCTATGAACCACTTCAAAAAACTTATTGTAGCATGTTCTCTTTCTTCAGTTGCAATATCTGTTAATAAGTATATTCTGCTAGTAACAAACTTTTCATGTTCTAATCCTTTTGAAAATACATCTATTAGAGACTCAAAGTCATTTTCTGGCGTATGGAGCGATTCTAACTTTACTCTTCCTCCCATTTCATTAATATAATTAAAAATTTTCATCGCATGAAAATTTTCTTCTTCAGCTTGAACTTTGAAAAAATTTTCAAATCCTGGTAAATCTTCCGAAGCAGCGTATGCCGCCATCGCTAAATAAAAATGAGAAGAATATAATTCATAATTTATTTGTTTGTTCAATTCACTAAATAATCTTTCGCTGATCATCCTTTTATCCTCCTTAATTGCACTTTTGTTTTCCCTTGCTTTTTCTAATTTAATTATATATTACTTAACTAATAATGTAAAGTATTAAATAATGATTATTATTTAATACTTTTCACTCGTTACAGATACTCTTTTTTATTATCTTCTACCAATCTATTAACTAAATACTTTATTTCTTGTTCCTTATCTTTTGGCATTACCAACAAAACATCATCTGTATTAATTATAATTAGGTCTTTTAACCCGAACCCAATTATTAGTTTCTTATTACCAAATACATCGCAATTTTCACTTTGTTCTAAGAAAGTGTTTCCTTTTATATTATTCCCTCTATAGCTATCAAAAAATCTAGCTAATGCAGAAAAACTCCCAATATCATCCCATTCAAAATTACATTTAATTACATAGGCCTTTCTAGTTTTTTGCATTATTCCGAAGTCAACAGAAATACCATCTATTAAATTATATTGTTGATCTATTATTGTTTCTTCCTCATCTGTATCAATGTATTTATATATTTCCATTAAATTTTTATAGGTCTTTGGTAAATATTTTTCCATTTCTCTTAAGAACACGTCTACTCGCCAAACAAACATACCGCTATTCCATAAATATGAACCTGTTATAAGAAAATCCTTTGCCACCTCAATATTAGGTTTTTCAGTAAATCTATCTACTTTATAAGTTGGCATTTTACCATACATTCTTTCTCCCATCTTGATATAACCATATCCTGTCTCAGGTCTAGTAGGTTCTATTCCAAGAGTAACTAAGCCTCTTCTTTTTTGAGCAATCTCTAATGCAACTTTAATTGTATCTAAAAACTTTTTTTCACCTTGTATATGATGATCTGAAGGTAATACAAGCATAACCGCATCTTTGTCTTTTTTTAACAATTTAATCGCTGATAGCCCTATACAAGTAGCAGTCTCTTTATTTGCTGGTTCCACATAAACATTATCTTCGTTTATTTCATCTATTTCATCTATAACATCCGCTTTATATTTTTTGTTAGTTATAATGTAAATATTCTTTATATCCACCAAAGATTTAACTCTGTCTACTGTATTTCTTAAAAAACTTTTTTCATTAATTATATTTAAAAATTGTTTTGGTTTTTTCTCTCTGGATAATGGATATAGCCTTGTCCCTTTTCCCCCGGCTAAAATCAAAACGTATACCACTCTTAGCACTCCAAAAAATTATTATATATTATCCTATGTATCTTATATAAATATAGTGAACAATTAATTCAATTAATTAAAAAGTCACAGTTGAAATAAATTACGAACTTGTTCGTAATTTATAAAAGTTGCCCCAAAATTAACAGCTACTTAAAATAAATCCAAATAAAAAAGATATGGCTATAAAAGCCTTATCTTTTCATTATGTTTTTATTTTTATCACAAATAATATTTAATTCTTTATCTAACCTCTTTGTTTTCAGGATTACCTTATGTTTCCATAAATCTACAATGTATTTTACAGTATTTTCTGCATATCCCAACTCTAATTCTCTACCATCATAAACATGTTCAATAGTAAGAGTTTTATCACTAGGAGACATATCTATAACTCGTATATTTGGAATAGTTCCTACTCCACAAGTATTACTTAAAGTGTTCCTTATTTCTTTCCAACCTGGATCATCAGGCACCTCTTCAACAATATAGTCCCTGCCATGCTTCCCATACTGGAATAAATTCAATTCTTGACACAATTCTTCAGTAAGATATCGTCTAATAAATGACGAATCTCTCTCCATCAATCTTACTTCGAACATTTTCTCTCTTCCATATTTTTTTTCGATATCTTCAAACATTTTAAATCCTAGATAATAAGGATTCATTCTACCCAGTATTGGTGCAATTACATCATTATGTCTCTTAATAAATTCGAAATTCATTGACTGTGGCAAATCTAGTTCTTTTAATATATTGTAGTGCCAATAACTTGCCCATCCCTCATTCATAATTTTTGTTTCAATTTGAGGAATAAAATACTTAGTCTCTTTTCTCACAATTTCAAGAATATTAATTTGCCATTCTGCTAATTCTCCATACTTACAAATAAAATAAATTAAATCATCCTCCGGTTCTATAGGTATTTTTTCTATTTTTGGAGGTTCTTCTTCTTTATAAGGTTTTAAAATATCAAATTCATCAGTATTTTTTTTATAAGAATCCATTTTTCTCTTTACCATTTCTTCATGAGTAATACGTTTTTCTCCAATAACTTTAGACGTTTGAAACTTTATTGCATGAGCTGCATCAATCATCTTTTCAACCTCAGCATAGCCTATACTTGGATCATTTATATAGCTTCTTACAAAACTAGCATTATTCTTAAATGACTCTAAAGTATAATCCGCATCTGTTCCGTCAGTAAACATTCTATTGTTTTTGAAGAAATCATTATGACCATATACATGGGCAATTGTTAATACCTGAAGTAACAAAGAATTATCTTTCATTAAATATGCCAAACAAGGATTGGAATTTATAACCATTTCATATGGAAGCCCTGTTAAATTATACTGATATAATGTTTTTAATCTTTCATATGCTTTACCATAACTCCAATGCGGATATTTTGAAGGCATTCCAACATAAACTTCATATGCAATCATATCTTTATAGCTAATTATTTCAAATTCTTGTGGATAATAATTAAGTCCTATTTTTTGCGCAATCTTCTCAATTCTATTATTCCATTGCATTAATTCTTCTACTGTATAGTCCAAAGAACCACCCCGCTCTAGAATTTTGCTGAACAAAATTCATACTAAGGTTATTCCATAAAAAGTAATTTAGTAGAACTTCAACCACAATATGAATTGTCAGAAATCTTTAATCTGCAATATATAGCGTCAGAACGCATTAATCTGTGGTAGATATTGTGGTTGATTTTAGTTCAACTTACTTTTTGTGGTTTAACCATACTGAAATATACAAGTCACAATCCTCAGTTTATGGTATTTTTCAATAGAGAATTGTGACCCGCAAACTATAAACTAAATAATTTAACTCTTAAATACATCTTGAACTAAAATTCTCTTTAATGTTGGCCATAAATCTTCTTTATACTCTATGGATGCAGTAGTAAAATTATTCTTTTTAACATCCTTTTTTAATTTTTCTTTTATAGTATTGTAGTAACTTTGTCTTCCAATTTCTACATAACCAAATAAGTTTGATATATCACATAAGTTGTTTGCAGCAGTTACTGCTCTCTCATTGTCATCAGCCCAGTTATCTCCGTCACTTACATGAAAAGCATATATATTCCAAACTCCAGGGTCATATCTTTCATCAATAACTTCTAGCGCTTTGTTATATCCACTTGATATATAAGTTCCACCTGATTCTGCTTTATGGAAAAAATCATGCTCATTCACTTCTTTCCCTGTGGTAGTATGAGAAATAAATATCACTTCTACGTTTACATACTTTATTTTTACAAATTGATATAAAAGGAAGAAAAATGATCTAGCCAAATATTTTTTATTTTGAGTCATAGAGCCTGACACATCCATAATACAGGCTATCAAAGCATTACATTCTTTTTTAATTGTAGGCTTAATCCTATGGTATCTTAAATCATCTTCGTTAAATGGAAATCTTTCGATGTTATCATCTAAATTTTGTTCTCTTAGCCCTTTTATATATCCTTGTCTTCTTTTGAGTTTTTCCATAACAGTTCTTTTTTTTGCAAGTCTCGGCCTTATTCCTCTTTTTTGGTAACCAGATCTTTTTGTTGAATTTTCTGTTTCAATTTCCGAGAATTTTTTCTTATTCATATTAGGAAGTTCTAATTCTTCAAATAAATAGTTGAGTATATCTTCGATGGTTACTTCTGTTTCATAAATATCTTCACCCTCATTGTTACCCGCACCATTTTTACCTTGACCCTTCCCATCAGATTTGTCAGTTCCTATTTTATCTCCTCTTTTTTGGTTTCCATCTCCACTACCTACTCCATTAGAGTTTTTTCCATAAATAAATTGATACTCCTTTAAACCTCTAATAGGAATTTTGATTTTCTTGTTCTTACTCTGACCTATAATGCTCTCTTCTGATAAAATATCTGCTAGATTTTTTTTAATTGTATCTTTTACTAGTTCTTTATGACGCCTTCTATCTTCTACTGCTCTATCGTGATCAATGGGATTAAACTGTCTGAAAATTGCCATGGAATCAATCCTTCCATAGGTTATTTGCAGCATATTTTAATATAACATTGCAACAATGATCACAATATCCATTAGCTTTCATTTCTTCTACCATCGAATTATATTTTTTAGCTTGCTGTTTATCTCTTACTCTTGATTTTGTTATTATTCTAGATAAATCTTTCACTGATGCAGTTAATTTAGATTCGATAGCTTCTTTTAATGGTTCATAAGCAGTATAATCTAACTTGCCTCCACTTCTAATCAAATAGAACATATATGAAGTTACATCAGTTCTAAATCCTTTAGCTGAATTCTCTGAAATACCTATTTGCTCTTCAATTGAACGCATAAATTTCAAATCTGGCTCTAATTCCTCACCTGTAGATTTATCTTTTAATTTACTCTTATTCACATAGGCTTCTGCATTATCAAGGTAATTATCAAATAAGCTTTCTGCTTGTTCTCTAAAACTTTGTATAAATGCTTTCGTTATTTCTTTTTCAAGGATTTTATTATACTCTTTCCTTATTGTGTCTTGTATAAATGCTAGATACTTTTTCTTTATTTCATCACTTATATCTACTTCTTTAACTGCTTTAATTAAGCTTTCCATTACACTTAATGGATTAATACAATCATATTCTGAATTAGATAAAGCATCGTCTATACTTTTAATAATAAATCTAGTTGAGATTCCTGACATTCCCTCTCTTAATGATGCAACTTCTTCCTTTAACTCCATTACATTAATTTTTTTAGTAGTTCCTTTTTCTACTATGTCTTCACCATTATATATTCTCAACTTTGTTAATGAATCAACTTTATTTGAAGGAGCTAATCTTGATAAAATAGCAAACATTGATGCTATTTCAATGGTATGTGGTGCCATGTGTGCTTTAAAATAACTTCTGTTTAATATTTTATTATAAATTTTAATTTCTTCATTTAATTCGAGACAATAAGGAACTTCAATTTTAACAATTCTATCTAATATAGCTTCATTAGTATGATCTGATTTAAATTTATTCCATTCTGCCTCATTTGAATGAGCTATGATAACTCCATCAAAGTATATCATGGAATTTTTTCCAGGAGATGGTATAGATTTTTCCTGTGTAGCTGTAATAATAGTATGCAAATATTCAACATCATTTTTAAATACTTCAATGAATTCTATCATACCTCTATTACCAACATTGAAAGCACCATTTAATGAAAGTATTCTAGGATCATCTTCTGGATATAAGTCCATCTTTGATATATCTACACTACCAGTAAGAACACTAGTATCTTGATTATTTGGATCAACTGGAGGCACAACACCTATCCCTTTTCTTGATCTTATAGAAAAATCAGTAGCAACTACAGGGAATCTTTCATATTCACCATTAAATTCGTGTTTCAATTTATATCTACATACAGGACATAAATCTCCTTCGATGTTAACTCCTAAAACTTCTTCAAATTGTGATCTTAAATGTTTTGGTACCAAATGTAATGGATCTTCTCTCATCGGACAACCTTCTAAAGAATAAATTGGTTCACTACTCTCTAAGGCACCCTTTAAGATTTCTACTAAAGAAGACTTTCCTGCTCCAACAGGTCCTACTAAATACAAAACTTGTCTTGATTCTTCACCTTTCATTCCTGATGAATGAAAATAATTCACCAATTTCATTATTACTCTATCGATTCCAAAGAATTCATCTTTGAAAAAATTGTATTTTTTTATAATTTCATTTCCGTATATTTTTCTTATTCTTGGATTTTCTTCAGGTTTTAGTATCTTTAAGCCATCCCTTGTAATTATGTCATATAGTCTTTTATGTGCAAGTTTAACTATATCTGGCTCATCTTTTACCTTTTCCAAATAATCAAGGAATGTACCCTCAAACTTGTTCTTCTTATTATTTTCGCGGTCTTTCTGAATAATATTTTTAAAATCCAAACTATCCCTCCTCCACATAATTTATGGATTACTATTAAAGTCTTCTTTTCTAATATATATGTAGGTACTTATTGAACTTATACCTCATTATTTAAGCTAATTATTTTGAGACGTTAGAAAAATCCTTCTTACATCAATATATAGTGTCTTCTCTAACCTTTAAATACACTATGTATAATAAAAAAAGCTCAAATATCAAAATATGATTGATATTTGAGCTTTTCTATTATTTAGTAGTATTACCTTTTTGATTATTTACCTGATGTTTTTGTTTAGATTCTTTTGACCCTGATCTTTTTTCAATACCTTTCTTTGCCATAAAATATCCTCCTGAATTATAAATTAACTACTTTTATTTTTTATTCTTCTTTTTAGGTTCATTTAAATTCCCGTTGTTACCATTATCACTTTGTTTAATTCCCATTGCGGCCTTTTGTTTATTAGACAGTTTTTCTTTAAATCCCATTTTGATAACTCCTTTCAAAAATATTATTCCACCTCGAAAATCAATTATGCTTGAAAACGTAAAAATTTCATGTTAAAATTGGTATATACAACATATCAACAATACATTAATGTTTTGAGGTGATTATATGAAAAAAGTTAATAAAAATAACCCCCTTCCACTTTATTATCAATTAAAAGAAATACTAAATGAAATGATTGATAATAATGAACTAAACCCTGGTGATTTAATTCCAACAGAAAGAGAATTATGTGAGTATCAAAACATAAGCAGAATGACTGCTAGAAAAGCAGTTATGACTTTAGTTCATGAGGGCGTTTTATATAGAGAACAAGGTAAAGGTACCTTTGTGTCACAACCTAAAACCTTTCATCAATTATACGATTTAAATAAAGGATTTACAGGTGCTATGAAAAAAATGGGGTTACAAACTTCTTCTAAATTACTTCAATTTGCAATTAAAGATGCAAATATGCAAGTATTTAATAATCTAAAATTAAACGAAAAAAATAACAAAGTAATAAAAATCAAAAGATTAAGAATAGTTGAAGATGTTCCTTTTGCCATTGAAACAACATATTTACCCCTTTATTTGTGTAAAGATTTATCAAAATCAGAGCTAGAAGAAAAATCTTTATATTCTATACTAGAAGAAAAATATAATTACTCAGTTTATAGCGATAATCAAACTATTGAACCAATCATTTTAAATGATTACGAAAGTGAACTCTTAAATTTAGAAAATGCACCTTTAGCTTTATACATAGAGAGAACAGTATACTTAAAAGACAGTACCCCTCTAGAATTCACCAAATCCATTTTTACAAGTAATAAGTATAAATATGAAATTGCTTTTAAGTTGGGAGATGATTAATATGAAAGCACTCATAAATGGAAAAGTCATATTAGAAGATAGCATCGTAGAAGAAAAAGTTTTAATTTTTGATGATAAAATTAAAGATATCAAAGATGATTATAATTTAGACTATAGTATTTTTGATGAAGTTATAGATGCTAATGGTGCCTTTGTGTCACCAGGATTTATAGATGTACACATTCATGGTAACGGTGGAAGTGATACTATGGATGGAACTATTGATGCTCTAAAAACAATTAGCTCTAGTATTGCAAAGAATGGCGTTACATCTTTTCTGCCTACAACATGTACAATGAGTAACGAAAAAATTCAAATAGTTCTCAATACTATAAGATTGGCAATGAAAGATAAGATGCCTGGTGCAACAGTTTTAGGAGCACATCTTGAAGGACCCTTTATTAATAAATCTTATAAAGGGGCACAAAATGAGAAATATATATTATTACCTGATTTTAAATTAATACAAAATCATTTGGATGTAGTAAAAATAGTGTCATATGCACCTGAGAAAGATAACAATTTTGAATTTGCTAAAAAAGTAACCGAAAATAGTGATATCATTTTATCAATAGGTCATACTATGGCATCTTATGAAACAGCAATAGAAGCTATAAAGGAGGGTATAAGTCATGTAACTCATACCTTTAATGCAATGACACCTCTTAAACACAGAGAACCTGGAGTAGTTGGTGCTGCTTTTACTACAGATGTAAATTGTGAAATCATTGCAGATATGATTCACATTCATCCTTCATTATTTCAATTTATCATAAATGTAAAAGGTATTGATCATACATTATTGATAACCGATTCCATGAAAGCTGGTAATATAGAAAAAGGTTCTTATGATTTAGGTGGTTTAAAAGTAATTGTCGATGATAACTCAGCAAGACTTGAAAATGGTACATTAGCTGGTAGTATATTAAAGATGAATAATGCTATTAAAAATATATTTAATAATACAAACCTCTCATTACCGGAAGTAATAAAAATGGCATCTTTGAATCAAGCCAGAGAACTAAAACTAGATGAATATATTGGTAGTATTAGTAAAGGTAAAAATGCTGATATTACTATATTTAACGATAGTTTTGAAGTAAATAAAACTTTTGTTAATGGCAAAATTGTTTATGGAAGGTGATGTAAATGAAAATAATAATAACTGAAAACTATGATGAAATGAGTATTAAAGCAGCAAGAATGATATCAAGTCAAATCACCCTAAAAAATAATAGTGTTTTAGGATTAGCAACAGGCTCCACTCCAGAAGGTATGTACAGGGAATTAATAAATATGTATAACAATAAGGAAATAAGTTTTAACGAAATTGTTACATTTAATTTAGATGAATATTATAATCTTGAAAAAGATAACACTGAAAGCTATGACTACTTTATGAGAAAAAATTTATTCAACCATATTGATATAAACAAAGAAAATATTCATATTCCAAATGGTATGACAGATGATATAGACTTTGAATGTCAAAATTATGATAATATGATTAAATCATCTGGCGGAATAGATATGCAAATATTAGGTATAGGTGGTAATGGACATATTGGTTTTAATGAACCTAATATAAATTTTGAAGCAACTACTCATTTGGTAAACTTAACTGAAGATACAATAGAAGCAAATTCTAGATTTTTTGACTCTATTGAAGAAGTCCCAACCAAAGCAATAAGTATGGGAGTTAAAACAATAATGAATTCAAGAAAGATAATTTTATTAGCTAATGGAAAAGGTAAAGCAGAAGCTATATATAACGCTGTTAAAGGAAAGATAACACCAACTCATCCTGCATCAGTTCTTCAACTTCATAATGACGTAACTTTAATTTTAGATAAAGAAGCAGCATCACTGCTATAAAAGTTACAAAAGGGCTATCTCCGATTTTATCTGAGATAGCCGCTTATATTTTTATAGTTAGTAATTAAAATTTAATAATATAGAATTATTTTTTGCATATTGCCAAAACAGTTTCTCTTAAAACTTTGCATGCAACCGCTGTAGATGTACCACTTGCATCATAATGTGGAGATAATTCAACTATATCCGCTCCAACAATATTCAATTTTGATATATGTGTTATTACTTCCATCATTTCTTTAAAGGTAATTCCACCAGGCTCTATAGTTCCTGTTCCAGAAAAAACTGATGGATCTAAAATATCCAAATCAATAGTTACATATACTGGTTTATCCCCTATTAGGTTAACAACTTCATGTAATTTATCACAATTAAATTTATTCATAAAAGTGTGATTTTGTGACCATAAGAATTCTGTCTTCTCACCTGATCTAATACCAAATTGATATATTTTATTATCCCCTACAATCTCCCATATTCTTCTAATTACAGTAGCATGAGATAATTTTTCACCAAGGTAATCTTCTCTTAAATCAGTATGTGCATCAAAATGAAGTAGAACTAGATCATTATACTTATTGTAAACAGACTTAACTGCTGGCAACGTAACTAAATGTTCTCCACCAATCATGAGTGGTACTTTACCATCTTTCACAACATTATCTGTAAAATCTTCTATTATCCCTAATACTTTTTCTGTATTTCCAAAAGGAAATTCTAAATCTCCCCCATCATATATTTTGTATTCCTCTAAATCTAAGTCTAAATACGGACTATAACTTTCAAGTCCATATGATTCGTTTCTCATTATATTAGGGGCAAATCTAGTTCCAGGTCTAAAAGATGTTGTTCCATCAAAAGGACTTCCAAATACAACAACGTCAGATTCATCATATTCATTATCAAAAGACATAAAAGTAAAAACATTTTTATTCAGTTGCATTATCTAGCATCTCCTTAACATACGTAGGAAGAGCAAATGCACCTACATGAATATCCGTATTATAATACTTTGTCTTTATACCTCTTGAATTCCATTTTTCTGCATCTAGATTTTTAATTGGATCTAATTTCTTTGATGCAAAACCAAACAACCAATATCCAGATGGGTAAGAAGGTGTATTATATTGATATGTTTTGCAAATAGGAAAAATATTTTTTATTTTACTATTAGCTCTCTTCATTTCTCTTGCATTATTATCATAAAAAGGACTTTCATTCTGATTTACCAATATTCCATTCTCAGTTAATGCACTATGACAATTATTATAAAATTCATTTGTAAACAATCCTTCTCCTGGGCCTATTGGATCAGTAGAATCTACAATTATCAAATCATAAACATTTTGTTTATCTTGGACAAACTTTATTCCATCTTCAAAATACAATGATACTCTATTATCATCTAATTTGCATGCTGTTTGCTGAAAATGTTCTCTGCAGGCTTTTACAACTATCTCATCTATTTCAACCATATCAATATTTTTTATAGAATCATATTTTGTAAGTTCCCTAACAGTACCCCCATCGCCACCTCCAATAACTAGAACACTCTTGATTTCAGGATTAGTTGCCATAGCTACATGAGTTATCATATCATGATATACGAACTCATCTTTCTCTGTAACCATAACTAACCCATCTATTGTAAGCAACTTTCCAAATTCATAAGTATCAAATATATCTATTTGCTGAAAAGGACTTTTTTCTGAATATAATTGTTCCTTTATTTTCATTGAAAGTTTAACATTATCTGTATGTTTCTCTGAATACCATAATTCCATTCTAAACACCCCTAATTAGTATTTTTAGTAATAATTTTAACTATATATTATCTGGTTTAAATTTTATATCTCCTAATTCTTCCCTTGATATTCTTCTGATTTTATCAACCATTCCTCTTGACACTTCCATAGATTCACTTCTTTCAGCTTTTAAAGCATCTTCTAAATATTCAAAGCCTATCCATGGATTCACTTTATCTCCACATGTAAATAAATCTACTGCTGCATACCCATATTCTGGCCATGTGTGGATTGTTAAATGAGATTCTTGAATAATAACAGCTCCACTTACTCCCCAGGGGTTAAATGTATGGAAACAGCTTTGTACAATTGTGGCTTTTGATTTTATTGCTGCTTCATTCATATATTTTTCTATCAATTCAGTATTATTTAATATCTCTTTATCACAGTTATAATACTCAACTAAAATGTGTCTTCCTAATTGTTCTAATCTCATAATTACCACTCCTTCATACATTTTAATTTAATTATTTTAAATCCCAAGAACTTTTATATATTCAATTTTGGAATCCTCAATATCCGTTATCATACTTTTTTGTTTTTTCAAATACTTAATATAATCTATTATTTCTTTAGTTATTCGTTCCCCTGGAGTTATTATTGGTATTCCAGGTGGATAAATCATTATTGATTCTCCACTTATTTGTCCTGCTGATTTTTCTATAAGTATCCTCTTTTTTCTTGCATAAAAAGCATTTCTTGGTGATACAACTAAATCTGGATTTTGTAGTATTATACCCTCATAGTTTAAGGGTTCACTCTTTTTATATTTTTTGCTAATATCCTTTAAAGCATCTACAAGTTTGGCTAATGATTCCTCACTATCTCCTATACTTACAACTGCTAAAATATTCAAAACATCCGCTAGCTCTACTTGAATTTTATATTCTTCTCTCAAAATATCATAAACTTCGAAACCAGTTAGTCCTAACCCTGATACATTTACTCCAAGTTTTGATTCATCAAAATCAAATACTCCAGCAGTTCCGATCAGTTCTTTCCCAAATGCATATAAGCCGTCTATCATATTTATTTCTTTTCTAGCATTCCTCAGATGAAATAATAGATTCGTAAAAATCTCTTCACCATTTACAGCTAAATTTTTCCTTGCCACATCAACACTGGCCATCAAAAGATAAGATGCACTTGTAGTTTGAGTTAAATTCAATACTGTTTTTACTTTAAATCTATCAATTAAACCTTCGTTCAATAACAAAGCTGAACTTTGTGTTAATGATCCACCTGTTTTATGCAAACTAACTGCAGCCATATCTGCCCCAATCTCCATTGCTTCGTAAGGAAAGTCTCTATGAAATTTAAAATGTGCCCCATGTGCTTCATCTACAAGAACACATATATTTTTCTTATGTGCATAATCAATTATCTTTTTTATTTCCGATACTGCACCATAATAAGTTGGATTTATTAAAAATATTGCCTTTATTCCTCTATTTCCATCTATAGCTTTTTTTATACTTTTAAATGTAACACCCATTGCTACACCTAATTTTTTGCTTGTTTCTGGTTGTATATAAACTGGAATTGCACCACTCAAAATTAATCCATTAATTGCTGATTTATGAGCATTTCTTGGAATAATTATCTTATCCCCTGGAGTACATGCACTCATTATCATTGCCTGTACTCCACCAGTGGTTCCATTTATTAAAAAGAAACCATACTTCGCAGAATACGCCTTTGCTAATAGTTCTTCAGCTTTTTTGATAACTCCATTAGGGTTACTAATATTATCTAATTCCTTCATAGAATTAACATCTACTTCAAGAACTTTTTTTCCTAAATATTCTGCCAATTCGGGGTTACCTTTTCCTCTTTTATGTCCTGGAACGTCGAATGGTAATACACCCAAGGCATCATAATTTTTAAGTGCGGTAAATAGCGGAGTTATATTTTGTTCCATATAATTCGTTCTCCTCCATGAGGGTCGAAAAAAACAACTTATACTATTTTCCTTTAAAAATAAATAACACTTTCATGTTTTCAAAAGAAAATTAAAATTAATTATTGAGACGACCCATAATATAAAAATAAGGTAAGACTAAACTTGAAGTTTACGTCTACTAAACTTTTGCCTAGATAATTATACAAATTTTATTATTGAAAATCAATAGTTTATTTAAAAATTTTTCATAATTTTATTTTATTCTAGTCACACAAAAAATACACTTAATATACCAAATTTTAAAATATATTTTAATAAAAAATTTCTTCATTATTTTATTTATAATATAAAAAGCTAATACACGGCTCTTTCCATGTATTAGCTTGATTAAATTTAAACTTTAAATCTATACCCAACACCCCAAATAGTTTCTATATATTGTGGATTTGATGGATCTTCTTCAATCTTTTCCCTAATTTTTCTTATATGAACAGTTACAGTGGCTATTTCACCTAAAGAATCATAACCCCATATACTCTCAAATATTCTATCTTTACTAAAAACTTTATTTGGATTTGTAGCTAAATGAAATAAAATATCAAATTCTTTTGAGGTTAAAATTATCTCTTTATTATTTATGAATACCCTTCTTGATTCCACCTCAATTTTTAATCCTCTAATTTCAATAGTATTGTCATCAACAACACTTTTTTTTGTTAATCTCTCATACCTAGATATGTGTGCATTTACTCTAGCAACTAATTCACTAGGGCTAAAGGGTTTTGTTATATAATCATCTGCCCCTAATCCTAGCCCTCTAATTTTATCTATATCTTCTTTTTTTGCTGATACTAATAAAATCGGTATATCTTTATTCTTTCTAATTCTTTTGCATATCTCAAATCCATCTATTTCAGGCAACATTAAATCTAAAATAATAAGACTATATTGATTTTCTAATGCTGTTTCCAAGCCTTTTAATCCTGTATGTTCTATATCTACTTTATATCCATTAATCTCTAAATAATCTCTTTCTAACTCGCCTATACTAACATCATCTTCAATAATAAGTATTTTATTCAATATTTACCCTCCAAATTTTCACATTTTTAACCACCGTACTTAAATAGTGTAAACATTATAGTTGTACCTTTCCCTAAAGTACTTTCTACCCAAATTTCACCTTTATGTTCTTCTATAATATTCTTTGAAATAGCAAGACCCAATCCGCTTCCTCCTGTTGTGGAATTTCTTGAAGAATCTCCTCTATAAAATCTATCAAAAATAAAAGGTAACATATCTTTTGATATACCTATTCCATTATCAGATATTGCAACTATAACTTTTTCTTCTTTTTCTTCTAAAGATATTTTTAATTTACCTTTTCTATCTTTATCTAAATATTTGGTACCATTAGTTATAATATTAAGTATAACCCTTTTTAATTGTTGAGGGTCTGCCATAACAAAAATATTTTTTTCTTCATATATAAATTGAAGTTCGATTTCATTTTTATTTAAATCAAAACTCACCTCTTCTACGCAGTCTTTTAAATAGTCAGTCATATTAACTTTCTGAAAATTAAAAGGCACCCTTTTTAAATCTAACTTAGAAAATAAAAACAACTCTTCAATTAATTTATCCATATTATCAGCTTTAGCACTTATTGTATTTATATATCTTTCCATTTTTTCTGGTGTATCTGCAATTCCATCTCTGATTCCTTGAATATATCCATTTATTGATGTAATTGGTGTTTTTAAATCATGAGATATATTAGAAATCAATTCTTTTCTATTTTCTTCATATTGTTGTTGTTGAAGTAGTGATTCTTTTAACCTTATCCTCATTTCTTCAAAAGATTGATATAATTCTCCAATCTCATCTTTTGTATTTATATTAACTTCATAATCTAGATTTCCTTCTTTTATTTCATTTGCTGCTATTCTAAGTTTGTTAAGGGGATCTACTATTCCTTTACTCACAAAATAAGTTATTAGTCTATGGGTTGCAATTAATATTATAATAACAAATAAAAATATTATTATTGAAATTTTATTTACTTGGCTAATAATTGAATCTAATCTACACAAAATTGCTATACTTCCTGTACTTCCATCAGTAAAGTAAAAATCTTCTTGTTGGACTAAATGTAGTTCATTTTCAAATTCACTATGATTTATTGAATTTTTCACTGTGTTTTTTCCAAAATCATTCAGATGTTTTTTATAGTTAAATCCTTCAATGATTTCTGAATTATAAATCTCATCCTCATTCTTCATCACCACTATTCCAGCATCAATATTCAGTAATACATCATCTATATCATCTAAAAACTCTACATCTTGAAGCTTATCTGGATTATTTACTATAATATTATTTAATTTTCTAATATAAGGTTGTGCAATTTTCGGTATATCCTTTATATTAATTTTTTCAAAGGTATTAGAGAGAGGTTTTTGATAATTATTTATATAATGTAGTCTTGCAATAGCTATTAACAACGATACTAAGAGAACTGGTACTAATACCATCGCAACATGCGAATATTTCAATCTTGATCTTATTGTCATGTTTTCACATCCTTTGTAAATTACGAGATATATTTTCCATATCAACATTAGTTTAAAACATACCCTAATATAATTGTACAATTTCTATATAAAATTTTTATAGAATAAATATTAAATTTTTATAAAGAAATAGACCTTTACTCTTACAGGTCTATTTAGAAATCAAGTCTATTCTTTTATCAATCCTGTCTGTAATATCCTTTGGATATCCAAGATATTTAAGTATTCTAATAGCATTTCTTGTAGGGCTTACTCCCTCTTTCAACATATAATCAAATGTCAATTCATTTTCTGATACATGTTCTCTAAAATAATAGTTCTTATAATTATGGAGCATTTCAGTAAGTTCAATATCATGAGTAGCTGCTAAAATAATTGCATTAGAATTATTTAAATAATCTAATATTTCTTCAGCTGCGCTTATTCTCTCGATAGGATTTGTTCCCCTAAATATTTCATCAATCATTGATAGTAATGTTATCTCACCTTGTGCTGATTTCACTACTCTTAGTATCGATTCTGCCTCACCTAGATAATAACTTTTACCTTTAATAATATTATCTTCAGGGTCTATTGAAGTAACGATATTGAAAAAACATGCTTCATATTTCTTAGCTAAACACGTATAAATGGTTTGTGCAAATAGCGCATTTAAAGCCACTGTTCTAAGATAAGTTGATTTCCCTGACATATTTGAGCCTGTTATTAACATACCTTGCTCTTTTAATAGTATAGGATTAGGAATAGCATCATCAATCAACGGATGTTTTAGTTCCTCTCCACAAATATATTTCTTTTTACTAACAAATATAGGTTCTGAATACTCGCCAATTTCTTTTCTGTAAGAAGCTATAGAAATAAGAGCATCTATTTCTCCAACTAAATTAAAAGTTTTTAAAAGTTCACTTTTATTCTTCTCAATTTCAGAAAGTATCTTAAAATAATTTATCTCTTCAATTAAAAAAGCTATAAAAATATAATCAGCAATAACATCTAATCCTTTTAATCTTCCAATAAAAGCTGAACTTTTACCGATTTTCTTACATTTTCTACATAAGTCAACCAATTCCTCAGTATAGCTTTTAATAGATTCATTCTCAAATTTAGTGATTTTCAATGCTGTATTTACTACCATTCCTGCATAACTGGCCGCAGAAGCTCTTTCACTTATTAAGTTTTCCATTTTATGATGAAAAAACATATTCAATAAAAAATTTAAAAATATTAACATAATAAAACTTGATGATCTCGTAATAATTGCAATAATTATATTTAATACAAGACAAGTTGCTAATATAACGCTTAATGATTGATATAGATTATTTTTCTGTAGTTTATCAAACAATATTGAATTGATATTATGTTTTGTTTTTCCAAGTTTATATAAAATAATTTGTATTTTTTCCCTAAGATATTTATTATTTTGAAATTCATTTATAGTAATATTTCTTTTTTCTAATATTTCCTTATCTGAAACAGGATTCCTCAATATTGAATAAAGCTTAAATTCACCTGCTGTACTCATATTTCTATCCAATTTCTTGTACACTTCATCCATAGTCAAATCAATCCATGTAAAATCATCTATATTTATATCTGTTTTATCTGCTGATTCAAAAAATTTTTTTACTCTATCTAACTTTCTTTTTTTCTCAATTTTTTTGCCCCAATGAGCTCTAATATATGATAAAGCTTTTTTATTATTTATTTTTTCTAATAAGTACATCATTGAAAGATTATTATCCACATTTTCTACCTCATATTTTATATTTTTCCACATTATTTATATTAATTATACCATGGTTATTCCATAAACTTAGTATATTATAAAAAAGTGGTAAAATCAATCTTCTGATTTCACCACTTTTCACAGTCTTCTATTACATTTACTCAAAATCTAATATAAAGTTCTCAAATCTTTCAATATCTCTTAGATTGTTTAATTCCATATCCCTTTTTATATACTCAATAAAATCTGAGTTCATCTCTAATGACTTTTCTAAATCATCTAATGCTTTTTCTAATTCATTATTAATTGCATAAAAACAAGCTCTGTTATAATATAAATATGAAGTATCACTATTATTTTTTATACCTTCACTTATAATTGCTATTGCTCTAGTAAAATCTTCTTTTTCCTTATAAATAATTGCTAAATTTAAATAACTAAATGGATAGTCTTTTCTTTGATTAATTGCCTTTTCATAATACTCTACTGCTTTATTTTTTCTATTTAATTTATTAGAAATAACCCCCATATTGAATAATACCATATGATTATTAGGATTAATCATTAAAGCTTTTTCTGTTATTTCATTAGATTTCTCATATTGTTTCTGTTCTTCATAGATAGATCCCAAATTTAAATAGGCCCAAAAATCATCTGAATTTAGTTCAATTGCTTTATTATAATACTCTATAGCTTCTTCTTTATGTCCTAAAGCATCATAAGCGCCTGCTGCAAAAAAATATGCCTTTTGATAAAAAGGATTTATTCCAATAGCTTTATTATAATACAAAATAGCATTATCAAATTCATTTAAGTTATCAAAAATTATTGCTTTTCCATAGTACGCCCTCTCGTCTTGGTTATCAATTCTTATAATTTCGTCATAAGTTGTCATTGCAAGCTCGTATTGCTGGAGTTCATCATAAATTAAAGCTAGCTCTAGAAGAATTTCCACATCTTGTGAATCTTTATTTAATTTTTGTGCTTTCTTATAAAATTGAATAGCTTTTATAAAGTTCTTTTCCTTTTTAAACTGTTGTGCAATATTCTTGTAATTGTTTATCATATAATTTTCTTTCATAACATCATCCTATAATTCTTTATTGTATTTTATATTTCCGGCTCTTACTATAGGCAAATTCAACTTATGCATTATGGCTAGAATTCTTATTAAAAACGTTATCAAAAAACAAATATACATAGCAATGTTATTTGTGAAAATGATATTTGCAAAATAAAAAGATATAGCCCCTATAATTGACGCAACTGCATAAATTTCTTTTCTAAAAACTAAAGGTATATCATTTACAAAAACATCCCTCAAAATACCTCCACCAACACCTGTCAGAAGACCCATTACTACAACAACAAATATTTCATCATATCCATTTGTAAATGCAGAATTTGAACCTATTGCAGTAAAAACACCTAATCCAATAGCATCCATAATTAGTATTATGTTTTGTAATTTAATTATTTTATCATTGAAAATAAATGTTAAAATCGCAAATACAATACCAAGTATACAATATATTGGCTTAGTAAGAGCAGTGGGTGGTATTGTTCCAATCATTACATCACGAAATATACCTCCACCAACAGCTGTAGTTATAGCTAAAAATATTACTCCAAATATATCTAATTCTTTTTTTATTCCCAGTAATGCACCTGAAACAGCAAATGCAATAGTCCCTAAATAATCAAAAATATATAACAGTAACATCTCTATCCCCTCTTTTCAAATAATCCCCTTAATAATTATATATCTAAAATATAAAATGTTAAAGTCGAATTTTGCTTATATTAAAAACTTGGTGGTGTACTTACCCATAGTACTTTAGATTTTAACTTACTTGCATTTTCGATATAATGATTATTCTTAGCCTTATAATAGAAGCATTCACCTTTTCTAGCTCTATATTTCTTATTCCCCAAATTAATATAAATCATTCCAGATAAAACATAACCAAATTCTTCTCCTTCATGAGGTTCATGAATATCATATCTTCCTCCAATATCTAAAGTTAGCAGAATAGGCTCCATCATATTTTTTTGAGCATTTGGTATGACCCATTCTAATTTATATAATAAATCATCATTTTGAACTTCAAAAATATCTTCTCTTGAAAAAATTATTTTTTCTTCTTCTGGTTCACTAAAAAATTCTTTTAAGTTTGTACCCAAACTTTCTAACATATCTGACAAAGTAGCAATTGAAGGTGAAGTCAAATCCCTTTCTACCTGAGAAATAAAACCTTTTGATAATTCACACCTATCGGCTACTTCCTCTTGAGTCAATCCTTTTTCTACTCTAATGGCTTTTATTTTTTTACCTAAATTCATCATTACTCCTTTTAAAATATTATTTTCTATTAATTGTTTACCAATACTAAATATTTCAAAGTATATTATAAAGTTCAATATTCTAAAAATCAATAGATTATATGATTAATTATACAATAAAAAAAGCGGCAAAGCCGCATCTAAACAGTTATTCTTAATCTTTATGTTTATTATTATTTTTATTTTCTTTTATAGTTTTAACTTTTTTTCTAACCTTTAAGATAATGAAAGCTACCAATAAAACTACAATTATATATGGTATCATAACCACTAATACAATAATCATATGCCTTATTAATTTATACAAAGTGTTTAAAGAATTAATAAATCCCTGCTTTATTTGATTAATAAAATCAGTTGGACTTTCTTCAGATAGTTCAGTCACTTCATCAACGTCTATTGAAATAGTACAATAATCTATTAGGTTATCCCATTTTCTTAATGTTCCTGTAAGACTTTCAATTTGATATCTCACATTAGAAAGCTCTTTTTCAATTTGAAGTATATCACTAAGTTCTCCACTTTTCTGTAATAATTCAAGTAACCTTTCTTCTTGAATTTTGAGAGCCTTTAAATGAGCTTCTGAATCAAAATATTCTGCTGTTATTTCTTGAGAATCTTGTCTTTCATTTAATACATTTCCAATATCACCAAGGTCATTAATAAAAGAATCACTTTTTTCTTTAGGAATTCTTAAAATATATGATGCATTTCTTTTTTCATAATCATAACCTTCTAATATTCTTCTTCCACTAACATGTGAGCTTTCTACATAACCTCCTATTGATTCAACTTTCATTACTATTTTATTGTTAGTATCTTCAAAATTTTTAGTTTCTAGACTCACATAATAATTTTTAATTATTTTTCTTCCAGTATCAAGAGTGTTTTCTACACTTTCAGGATTGCTAGACTTATCTGCGGCTTCTTTACTTTTTACTGACTGATTAAATTCTCCTCCAAATCCCTCTTCTGCCATATCCATTTTGTTTTCAGCCGTGCTATTTTCTTCGTAATATCCGTCTGATTTACTACCACAGCCTACAAAAGTAAATGATATCATTAGTGCTAAAATAATAAAAATTGTTATAAATTTCTTTTTACTAACCATTTTCATACAAATCACCTCAACTTTTTAATTATGCCTTATTAGGCACTACAGCTAATTTCTTTACGTGATTTCATCTTTATATATAATTATATACGAAAAATAAAAAGAAAAGTTTACAAAAAACAAAAAATCAGTAGAATAAATTCTACTGATTGGTTTCTTAATTGATTTGCTTATTAATTATTAATTACAGATTACTTTTCTCAAAACTTCATTATTTATCTGAACTCATACTTTAAAGTAATTTCTCATTAATAAACTTGCTTTAGAGAAAGCAAATTCCTCCATTTTTCGGAACATCTGCAAATGAATAATCAAAAGGAATCAATTAAAGTTTAACGATGTTTGCTGCTTGTGGGCCTCTAGCACCTTCAGTGATTTCAAATTCAACTTCTTGACCTTCTTCTAAAGATTTGAATCCATCACCAGTGATAGCTGTGTAGTGAGCGAATACGTCTCCTTCACCTTCAACTGAAATAAAACCATAGCCTTTTTCTGCGTTAAACCATTTTACTGTTCCTTTTTTCATTTAAAAAATCCTCCTAAAAATAAATATTATAATTATTAAAAAAATTTTTAATAACATACTGATAGTAACATAGCTTTCAATCAATGTCAATCAAATTATTCCATGCTACATACTTATTATATTCTATAAATAGGAATATATTCACAATTATATGTTCTTATTTATACTTAAAAAACTACTTTTTCAAAAAAATTATACAAGCCTAAATCTCATTAATTCTTGAGATTTAGAACTTGTATAAATTGACTTTAAATACTATTTATTCCTATTATACTATTCCATGAGCAAACATTGCTCCTGCAACTTTCATAAATCCTGCAATATTAGCTCCAACTACAAGATTATCTTCAGCTCCATATTCTTTTGCTGCATTCTTACTATTAAGGAAAATATTTTGCATTATTTCTTTTAATTTTGCATCTACTTCTTCAAATGTCCAAGAGTATCTCATACTGTTTTGAGACATTTCAAGGGCTGATACTGCAACACCACCAGCGTTTGCAGCTTTAGCAGGTGCAAATAAAACTTTATTTTCTAAATAAACATCAATAGCTTCTAAAGTTGAAGGCATGTTAGCTCCTTCTCCAACTGCAATACATCCATTCTTAACTAAGAATTCTGCTTGCTCTTTGTTTATTTCATTTTGAGTAGCACATGGTAATGCTACATCACATGCAACTTCCCAAACACTAGCGTCAGCTTTATAAGTAGCATTTGGTTTAGCATCTACATACTCTTTAATTCTTCCTCTTCTTACTTCTTTTATTTGTTGTACTATTGTATAATCAATTCCATCTTCATCATATACATAACCTGAAGAATCACTACAAGCTACAACTTTTCCACCAAGTTCATTGATCTTTTGAATTGAATATATTGCAACGTTTCCTGAACCTGAAACAACAACTCTTTTACCTTCAAAACTTAAACCTTTATCTTTTAGCATCTCATCAACAAAGTATACTAATCCATAACCAGTAGCTTCTGTTCTAGTTAAACTTCCACCATAAGTCAATCCTTTACCAGTTAAAACTCCAGGTGTTGACATCTTTCTTACTTTCTTATATTGTCCATATAAGTATCCAATTTCTCTACCACCAACACCAATATCTCCTGCTGGTACATCTGTATCATGACCAATATGATGACATAACTCAGTCATAAAGCTTTGGCAGAATCTCATTACTTCGCTATCAGATTTACCTTTAGGATCAAAATCAGAACCACCTTTTGCGCCCCCAATAGGAAGTCCAGTTAAAGAATCCTTGAATATTTGCTCAAATCCTAAAAACTTAATTATACTCAAGTTAACACTTGGATGAAATCTTAGTCCACCCTTGTAAGGTCCTAAAGAGTTATTAAATTGTACTCTATATCCTCTATTTACTCTAACTACTCCTTCATCATCTACCCAAGGAACTCTAAACATAGTCATTCTATCTGGCTCAATGATTCTCTCCAAAATACCAGCTTCTATGAATTCAGGATGCTTTTCAAAAACTGGTGCTAAAGAAAACAAAACTTCCTTTGCAGCTTGTTGAAATTCCTTCTCGTTTGGATTTCTGTCTACTAGTTCTTGGTAAACTTTTTCTACATACTTCATTGTCATAATAATTGCCCCCTTAATTTATATCTTTATTATTTATAGTAACATTTAAAGCACCTTGAATAAGTATATGTTTATTCTATAAGTCCTTTAATGTTTCTAATGCAAGTTTATACCCCAGAAACCCAAAACCACTTATTTGCCCTATGCAAGCAGCAGCTGTTACTGAATTTCTTCTATACTCTTCTCTTTTATGAATATTGCTTATATGCACTTCAACAGTTGGCAGTTGCACACCTTTTAGAGCATCATATATTGCATAACTATAGTGAGTGTAGGCTCCTGGATTGATTATTATTCCATCAAATTTATCTAAAGCATTATGTATAAATTCAATAATTTCACCTTCATAATTGCTTTGTACTGTTTCAATTTCCATATCCAAACATTTACTTTTCTCTTTAATATATTTGCATAAATCATCATATGTTTTATTACCATAAATATTTTTTTCTCTTATACCTAAAAGATTAAGATTTGGTCCGTTTATAACTAATACTTTCATATCATCATCTCCCAGAATCAAAATTCTTAGTTAAATGAATTATTTGTTCTAATATATTTTCTATTGTAGAATTATTTATTATCTCAAAATCACAATATTTTTTATACAATTGGTACCTTTCATTGTACAAACTCTCTAATGCTTTAATATTATCTTTAAGCAATGGTCGGTCATCAGTCGTAATATCTTTAAAAATTAGTTCTAAAGGCCTATTAATAAATATAATTATTCCTGTTTCTTTAAGAACATCAATATTTTCTTTATCTTTTATAACCCCTCCTCCTGTAGAAATAACAGAAGGTGTTTTTTGACTAACAACTTTTATAGCTTCTTTTTCAATTTTCCTAAAAAAGCTCTCTCCATTCTTAAAAATATCAACTATTTTTTGTTCTTGTTGCTTTTCTATATAAGCATCAACATCATAAAATTCAATTTCGAGTTTTTCTGATAAAAGTTTCCCTATAGTACTTTTACCACATCCAGGCATTCCAATCAATACTTTATTTGATTTTTTTTTGTTTTTCATAAAATTTCTCCACTTTTTTTATCTTTTTCATATAAATTATCCATTATTTTTAATTTTTTCTTTATTTCCTCAGAAATATTATTGGTAATTTTGTAATTTACTTCAATTTCATTCCAGAGCTCTTCAGCCTTTATTGCTTGACTTATTAACATGTATAAACCATTAACTGTTTTTAATCCAAGTTCATTTGCATATTTAAGAAATAGTGTTTGCTCTGGATTATAAATCATATCAACTGCTATTTTATAATTCAATAATATCTCTTTATCAACAGGACTTTTATCAACTTTCGGATACATTCCTACAGGAGTACAATTCACTATAATATCAAAATCTTTAATACTCTCTAAACAAGAGTATGAGATTATCTCTGCGTCTTCATATTCATTTAATTGAATATTGTTATTTCTTGACACTATTTTTATTTCTTTAATATCATTATCGATAAAATATTGATATGCCGCCTTGGCTGCCCCACCAGTTCCAAGAAGAATAACTTTCTTATTCTTCGTTTCCACTCCATATTTTTGCAACATTGCTCCAAATCCAAAATAATCTGTATTATATCCAATAGTTTTGCCATTTTTTAATGCAATAGTATTAACTGCACCGATTTTAGCCGCTTCCGATGATATTTCATCTATAAAATTCATAATATCCACTTTGTATGGAATCGTTACATTTAATCCACAAATATTTAGCACTTTCATTGAATTTACTACTTGTGATAAATCATTTCTATTAACTTCAAATAAGTGATAATAAGCATCCAAATTTATTTTTTCAAATAAGGATGAATGAATTTGAGGCGAATAACTATGTCCAAGTTTTTCCCCTAATAACCCACATAATATTTTCAAAAAACCACCCCTTTTTTAGTTGACAGTGTTCAGTTCTCAGTTATTGATGATAAGGAGTGATTTCTTTTGCTTTAATTAAAAGCTTTCACAAAGTGAAAGCTCTCCTTTACTGTCAACTGTAGACTGTCAACCGTCAACTGTCTCCTATAAGTCTGCTTTGTAATTTCCTAGTACTTTAAAATAATGGCTTTCTTTTTTCAATTCTTCCATTGACTTTTTAACTAAATCATCTTGAATATTTCCTTCAAAGTCTATATAGAAAAAATACTCCCATGGTTTATTAATCATTGGTCTTGATTCGATTTTAACCATATTTAATTTATTTTTCCAAAACACTTTCAACGCATTAAAGAGTGCCCCGCTCTCATGTTGAACTGATAAAACTACACTTATTTTATTGTTGTTTTTATTTTGGACTAATTTTTTTCCGATAATAACAAATCTTGTGTAATTATTTTTATTATAATTTATATTGGATGCAAGTATATCAAGATCATAAATTTCTTTTGTTTCAATGCTCGCTATAGCTGCTTTAGTTATATCATTATTTTCTTTTATAAATTTAGCACTTGTTGCAGTATTTCTATACGGAATCATTTTCCAATCAGAGTATTTATTTAGAAAAGTTTTACTTTGTTCTAATGCTTGAGGATGAGAATACACTTCTTTTATATCATCTAGTTTCGAGCCTTTTAACCCCATAAGATAATGATTAACTTTTATTTTTCGTTCACCAACTATATAGTAATCGTTATTTCTCAACAAATCATAAGTAGCAGTGACTGCCCCTGTAGATGAATTTTCTATTGGTAAAATTCCATATTGTATTTTATCATCTTCTAACGCTTTGAATACATCTGAAAAATTTTCAACGTTTATTTTATTGATATTATCTGCATCTAATTCTTGTCGAAAAAATTCATTTAATGCAATGGAACTAAATGAACCTGGCACTCCTTGATAAACTATATTAATTTTACCATTTATAACTTCATTGATAGTTTCTTCTTTCATACCATAATTTATTACATCTTTACTTTTCCAAGAAGATATTTTTTTTGACTGATAGTTTCTACTTACCATCATAAGATTCTTAAAGAATTCTTCCAAAGAATCATTCAAATCATTGTTATTCAAGTATTCTTTATTTTTTTCAATGACTATATTCTCTCTACCACTATTTAGTATGGGGATTTCATTATTTAACTTATACTTAGCTACATTAATAACAACTTCCATTCTCTTTTCAAATAATTTAACAATTTCTTTATCTATTTCATCTATTTCATTACGATATTCTATTAAATCACTCATTCTACTCGCCCCCTAAATGTACTCTAAAATCCCCATGGCAGTAACAGCTTCAACAACAGGTACTGCTCTTTGAACAATACATGGATCGTGTCTTCCAACTACCTCTAACTCCGAATTCTCTTTTGCATCAATATTAACGGTTCTCTGCTTCTTAGCAATGGATGGTGTAGGTTTTATTGCTACTTTAAACACCAAAGGCATACCATTGGTTATTCCCCCCAATATACCGCCATTATTATTAGAGTATGTTTTTATCTCATCGGACTCTAAATAATACTCATCATTAGCTTCTGAACCATATAGTTCTGTTATGTCAAATCCTAATCCAAATTCTACGCCTTTTACTGCTGGTATAGAGAACAATAATTGAGACAAAGTACTTTCTACAGATTGAAAAAATGGGCTTCCTAATCCAACAGGTATATTTATAGATGCACATTCGATAATTCCACCTACAGAGTCTTTGTTATCTTTAGCATCAAGTATTGTATTCTGCATAATATCATTTTTCGAGTTATCTAATAAAGGAAATTGCATACGTACAAGCTCTTTCAATTTAGATTCACTAATATTGGTTTTATCAAAAGAAACATCTTTTATGTTTTTAATACTTAATATATGACTGCCGATATGTATATTTTTCTTTTTTAAGATTTGCTTTGCAATTGCTCCTGCAAAGACGATAGGTGCTGTTAATCTCCCTGAAAAATGTCCTCCACCTCTATAATCATTGAAATTATTATACTTTATTCTTCCTGAATAATCTGCGTGTCCAGGTCTTAATAAATCTTTTGTCTTGCTATAATCTTTAGAATGTTGATTGCTATTTCTTATAATTGCACATAAAGGTGTTCCAGTTGTCTTATTTTGAAATAAACCGCTTTGAATTTCAAATTTATCTTTTTCATTTCTAGGAGTTGATAGTTTGTTTTTTCCTGGTGCTCTTCTTTCCATTTCTTTTTTAATGCTTTCTATATCTAGTTCAATACCAGGATCTAATCCATCAATAACTATCCCAATTGACTCTCCATGAGATTCGCCAAATATTGAATACTTTACTTTATTTCCCCAAACTCCACTCAACTATATTCCCTCCTAACTTCTCAAAATCTTGCCAAAAATTCGGGTATGATTTTTCAACGGCTTTGCTACCGTCTATAATAACTTCATCTTTACATCTAATGGATGCTATTGCAAGGGCCATAGCAATTCTGTGATCATTCCAGCTCTCCACTTGCCCCCCTTGTAAACTTTCCTTTCCATTTATAACTAGACCTTCTCCAACTTCATTTATATCCGCTCCAAGTTTTTTAAGTTCAGTTGTTATAGCCTTTAATCTATCGCTTTCTTTAATTCTTAATCTTTCTGCATTTATAATTTCAGTTTTACCTTCACTTAAAGATGCTAGAACCGCTAAAATAGGTACTAAATCTGGACATTGTGATACATCAATAACTGTTCCTTTAGTTTTAGACGGTTTAACTACTAAAGAACCATTTACTTCTTCTATATGGCCGTTCATCTCTCTAATAATATCTATAATAGCTTTATCTCCTTGAAGAGATTGAAGATTTATATCACTACATTGGATTTCAGTCCCAATAATACCTGCTGTAAGCCAAAATGCAGCTTGTGAGAAGTCGCCCTCAACTCTATAATCAACAGACTTGTATTTTTGGTTACCTTTTATCTCAAAACTTTTGTAATCATTATTAATAATTTCTACACCAAACTTTTGTAAAATATCAAGAGTCAAATCAACATATCCTATTGATTCTAAATCAGTTGTTATGTTTATTACTGAATCTCCATCTAATAATGGCAATGTGAAAAGTAAACCCGTTATAAATTGTGAACTAATATTACCTTTTACATTATATCTACCTGGCGAAAGTTTCCCTTTTATTCTTAAAGGTAACTCTCCTTCTGTAGTACTATAAGCTACTTCTTTTTCATCAAATATTTTATAATAAACATCTTGAGGGCGTGACACTAGTTTGCCCTTACCAATGAATTTCACATCATTTTCAACTGCTAAAGATAAAGGTATAAGAAACCTAATAGTTGAACCAGATTCTTCACAATCAAATACTTTACGTTTGGAGATAACTCCGCCTTCCCCTTTTATGATTGCACTACTAGAATTTATCTTAGTCTTTGCACCTAAGTTTTCCATACCTTTCAGTGTTGCAGTTATATCTTTAGAATATATCAGATTACTAACTTCACTTTCTCCACTACATAGTGCAGCTGCAATAACTGCTCTATGTGCCAAGCTCTTTGATGGTGGTATATTAATAGTCCCTTTTAGTTTATTTGGAATGATCTTTACCCTATTCATATCTACTATCCTTTCATATAACAATAATATTTTTTACATCATTTTTATTAACTTTTTCAATAAATACATTCCCTATTTCTTTTATCATGATCAAATTCAAGTATTGCCCAGAGTTCTTTTTGTCTACACCTATAGCTTCGATTATTTCATCCATATTCTCAATATTAACTTCATATGGAAGATTATATCCTTTTAATATTGTTTTTATTTCTTGAGAAGTTCCTTTTGCTGTAAGACCTTGCTCTTCCCCAATTCTAGTCATCAAGTACATTCCTATTGCCACGGCTTCCCCATGAGAGTATTTATCAAATTTATAATATTTCTCAATTGCATGACCTATAGTATGACCGAAATTCAATACCATTCTTTCTCCAGTATCTTTTTCATCATTCTCAACAACTCTTCTTTTTATATCACAGCATGTATAAATGATAGGTTCCATTTCAGATAACAATTGCTCTTTTGATTCAATACCACTTAACAAATCAAAGAGATTTTTATCTTTTATGCACCCATACTTTATCACTTCACCCATACCATCATACAAATATCTATCTTCCAAGGTTTCTAAAACATTAGGATCAATTATAACTTTTTTAGGATGATAAAAACTTCCCACCAAATTTTTTCCTCTTGGTAAATCAACAGCTACTTTACCTCCAATACTACTATCAATTTGAGCTAATAGCGATGTTGGAACTTGAACAAAAGGAATTCCTCTAAGCAGTGTAGATGCAACAAATCCACCAAGGTCTCCAATTACTCCACCGCCTAAAGTTATTATTAAATCCCCTCTTGTTATTGAAAAATCTAATAATTCATCGTACAACCCTACTAAGTTCTCTATAGATTTCGTCTTTTCACCTGGTTCTAAAGTTATTTTTTTTACGTTAAAACCTTCATTTTCTAGAGAATTAACAACTATTTCTCCATAATATTTATCAACATTACTATCCGTTATAATAGCAATCTTATTTCCATTAAATATTTTTTTCATCTCAAAACCAATATTATTGATTATTCCTTTTTCAATTATTATGGAATACTCATTTCCTGGTAAGTTAACAGTTAAACTTTTCATTGCTACGCCCCCATTTATAGATAAATCACTACGTGAACTTATCTATCATTGTCAGTTCACAGTGCACAGCGCACAGTTATGGACACCTTTTGCGTAGCAAAAGTACCTTATCCTAATCTGCAAAGCAGATAAAGGCTTAGTTAAAGATTTTCTGCAAGAGAATCATCCTAAGAGTCGGCTTAAGGATTAGTTCTACTTTTCTTTCAAAAATATGCAATCTTCAAGCATTTTTTGAAAAAATTAAAAGAAATTAGTAGATGTTATTCTTCATCGATCTCTTTCCTTTACTGTGGACTGTGCACTAATATAGATAAATCTACGCAGTAGTATATCTATATTAAATTTCTCTATCTTCTATTTTTGCAATCTTCTTCAATTTTGCCATTAAATCATCAAATCTTTCAGGTTTTATTGATTGTTGTCCATCACATTTTGCATTGGCTGGATCATTATGAACTTCAATCATTAGTCCATCAGCACCAGCTGATATAGCTGCTTTTGCAAGTGGCTCAACCATCCACCACATTCCTGCAGCATGACTTGGATCAACAATAACAGGTAAGTGACTTAATTTCTTTATTGCAGGTATAACACTTAAATCAAGAGTATTTCTTGTATATGTTTCAAAAGTTCTTATACCTCTTTCACATAATATTACATTCTCATTTCCACCAGACATAATATATTCTGCACTCATTAATAGTTCTTCAACTTTAGAGGACATCCCCCTTTTTAATAATACAGGCTTATTTGTTTTTCCAACCTCTTTTAACAAATCAAAGTTTGACATATTTCTAGCGCCTATTTGTATAATATCTACATCTTCAACAAATCTATCTAACATACCTATTGACATTAATTCAGATATTATTGGAAGACCTGTTTCTTCTCTTGCCGCTTTTAGTATCTCAAGACCTTCTTCTCTCATACCTTGAAAACTGTATGGTGAAGTTCTTGGCTTAAAAGCTCCCCCACGTAAAACTGTAGCACCTGATTTTTTAATTGATTTTGCTATAGTAAGTACTTGGTCATAACTTTCAACTGAACATGGTCCTGCCATGATTGACAAACTTTTTCCTCCAATTAAGCTATCCTTTACATTAACAATAGTTCTTTCAGGATGAAAAACTTTATTAGCTTTCTTATAAGGTTCTTGAACATACATTACTCTTTCTACAATTCTGTGAGCTTGTATAGTATCATGGTCAATAACAGTTGTATCCCCTACTAATCCAAATATACTTTGCATTTCTCCGATTATTGGATGAACCTCAACACCTAATCCTTCTAAATATCTTTGAAAATTATCAACTTCCTCTTTTTTAACTCCATTTTTTAAAACAACTATCATTTTAAGTCCCCCTCTTTTTTGTTTTAAGCTTTATTTTAAGTTATTTTTTCTCTTCTTTTAGATGATTCAATGAATAATTCAATAAGCCCATCTTCATTCTTATCTTCTAAACATTTTTTTAACTTATCTAGTTTGTTTTGAAATAAATCAATTTGATTAATCAAATTATTTCTATTTCCCATAAATAATTCACACCATAATTTCTCATTAATTCTCGCGATTCTTGTTAATTCTCTGTAACTATCACCTATAAATAAATCTGTTTCTGGTATCCATTCATCACTATCAATCAATGAAACAGCAATAGCATGTGGTAATTGACTTGTATATGCAATTATTTCATCATGTTTATCAACATCAACTCTTGAAACTCTTTTGAAGCCTAAAGCCTTTACAAAAGCCTCAATAAATTTAACATTCGCTTCCTTATTTCTTTTGTTTGGAGTAATTAAATAATTTGCTCCCATAAATACTTCTTTTGAAGCATAATCAATTCCCTTTTTTTCTCTTCCAGCCATAGGATGACCAAAAACAAAATCTACATGCTCAGGTAAAATAGGATTAATCATATCAATGTATCCATTTTTTATACCAGTCACATCTGTGATAATAGCGCCTTTTTTGAAAAACTTCTTATATTTCGTTATAAAATCTGTTATTTGTTTTGGGTATACACATAATATTATCAAATCAGACTCACTTACAGGAATTGTTGAATCTTTATATCCTTCATCTATTATTTCTAATTCCTTTGCCTTTTCTAATGTATAACTGTCTATATCAACAGCCCAAACCTTGTCAACTTCTAATCCTTTAATAGCTTTTGCAAATGATCCACCAATTACTCCTAGACCAACTATTGTTATTTTTAATTTCTTAAAATCAATCTCTGACAATATCATCACCTCATTAAATTTCTCTTCCCACTACCTTTGCGATACCGCTTAAAGAATCCATCAATGCTTCGAATCTTTCTGGTTTTATTGATTGTTGCCCATCACATTTCGCATTAACTGGGTCATTATGAACTTCAATCATTAACCCATCAGCTCCAACTGCTATAGCTGCTTTTGCTAAAGGTTCAACCATCCACCACATTCCTGAAGCATGTGAAGGGTCTACTATTATTGGTAAATGACTTAATCTCTTTATTGCTGGTATAGCGCTTAGATCAAGAGTATTTCTTGTATACTTTTCAAATGTTCTAATTCCTCTTTCACATAGGATAACATTTGTATTTCCTTCAGACATTATATATTCAGCAGACATAAGAAATTCTTCAA
Organism: Clostridium sediminicola; assembly: GCF_050402865.1. Taxonomy (NCBI): domain Bacteria; kingdom Bacillati; phylum Bacillota; class Clostridia; order Eubacteriales; family Clostridiaceae; genus Clostridium; species Clostridium sediminicola. Next base: position 144,028 of record NZ_BAABMF010000011.1, read on the forward strand.
TAGTAGATGACATTCCTCTTTTCAATAAAATCGGTTTATTAGTTTTTCCTACTGCTTTTAGTAGATTGAAATTTTGCATATTTCTAGCACCTATTTGAATAATATCAACATCTTCAACGAATTTTTCAACCATATCAATTGACATAAGCTCCGTTACTATTGGTAATCCAGTTTCTTTTCTTGCTTTTTTTAATAGCTCTAGTCCTTCTTCTCCTAATCCTTGAAAGCTATATGGTGATGTTCTTGGTTTAAATGCTCCTCCTCTAAGAAAAGTAGCTCCAGATTTTTTTATTGTTCTTGATATATCAATGATTTGCTCTTCACTTTCTACTGAACAAGGGCCTGCCATTGTAACTATTTTCTTTCCACCTATAACAAAATCTCCAACTTTTATTTCACTATTTTCTGGGTGAAACATTCTATTAGCTTTCTTGTAAGGTTCTTGTACATGCATAACTTTCTCAACAAAATCATAAGCCTCGACTTGTCTTGGGTTAATTTTAGTTGTATCACCAACAAGTCCCATAATTAAATACTCGGTTCCTTGAGACTTATGAAGTGATACTCCCTTAGCCTCTAGTGCTTTTGAAAACTTTTCAATTTTATCTTCTGATGTTCCCGGTTTAATTACTATAATCATTTTTCACCCTCCAATAATAAAAATCTAAATAGTTTGATAATAAATTTTAATAATAAAAAAAGGCACTCATCTAATGAGTGCCTGTATTTTCTATAACAGAAAAAAATATATATCTATAATGCTATGCATATCTCATCAGGATTAAATTTATTGGATTTTTTGCAGCAAAAATATCTAGCGCTAAAATAAAAGCCCCAGCTAAAATAAAAATAAAAAAAGTTTTTGCTATATTCTTTTCCAATAAAATTTTCCATTTCTATATCCTCCTACATTATAGTATTCCCTTATGTTTATTACATTTTATACATATTAGCATTTAATGTCAACCTATTTTGCAAAGAAAATTAAATTTTTTTATAATTATATGCATAAAAATACACACCTTAACTCCTAAAGTTTAATAAATATACCTTACAAAATGTATATTTATTAATTTTAAGAACAAATTATATGGATGGCCTAATAATGCTCCCTTGTATTTGCTTTGTCATTATAGCCACAAGTAAATGCAATTTGTCTTTTCATTGCTTTATGAAATGCAATTTTGATTTCTTTATTTTTTGCTCCTATCATTTTGCCAAGATTTTTACACCAGTAGAATAATTTAGTTTTATTATTTATATATAATGGCATAGATGTTATTTGTGGCAATCCAGTAAGAGAGTTAGATATTATCTCTGGTAAACCACAGAACTTTGGACAAATAAACTCTTTGTCTCTAATACTCATAATTCTTGGGATAACTATTAAATCACACTCTTCTTTTATAGATTCTACATGTCCTGTAAAAATTTTAATTGGTACACATGCGTCATCAACGCAATACTTTATACCTAAATCTAATATTCTTTTATTTGTATCTTGAGATAATATCACTTCGGCACCTAAATCATTCAAAAATTCTTGAATAAAAACTCTATATTTATAATAAAATAATCCTTTTTGGACTCCAACTTTCAACTAGTTACACCCCTTTCAATTACACCTTGATATTATTTAACTATTTTTCTAAATTTATTCATTTTTTATACCAAAAAAAGAAGTACTGGTAAACAGCACTTCTTTATAACCTTTTAATTATTTCTTTAGATTTTAATCTATAGCTTTCTTCTATAATTCCACTTTTATAATTAATATTTTTACTTAATCTATTTTTATATTGTTCATATAATTTATCATCTATATAATTTTGAGTCACGATTTTTGAGTCATCAATAATATGCTTTACTTCAACGCCATTTTTTTTCAAAGAATATCCTAATAATACACCTCTTGGACATAATGCTGGATTCTTTTCTATACTTAGTATTGCAATTCTATGTTTTCTTCTTATTCCTTCTATTATCATATTTACACCTTTATTATACTTTGGGTGATTATAGATTTCATTTTGATGCTTAGTATCCATAAAAATATTATTGATGTCTATCCAATTAATCCCCTCCATATTTAGTTTTTGTTTTAAATTATGTTTTAAATACTGACATTGTTCTGGTCTCAAATTAGAATTGTTACTTCTTATATCCATGACACAATCAATCTTCATAGATTTTATAATATTAATAAACTCTGTAAAATTTCTAGTAGAATGTCCTATTGTGTAGCAAACCATTATTAGCCTCCATATTCAATTACTATGCAATTCCTCTATTTACTTTATATTCTTTAATATCTTTTAGAACCTTCTCAATAGATAATTGAGGATTCCTATAAAATTCACTCCCTCTTATTAGAATTGTTTTCCAACCTAAATTTTCAAATTTTTTTCCAATATTATATCTATTCATCAATAAATTATTATTGAATTCAAAATCTCCATCACACTGGATAATATATCTTTCATCATTAGTATCTATAAAGAAATCAAAATAATTCGATGACTCATTATTAATTTTTATATTATACCCCTTCTCTTTAAAAATCTTATATACATCTTTTTTAAATTGAGATTTAAAATCTGAGTTATTATAAACTTCATTATTATCATGAATCCATTGCTCAAACTTTATACTTTGCATATTAGAATAAAGATTTAACTCTTTATATATTTTTTTTGAAAATTGGTAAATACTATCATTGTTTTTATTGTTATAAATTATTTTATCATTATTACATAATTTAGTATTCTCACTCCAAATCATGCTTTTTTTACCTCTCAAAAGTATAGATATGCTTTGCAAACTTATATGATTACCATCAAACATAATGATTAAATCAAACAAATTATTATTTAGAGGCATATTAATTATTACGTCCTCTAATGGCATAACCCATAGCGGTATAAATTTATAACATTTTATCATTTTATTTTGTAGTATATTTTTTTTCTCAATATACTCCTTATAATTACTCCTGCTTTTTTTCAACATTTCAAACCATTGATTTAAATCACTTATACTGCTTTTTCCAGTTTCTAATACTCCATTATAAATTATATTCTCACATATCAATGAAGTTTTTAAATTATCAATTTTGTTCTTATGCTTTTTCAACTTTCTTTGCAAAACATTAATGTCTAATCCTTCATACCTTTTTAAAAAATCATGGAATTTTTTCCACATGAATGCTTTACTAAAATTCTTATATCTATCTAGCATAGTTACTCTATCATCATCAGATATTATTGTTTTTACTAGTATAGGGCACTTATCTCTTAAAGGTAAAATCATCCTATTTATATTTTTAATAGTTATTTCATTAGCTTTAAAATTTTCTACTTTGTTGTATTCTTCTCTTATTACATCTAATCTACTTTTCTTAATAATTTCAGATATTTTTTTAAGTGACTTGTATTGTTTCATAATATCTACAAGATTTTCAATATACATATTTAAATCATTGTATTCTCTTATACCATTCAATGCAATAATGCCTTTATGTATTTCTTCCAAAGAATTTAAATCTGATAAATCAAGGTCTTCATCTACTTCAATTCCATTCATGCTTTCTTTGAATTTTTCTATAAATCCATAAAAATTTATTATTTCTTCTAGTTTTTTTATAGCAATATTAATTTTATTTAAATTAAGTATATTTAATTCTTCAACTTCACCGTATTTATAATAATCTAGATTCTCATTCCAATAATTTATCAATTTAATCTCTATAATATTTTTTTCTATAAAATAATTAAATAATTCTATATTATCCAAATTATCAATCTCACTGCTATCAACTATAGAATTTTCAATAATATAATTATATTTGCTATGCATTATTCTATAAACTTTATTAATCTTCCCTTTGCTTATATACTGATCCTTAGCTTTATTCATTTCTTCAAAAATTGATTCCATTTCCATATCTTCTGGAATTATGAATTTATGATCTTTTATTTTATCATTTATTATTTCTATTCTTTTTGTATAAGAATTTGTTTTTAGAATAAATTCTCTAATATTATCCAATATAGTTTTATTATTATTCGCATTGATAACAATTTGCTTGATCCACTTCTCTTCTATTGAAGTGAAATAATTCTTAATCACACTAATTTCTGTAAGCAACTTTTTATAATTATACTGTTTATTCTTATTAATATTCCATTTTGAAATAAGTTTTTCATATTCACTATATTTTTTAGAAAGCATATTAACTTTTTCGATTTTACCCCAAAGTTCTTCAGAACTTGGAAGATAGCTTAAAATTTCATAACATTCATTATATTCAATAACCTCATTAGGATTTACATTACTCAAAAGATAAATCAATTTCGAAAACTTAGCATCACTCATAGGAGGCTCATCCTCCATTGAAATAAAATCTCCTATCCATCCATAGTTACTTTGATTTAAACTCACCCATTTGGCTAATTGCCATGGTTTTAATTTTTGCTTGTTATATCGAATTATAGAATTTTCCATTTTTTCTACTTCTACTATTTTCGAATAGATTTTTTTATAAATTTTATCCTCTTCATTTAAATTAGTTTTCAATTCTATAATCTTATTTCTAATTATCTCTTTGTTTCTAAAAATAGGTTTATTTATAATCTTTATTAAGTTGTCCATTTCGTTAAAAGTATTATCATTATCTGTAACTCTAAAAGATAATAATTTTAAATACTCTGGTAAACAAAATTCAATTTTTTTTAGATATGAGTAATCATTTGACGTTATTAATACTCTTTTCCCTTTTGCTAAAAAATCACAAACTATATTAATAATAGACTTGTACATTTCTTCTTTATCATCCGCTTGTATAGCTAGCCCTGAATTCAAATTAATTTCATTTATTAATTTAGATGAATCAAACTTCTGCTCAATTGGTAAGAAATATTCTTTATCCTTTTTTATATTTATACTCTTAACATCTTCATTAGTACTATTTTTTTTTAAAATATGAAGCAAATTTTCATAAACGCTATACTTTTTATCAAAAGATTCTATAATTTCTTTATACTCGATATCAATAACATTGCTAATTTTTTTATTCAAAAACCTCCCTCCTTTTATCCTTTTACATTTATAATCTATTATACCATATTATACCAATTTTAGTCCACTCTACTTTACTACAAAAAAAAGAACCATATTTTTAAATATGATTCAGCGTATTTATTTATTAAGTTTTTATAATCTTTACTTTACTGAGTTTCTTTCTATAAACCTATAGTCTAGCACATAATTTTCTTTTTCAAGCTCTTCTTTATTAATTATTTTTATTAACATTCTCGTTCCAACAGACCCCATATCATAAAGAGGCTGTGCAATAGTTGTAAGTTTAGGATAGAAGAAACATGAACCATATATATTATCAAATCCCATTACATTAACATCACCTGGAACATCAATGCCTTTTTCTCTAAGAGCATTTATAGCACCCATCGCAAGGCCATCATTACTACAGAATAATGAATCAAAATCCTTGTTTTTATCTAAAATTTTATTCATTGCAGAAAAACCAGAATCCGCTCTAGTACTTCCTTCACAAAAACTTATTAAATCACTATCAATTTCTAATCCTTTTTCTTCTAATGCTTTTTTATATCCTTCATATCTCATAGAAGAAGCATTCTTCTTTTCACTTGAAGTACCAATAAACGCCACTTTGCTACTACCTTTTTCAAAAAGATAATTTACAGCTTCCTTAGCCGCACTAATATTATCTATTGTAACACTTGGAAAAGTATTTGCATCGTCGACAGTTTCTACTAATACCGTAGGCATTTGTAAATCATGAATAGTATCTATTACTTCTTTTTCCAAAGAATTACTTATGTATACAACTCCATCTACCATCTTCTCTTTCAATACCTTTAGATACTCTTTTTCTTTTTCAGAATTCAAATCAGCATTACATAAAATTATATTATAATCATATATATTCGCTACATCCTCTACTCCACGAACAACTTCTGGATAAATTTGACTAGATATATCTGGTATTATTATACCCAAAGTCTTAGTTCTTTGAGTCTTTAAGCTTCTTGCAACAATATTAGGTCTATAGTTCAATTTTTTAATTGCATCTTCAACTTTCTTCTTAGTGTCCTCATTTACCACATCTATTCCATTTAGTACCCTGGAAACTGTAGCAATAGATACTCCTGCTTCCTTTGCAACATCTTTTATTGAAGCTGCCATATAATCCACTCCTATACCTTTATTTTGAATTATTATACTATATATATATACTTAAATACAAGATAATTTATTTTTTTTATAAGCTTTACTATAAAATATTTCTATTTTTATTGCAGTTATATAAATTATGGTATTACTATTATTATATCATTAATCTGTTAAAATATAAATTTATTCTAAAAAAAGCGGCAAAGCCGCCTCGCTAGGGAACCTTAGTTTACCTTCCACGACGCTAAAGCGTCTGAGCACCCTCCTGAAAGAAGCGGGGAATACTTCCCCTGCACCCCTTCATTTTTTATATCATAGGAAAGTAAAAAAATTTTACTATCCTATGATATAAAAAACTCTGCATAGAGATTCCAATCAAACTATAATTTTAGTTTCATAAAAGAATTTCAATTTAAGCAGAGTTTTTTAGTCAAACTTTATTCTACTACTTCAACAGCAACCTTAAGCATTTCACCATTGATTTTATATTCGTTATACTCTCTTGATTCATTATATTTTACTTCTACGGATAAAGTTTCTTTCATAATATGTTCTTCGAATTTCTTAATAGTATTAATTAACATCTCATTGTCAGCAACAAATAATCTAATTTTATCAGCTACTTGGAATCCACTTTCTTTTCTAAGGTTTTGTACTTTACTTAATATCTCTCTTACAAATCCTTCTTCTCTAAGTTCTTCAGTAATTGTTGTATCTAAAACAACTCCGACATCACCTTCACCAGCAAAAGCAAATCCTTCTAAACCTTGCATAGTAACTAATAAGTTCTCACTATTGAATACTATTTCTGTTCCATCAATATCTACAGTTACAGCTGAACCAGTGTTAATAGTTTGAGCTAGACTCATTTGGTTCATTTCACCTAAAGCTTTTCGGATTTTTGGAATAAGTCTTCCGTATTGCTTACCTAATACAGGTAGGTTTGGTTTTATCTCAAAGTTAACATACTTTGATAGATCTGAACCTGAAATTACAGTCTTGATGTTTAACTCTTCTTTAATGATATCTCCATAATAATCTGGTAGTGATTTTGTACTTAATAGCATCTCATTTAATGGCTGTCTGTTCTTGATATTAGCACCATTTCTTGCGCTTCTTCCAAGCTTAACTATTTTGTAAGCAAGGTCCATTTCTTCTTCTAATTCTTTATTTACTAAAGATTCATTATAAACAGGCCATTTACATAAATGTATACTTTCTGGAGCATCTTTATCTAAATTTACTACAAGATTTTGATATATTTCTTCAGTCATAAATGGTATAAATGGTGCTGCTACTTTTGCTAAAGTGGTTAAAACATTATACAAAGTAGTATATGCCCCTATTTTATCTTCTGTAAGCTCTGTAGTCCAATATCTAGATCTATTTCTTCTTACATACCAGTTTGATAATTCATCTACAAATTCTTGAAGTTCAAGTGCTGATTGAGTGATTCTATAATTATCAATATGACCTTCTACATTAATTATTAAAGTATTTAATTTAGATAAAATCCATTTATCCATTACATTATCTGAAACAAAGTCTGAGTATTTAGTAGGATCAAATCCATCTATGTCAGCATATAAAACATAGAAAGAATATACATTCCATAATGTACTCAGGAATTTTCTTTGAGTTTCTATTACGTCTTTTTCAGAGAATCTTGTTGGAAGCCATGGTGCACTAGCAGTATAGAAATGCCATCTAGTTGCATCTGCTCCTTCATTTTCTAGTACATCAAAAGGATCTACTACATTCCCTTTATGTTTAGACATTTTTATTCCTTTTCCATCTAATACATGACCTAAAACAACACAGTTTTCAAATGAGCTTTCTCCAAATATTGCAGTTGATATTGCAAGTAGAGTATAGAACCATCCTCTAGTTTGGTCAACTGCTTCTGATATGAATTGAGCTGGGAAAGTCTTTTCAAATACTTCTTTATTTTCAAATGGATAGTGATGTTGTGCAAAAGGCATTGACCCTGAATCAAACCAACAATCAATAACTTCGCTAGTTCTTGTCATTTTTCCTGAACACTTTGGACAAGTAAGTTTAACTTCATCTATGTAAGGCTTATGAAGTTCAATATTTTCAGGAACATCTATACCCTTTTCTTTTAACTCTTCTCTACTTCCTATACACTCTCTATGACCACAATCACATTCCCATATAGGAAGTGGTGTACCCCAGTATCTATCTCTACTTATACCCCAATCGATAACATTTTCTACGAATTTTCCAAATCTTCCTGTTCTTATATTATCAGGATACCAGTGAATCTTATTATTATTCTCTACAAGTTTATCTCTAAGAGTTGTCATTGCAACAAACCAACTATCTTTTGGATAATATAATAGTGGTGTATCACATCTCCAACAATGAGGATATGAATGAGTAAACTTTTCTGATTTATAAAGCGTTCCATTTTCTTCCATGTACTTGATAATCTTCGGATCTGCTTTTTTTACAAATAGTCCTGCCCAAGGTTCAACTTCTTCAACAAATTTCCCTTCAGCATTTACTAAATTTATTAGAGGTAAACCATATTTTTTACCGATTTGATTATCATCTTCACCATAAGCAGGTGCAATATGAACTATACCAGTACCATCAGATAATGTAACAAAATCTCCATGTACTACATAGAATGCTTTTTTATCTGGTTCGTGGAATTTAAATAATTGCTCATATTCTAGGCCTAATAATTCTTCACCTTTAAATTCTCTTATAATCTCATACTCATCAGTAATTATATTTAATAATTCTTTAGCTAAGATCAAGGTTTCATCGTTTGTAGATATTTCTACATACTCATAAGCTTTATTAACTGCTAAAGCAACATTTGAAGGTAACGTCCAAGGAGTTGTTGTCCATGCTAAAATATATTTATTTTCTTCTCCCTTTACTTTAAATTTAACCATTGCAGTAGCTTCTTTAACATCCATATAGCCTTGTGCAACTTCGTGAGAAGATAATGAAGTTCCACATCTTGGGCAGTAAGGAATAACTTTATGACCTTTATAAAGCAAGTCTTTATTCCACATCTGCTTTAATGCCCACCATTCTGACTCAATATAATTATCATGGTATGTTACATATGGATCATCCATATCTACCCAGAAAGCTAGCTTTTCAGACATATCTTTCCACATCTTTGAATAAGTAAATACACTGTCTTTACATTCCTTTATAAAAGCTTCAACCCCATGTTCTTCTATCTGAGGTTTTCCTGAAATCCCAAGTTTCTTTTCTACTTCAAGTTCTACTGGCAATCCATGAGTATCCCATCCAGCTTTTCTTAAAACTTTATATCCTTTCATTACTTTATATCTAGGTATAAAATCCTTCATTACCCTTGTTAACACGTGTCCCACATGTGGTTTACCATTAGCAGTTGGTGGTCCATCATAAAATGTGAAATACTCACCATCTTCATTTAAATTAAAGCTTTTTTTAACTACATTTTCTTTTTCCCATAACTTTGCAATGTCTTTTTCCATATCTACAAAGCTTCTAGAATTGTCAATTTTCTTATACATTTTCCCTTCTCCTTTCGTATATATAAAAACGTAATTTCTATCAAATAGCAATCATTTAATATTACTTACCAAATAATTTTTTTTTACACAAAAATTATTCTTTGACATATAAATAAAAAAACTGCGCCCTATAGGACGCAGTAGAATAACCACCTATTAAATCTGTCTTCAAGTACAATCATACTCTATTCTTTAACGCAGAATTACGGAAAAACTTACTGTTTATTTCAGTTCACGGCTCCATGGTGATTTTCCTCTAATCTTAGTTGTGAGTTTCCACCTATCCTCACTCTCTGTAAACATACAATTAGAATACTTTTCCATTTCTTTGCCTTTATTATTTATTCAATCAAACTCATTATATAATATGGTTTTTTTGTTGTCAAACTTTTATTATATTCTACACTATGGTTATTCCACAAAAAGTAATTTAGTTGAACTCCGACCACAATATATAGCGTCAGAACGCATCAATCTGCGGTAGATATTTTGGTCAACTTTAGTTCAACTTACTTTTTTTAGTTTAACCACTATGGTTAAACAACACATTTTTATCTGTCATCAAAAATTTCTTCGTATTTATTGCCTAAATAGTCCTCAATATAGACTTTTATTCTACCAGGTACTTTAATATCATTATTCAAACTCATACTTTCATTATAGTCAACAATCTCTAATCCATAAGGATTTTCAATTTTCAAACCTTCAATTTCTTCTATACCATCTTTTATAATGTCTTTATGAATAACTTCTTCATCTCCAATAAAAATTTCAAACCAAATATTTCTAATTTTTAATTTATCAATTATATTATCACTTATTATTGAATTACCAGCATTATTTTTTATTAAATAATCATTAACAAGGTTTATATACATATCAATATTAGTAGTACTTCTACTCTTAAAATAAGTTTGAATTTGAATTCTATCTTCAATCATTTTATTTAATTCTATATTTGTTAAGTTCTCTATTATAGTCTTTGAGCTATTCTTTACTTTAACTTTAAAATAGTAATTTTTATCAGCATTCAATGATAATTTTTCTTCATAATTTAGAGTATTATCTTTATCAACTAATACAATATCCCAATTTTCAATTTCACTTGGATCATCATCATAACATCCATAAATTAAATATACCTTATCTCCTTTATTTAACTCTCGTAAACTCCATTTAATTTTTACATTAGCTTCTTTTAAATCATCAGAAAAATTTATTATATCCATTGATTCTAATTTAAGCCATCGTTGCTCATCCGTAAACTCCTTAACAGAATCATTAACATTTTTTGAAATTGAATCTATGTCTTCTCTTAACTCAACATTCTGATATTGAATATCCATTATTTTATTGTCAACCTTACTTAACATTTTAAACAATAATAAATTAGATATCAAAAGAATTGAAATTAATACTATTGAAAATTTTTCTTTCTTCCCCATCACCCTACTCCATTCGTTATTATTTAAAATATAGAAAATACAAATCTGCTAATATTGAGATGCTAAATATACCTAAAAGTATCTTCATTGGTTTATCAAAAACCTTAATTTCCTTACCTTCATAATTTTCATTATAATTACGATTCTTTTTCTTCAAAACTCTTAATAACAAATAAATCAACCCAGAACATATTATAGCATTTATAACTAATCCAATAAGCATATTTAAAATAGTACTTGATGGCAATCCCTTTACCCCTAATTTTTGAATGTTTTGATATTCTTCTCCCATAAAATCCACTACCTTCAAAGCTATTTCTGCTTGAAGTACTTGTAGCCCATTAACGGTAAAATGTGCAATCATAGAAGTAAATATAGACCCTGTTATACGAACCATATACGCGAATAAAGTCCCTAATGCAAAAGCATATAAAAATTGCTGACCATTTAAATGCATTATTCCAAATATTAACCCGTTCATTAGTGAAGCTCTTTTAATATCAACATCATCATATCCTTTTAAAGCTATCCCTCTTGCAAATACCTCTTCACAAATTGCTGGTACCCCTGCAATAATTATCAATTTATAGATAAAAGGAATTTCCGCTAATCTTTGAAATAAATTCGCTATAGTATTTGGAAATACTAATTGAGAAATAAATGATAATAGCTGCGCTATTGGTTGGCTAAGTATAGCAATCCCTATAACAATTAATACTGTTACGATAGAAATTTTTTTGAATCTTAACGTTTGAATAACGGATTCTTTTGTTATTACAAAATATATTATTGCAGTAATTAAAAACAATAATATTTCTGGAAATACTAAATAGAATTCTAATGAAAAATGTAGCTTGGCAAGTAAAGGTGCTAATAAATATTTTAACAAAAGTGATGTTATAATAACTAATAATACATAAAAATTTGATCGTCTTACTTTATAGTCAAACATATAAAAATCCTTTCCAAATTAGAATAAAAGAACAGATATGTAAACATTATATAATTTACATATCTGCATAGTCAAATAGATTTATAAAATTTAATCAATTGTTCTTAAAATTCCTCTTGATATAGATTCTGCACATTGCATTTGGAAATTAGGATCATTTAATTGCATTTCTTTAGTTGGATTACTCAAAAATTCAACTTCTGTCAAAATTGAAGGTGCATTTGTATACCTAGTTACGTATAACCCTGCAGCCTTTGCTCCTCTACTAATTGAACCAATTCCTGTATATAATTCATCCAATACATTTGTAGCAAATTCTGTACTATCGCTACGCCCTCTATAATAATATGTCTCAACACCTGTTATTGCTGATGCACTTCCCATGCTGTTTCCATGTATTGATATAAAATAATCTGAATTAGCCTCATTAGAAATATCACATCTCATTTGTAGCTCTTCCGATTTATTACTTGGCCATGGGACATTATCACTAATTCTTGTAAAGACAACATCGACACCATTTTTAACTAGTATATCGCCTAACTTTAAACTTATAGCTAAATTAACATTTTTTTCTTTAACACCTGCAGCTCCTATTGCCCCTGGATCATATCCCCCATGTCCTGGGTCAATAGTAATTTTATACTGTTTTTTATTGAACGGCATTACCATAACAGCCATCGTAACCTTTTTGCTTCCGGCTTTTGTTCTTCCTGTTACAATATGCATACCTGGCTCATCAGTATTAACACTCTCTCTGTCCCATATCACACTTGCTCTAACTAAATTACCGTCAAGCCCTGTTGCTTCAACATATTCAGGCATTGAGAATACTTGTCCCTGATCAACTTTCATTGAAAAATCTTTTACTTTAGATAAAGGAGTAGTTTCATCTACTGGCAATTCATTATTATTAACAACAATTTCCATAAAGACACTATTGTTATACCCATCAACAGTTCCGTATAAGTAGAATGTACCACTTTGAGACGTATCTACTGATTGCATATTCCATTGAACATTAACTTTTTGGTGAGAATTATCACTCATCAAAGCATCAACTTTAGTCGGTAAAGTATAATTTTCACCTTTATATAATATAACATTTAAATCTTCTATAGTCTTAATAGTTTTTTCTTCTTCTACATCAAAGTAATTTATAATAGCATTAGCTATTGCTTTAGCACTTGATTGTTGAAATTCTGATGTAGCTAAAACTTTTTCTTCGTTTGGATTTGAAATGAACCCTAAATTAGCATAGACCCCAACCGCATTAACTGTATTTAACGTCTTTAACTCGTTTGGTGTTATTCCTCTATTAGGCAAATTAGTTCTATTCATCATTTCACTCTGTATGTTAGTTGCTAACTTTTTACCTTCTGCACTGCTATTCAAATAATACATTTCGTATCCACTACCTGTTGGAGACCAACTATTTGTATGTATACTTACAAGAATATCTGCATTTGCATCATTAACAATCTTACTTCTTGCCGCTATACTTTCAGTGCTTGTCCAAGGAACATCATCAGAAGTCCTTGTATACACTACGTTAAATCCATTACTCTGTAGAATAGCTCCTGCCTTCATAGCTACTGATAAATTAATATCCTTACCTAAAACACCTGTTGGGCCAACTTCATTTCCAACATCGTTTCCAGCTCTTCCTGCATCAAGCGCAACTGTATATTTATTAAAATTATTACCACCGTTGCTGTTTGAATTAGATTTAGTTGTGAAATTCATTCTTATCTCATTACTAAGAATCTTACCATTTGTTGACTTAACAGACTCCCTAACAATAAGAGTATACGTTTTTCCATATTCGTATCCATAAGTTGGAGATACTGCTATTGTTTTAGTATTGATCATTTTTCGTTTAATACTAACATATGTACCTGCCTCATCCAGGACTAATATATCATGATTATTTTCCACACTAGCTTTATCAACATCAAAATTGAAAGTAATATTCCAACTTTTATTTATGTCAACATTACTTTTAGATGCTAACTCATTATAGGATTTCGCAGCAAATACCTTATCCCCAAAAGCTGTCGTAAACACCAATATTATCATGATAAGAATTGATAAAATACTCTTTTTTCTCAATATAACCCTCCTATAATTCTGACATACTCTTATTTTATTTTAATCTTATCATTTTTTCAACCACTATAGGTACTTTAAAATGTAAATTTTAAATAATATTTTTAATAGTAATAAATATGATTTTATATTTATGGGAACATTAAAAAGAACACTATATGAACAAAGGAAGATATTTCTATATTTAAACAATATCTTGTTATTTAAGCAATTTATACTTGCCTGGAAAGTAGTATTTTTTTCATGGTATAATTTGTATAACAATTGTATTATAGAATATAATTTTTAAAATTAAATTTCATTGAGAAGGAGAAAATTATGAAAATAACATGGATAGCTCATGCAAGCTTTTTATTAGAAGACTCTAAAGGTAGAAAACTATTAACTGACCCATATGATAACTCTATTGGTCACAAAATCTATAAAGGTGATGCCGATATAATAACAATAAGCCATCATCATTTTGACCATGAATATACTGATGAAATAAACAAATCTTCAAAAATTCTAGATAAAGTTGGTATATTCAATCTATGTGATATACCTATAGAAGGTTTGCCTACATATCACGATAAATTTAAAGGGGCTAAAAGAGGGGAAAATACTATTTACATAATAGAAATGGATGGTTATAAAATTTGTCATCTAGGAGATTTAGGTCATAATCTATCAAATGATACCCTTGAAAAAATAGGTAAGATAGATGTATTGTTGATTCCAGTAGGTGGTAACTTCACAATAGATGCAAAAGAAGCCGCCACTATATGTAAACAAATCGGAAGTCATATTGTAATACCTATGCATTATAAAACTCCAAAAATTGATTTCCCAATTGATGGAGTAGATAAATTTATTACCGAAATGAAGAATGGAGAAAGAGTCAATAGCAGCACTATAGAAATCAATAAACCTCTCACTGGTAGCAATATGGTTAAACTTCTTGATTATAGTAATTAAGAAAGAAACTAATTCAAAATATATAAATTGCGAAGAAAAGCGCTTCGCAATTTATAGTTAAGAGTGAAGAGTTATGGACACCTATCGCAACCGAAAGCTTTTAATTAAATAAAAGATAAAATACCTTCCTTTTGCATAGCAAAAGATCAGATTTCCAGTTAGCGAAGCTAATAAAGGCTTAGTTAAAGATTTTCTGCAAGAAAATCAACCTTCACTCTTAACTTTTAACTCTTAACTCTTAACTAATCTGATTCGTCTTTTATTTTAATTGCGCTCTACTAAATATCCCTCGCCGCTATGTATCCTTCAATCCCTTTAGCTGTTTCTATAGCTTTAACTACTGCTTTTTCCATTACATTAGCTGCTGTGAAACCGATAGTATTAACATCAGCCTCAACTTTACCTGATGCCATTACAAAAATTGTATCCCCATCAAACATTGAATGAGCTGGTCTAATACTTCTTGCAAATCCATTATGTGCCATTGATGCTACTTTATTAGCTTCAGCTTTAGATAGTTTTGCATTAGTTATAATTGCACCTATTGTTGTATTTCCATTAAAAAGATTCTTTTTATCATCATATTTTGATGTCATAATTGACTCAGTATTTAACAATTGCCCTTTTTCTTTGTCATAGGCTCCTGCTATAATTTTATTATTCTCACTATCATATATATCTCCAAGTGCATTTACTGCTACGATTGCTCCTATCATTAAATCTCCGATTTCTACGGCATAAGTTCCAAGGCCGCCTTTCATAGCATTCTCAGGCCCAAGAACTTTACCAATAGTTGCTCCTAATCCTGCACCATAATTTCCTTCTTCTAAAGAATTCTTTTCTGATTCCAAGCATGCTTTATATCCCAGTTCTTTATCTGGTCTTATCTTGTGGTCACCTATAATTAAATCAAATAAAGCTGCCCCACAAACAATAGGAACCTTTGTAACTCCGACATCAAAGCCTATGTTCTTCTCTTCCAAGTAATTCATCACTCCAGAAGCTGAATCTAATCCAAATGCACTTCCTCCGGTCAATAACACAGCATGAATTTTATCTACTAAATTTATGGGATTCAATAGATCAGTTTCTCTTGTACCTGGAGCACCACCTCTTACATCAACACCTGCACTTGCTCCTTCTTTGGCTATTATAACTGTGCACCCAGTTGGTCCTTCATTATATTCTGCATTTCCTATTTTAAAATCTAAAATATCTGTAATTTTTATCTCTTTCATAAAATAACCCCCTATTAACACTTCACAATTCACAATGCACAATAAAATTGATTTTCTTCTGAAAATCTTTTAATTTACAATATTAAAATAACTTATCATCTTTGCTGATAAGTTATTTATTTATTTTTTAATTATTTATTATTATTTCTATCTTCTGATTTTTTTAACAGCTGTAACAACAGATACTACAATGACCATAGATACTGCTGCTTCTGGTAATCCATTTGTTAATGCTAATCCATATATAACCTTTCCTGATAATGATGGGTCAATTCCTATAGCTTTAGCAAATCTAGCAGCATACAACACATAAATCATTGTTAAAACACCAAAAGTGTTTATTAATGATCCTATCGCTCCTGCAAAACCAATTTTTATGTTTTCTTTTTTCATTGGAATAGCTTTGTAAACATAATATGTTCCAATTCCAATAAGTACTCTAGGGAGTACTGCCACCAAAGGATTCAAGAATAAAAATGATGTTGGTGTAGGTGTAACTACAGCTTGATACATACTAAACACACCAAATATCAAACCAATCATTGCTCCAACTATTGGACCTTCAATTATTGCTCCAATAATTACCGGCACATGCAAGATAGTTGCTTTAACCATTGGTAATGGTATAAACCCCAAACCTGTAAGCCCTAAGAAAATTGAAATCGACGACAACATACCAATAATTGCTATTTGCCTTGTTCCAAACTTTCTTCCAGCATTTGCACTAATTTTTCTTTCCATTTTACATACCTCCGTTCTTATTCCATAAGGATATAAGTCGAATAAGCAAAACTTGCTATATTCAATTTTTTAAAGTTCGGCTTTTTTTGCACAGATATAAACAACTTCAACTAAAATTTATACAAGTCCAAAACTCATTAATACCTGAGATTTTGTACATATATAAATTAAGTTTTCGTAGTGTTTATCTATAAAATACCGACTAATTTTATTTTATCATATTTTTTTTTGTTTTCAAAGAGTATCTATTAAATTTTACTTTTTTGCTAATCTATACATAGCTTCAGCGTAAATCTTTGCATTCATAATTAAATCATCAATATCAATATATTCATCAACCTGATGTGCTAATTCTTCTTGCCCAGGAAATAATGGACCAAACGCTACTGTATTTGGCATTTCTTTTGCATAAGTTCCTCCACCTATAGAAAAAGGCTTTCCTTCTAAACCAGTAACATTAGCATATACGTTCATTAATGTTTTAACCAATTCGTGATCTTCTGAAAAATACAAAGGCGCTTGATGAGACATATTTTGAATAATCATTCCGCTTCCTTCTAATGTCTTATCTATTCCTTTCATCATTTCTTCAAATGTATGAGTAACAGGATACCTCAAATTCAATTCTAATTTAACTGTGTTTTCATCCATATCTATTGTACCAACATTAAAAGATAACTCTCCAGATACATCATCTTTCATATAAACACCAAAGGACTCTCCATTAGTCTCAAATCCCACATTCATATTCATAAATTCAACAAACCTTGTTGCATCACATTTTTCAAATTCTAACTCCCCAATAAAAGCAAAGAGTTGCATAATTGCATTCATCCCAATTTCAGGTGTACTACCATGAGCAGATTTTCCTTTAGAAATAATAATTACTTTATCTTCAACTTTTTTCGCTGTTATATCAAAACCTAACATTTCTTTAAAATTATCAGCGTATTCAATTATCATATCAGCTCTATTAGTTTCTATGCACGCTTCACAATAATCTGGAACCATATTTGCTTTGTTACCACCCTTAATATAATTAATTTTTTCTTTACTTCCCTTTACATTAAATTCCTTTACTAATTCAAAAACAGTTATTCCCTTTTCACCATTAATTACTGGATAATCAGCATCAGGAGTGAAACCTGCTATAGGAGGTTTTTCTTTAGAAAGATAATATTCAATTTCTTCACAACCACTCTCTTCATTTGTACCAAATATTATTCTAATTTTCTTTGATAATTCTGTATTAGATTCTTTAATTGCCTTTAAACCGTACAAAGCAGCCATTATTGGCCCCTTATCATCAATAGTTCCTCTTCCATATATCTTGTTATCATGAATCTCAGCTCCATAAGGAGGATATTTCCACCCTTTTCCCTCTGGTACAACATCTAAGTGACCTAATACAGCCACATATTCATCTCCATTACCATATTCAACATATCCAACATAGTTATCCAAATTCACTGTGCGAAAACCCATCTCCCTACTCAATTCTAAAGCATATTCTAATGCCTTAGCAGGACCTTCTCCAAAAGGCTTACCCTCAAGTGCTTCTTCTTCTACACTCTTTATTTGTACAATTTCTCTTGTATTTTTTACTAATTTATCTTTATTTAAATCTATTAATTGATCAAAATTCATAAATACACATCCTTTCTATGCAATATTTTGAAGTAGCACTATTACTATTTCCTTTAAAACTTCATCCTTAACTACTTTTGATAAAATACTATTAGTCTTTATAAATTTAGGTATACTGCTTTTATATTCCTTATTGTTAGATTGAAATTTTGTATAAAGCTCTTCCAAAAAATCACCAAGTTCATATATTTTAAATCTTTCCATTTCTAATTCTAAAGCAATTATTTCACATAATTCTATACAAATATCTTCATAGTCTCTTTCTTTGTCCAAATCTAACAAATCTACAACTCTAGGAATTATTAATTCAAACAACATCCTTCTATGAGGTATTCCTTTATATCCAAATATTTCTCCAATCATATTACAGTTTTCTTTACTTAATTTCCATAATAATTCTGTAAAAAAATCTGGATTATTACTATTATCTATATAATATTTATTACCTTTAAGTCCATCAAGTACCTTTAGAGCATCATAATATCCTAGCTTCAAATTCTTTCTTGATGTTTCTTTATTAAAATCTAAAGTATTACCCAAATCTTCAGATGGATTTATATAAGTAATATCTAATTTTTTAGTATTGATTTTTCTTTCCACACCAATTCCATAAGTTCTTATTGCAATGATTTTATCATATCCTTTAGATAACATTAATCTTATTGGAAAATTATCATATAATCCTCCGTCAATAAAAACTTTACCGTCTAATTTTTCAAGTTTAAATGCTGGAAAATTAGCACTAGCCATTAAATAATCCTTTACTTTCTCTTTTGGTATATCTTCAACAAAAATTTCCATAGGTTTCATATCTGATAATGATACTGTAACTATACCAAAATCAATCTTCGAATTTCTGAGCTTGTCTTCATTGATATTATCATTAATTATCTTTCTTATTGTTTTAGTATCTATGCCTTTATTATTCATAATCTTTAATGACTGTCTCAATAAATAAGAAATATTTGTTTGGTTTAATTGATATTTTTTTAATTCATCTAAAATTTCATCGTCTACATCAAATATTTGAGAATTGCTAATATTGTACCATAAATCATATGCCTTCTGAAAATCACCTTGAACAAGCATAGCGCCATTTAATGCTCCTATTGATGTCCCTGTAATTGCACTTATCTCTATATTTTTTTCCATTAAAGCTTTATATGCTCCTATGTGATAAGCTCCCTTTGCTCCACCGCCTTCTAAAACTAAGCCGTACATTTAATCACCTTTTTCTCTTAAATTTTTATTTATGTTTCAAAATAAAAATATGTAGTTCTAAATTTTTAATAAGCTAATATAACTTATTATACATTATAAAATGCTTATCATAAATATTTAATGAAACAATTCTTCCATATTCTCTATCTATAATTAACAGTTAAAGTTCTTATCTATAGAGTTCTACCGTGAAATTTAATTTATACATGTACCAAAATCTCGGGTGATAACGAGTTATGGTACATGTATAAATTAATTATTGAACTGAGATATCTATAACTTAGTATAAAAATCATGATCCTCGGATATACTTTGAGGTAAAACATAAAAGGAGTGAATTTATGAATAACTCAAATATTGAAAATTATGATACAGAAAAATTAGTGAATCGATATCTCACTCATGGTAAGAGCTTTTTTGAAAAAGGACAAATAGCATCAGCATTTAACTGTTTTAATAAAGCCTTATTATTAGACCCTAATAATTCAGAAACATACCTTGTTCTAGGCGAATCCTACATGGGAATGTTTGATTTTGATAATGCAATTAAATATTTAAAAAAATATCTAACTTTTCACCCTAAAAATATAAGAGCACATATTGATTTAACAGAAGTTTATTCATTGTACGGAGATTATAAAAAAGCCTTAACTCATTGTAATTTTGCTATTACATTACAAAAAAGTAACTTTGCACTATATTATAAAAAAGCTCATATCTTATATAAATTAGAAAATCTAGAAGATGCAATAGAATCCTATAAAAAATGCATTTATTTAAAAGATGATCATTATGACGCCTATATTGAAATGTGCGAAATATTAATATTGCTAAAACGTTTTAAAGATGCAATTATTAATTATAACTTTGCAATTAAAATAAATAATAAAAGACATGAAGCATATTATGGCATTTCACTAGCATACATAAATCTTGGCATTTACACAGAAGCTTATCGTTACTCAAAAAAAGTATATAAAATCGACCCATTTAATAAAAAAAATAAATGTAATTATTTATTACTAAAAAACATGATTAAAAGTAAGTATAAAAATAATAAATTAATTAACTTAAAAGAAACTACGATAAATACCGTAGATAAGTAGATAACTACAATATTTATCATAGTTTATAGCTATTGATTTTTACTTGTTTGTTTATTAGGTCTTTCTTTATCATTACCTAATTTTCTTGATTCTTTTGAATATCCAATTTCATTAGAAGTTTCAAAATTCATTTTATTTAATTCACGCTTAGACTTCTGTTTTGATTTTTTGTTGTTTTTGCTATTCTTGTTATCTTTGTGAGACATAAATAGACCTCCTAATTTTTATTTCAATGCACTATAAATTGCGAAACTCTTTTCTTCGCAATTTATAATTATTGTGCCCATATATATTTTTTTTAATATAGCTAGATTCAAAATTATCATTTTATCTTTTATATAATTTCAGAATTTATTATTGTTATTTTATTCCAGTAGTGATATAATCTTTTTACATGTCTTACCAATTTTGGTTTAGAATGATTATTTAAAGGTAGGTGGCTATATGAAAAAAAATAAAAATAATACTGTTAAAAATCACGAGAAAACACTTCTTTCAAAAAACAGTCCTAATATGAAAATAAAAAAAGCTATTAAGAAAGATATACCTCAATCTGTAATAGAAGAATGTTTATCAATATTAGGGTAAAGAACTAACTAAAGGATGGAATTTATAATTCCTAAAAATAAATAAAACCCACATTTGTGGGTTTTAATAAGCCTTTTATATTTGAAACATATTTTTCTTTTTTTATAGATTATCAATTTCTTTTCTTTCTGCTTTTTTGTTTCCAATTTTCTTTCTTCTTTCTGCTAATTCCTCATACACATTTTCAATACTAACATCTTTTTCTGCCATTAGAACTAATAAGTGGTACATCAAATCACATAATTCATCTGTTAATTCATTAGAATCAGAATTTTTTGCAGCAATTATAACTTCTGTACTTTCTTCTCCAACTTTCTTAAGGATTTTATCTAATCCTTTTTGGAACAAATAACTTGTATATGATCCTTCTTCTGGATTCTCTTTTCTCTCTAAAACAATATTATATAAGTCTGATAAAACTTTTTCGTTATTCATTTTTTTACTCCTTAATATTAATTTTTCTATAAAAACAACTTCTATTTCCTGTATGACAAGCTGGTCCTTTTTGTTCAACCTCAATAACAAGTGTATCACCATCACAATCTACACTTATACTCTTTACTAACTGAAAATTTCCAGATGTTTCACCTTTATTCCAGAACTGATTTCTTGATCTACTCCAAAACCAAGTCTTTCCTGATTCTATTGTTCTTTTTAAAGATTCCTCATTCATATAAGCCATCATTAAAATTTCTTTATCACTATAATCTTGCACTATTGTAGGTACAAGTCCATTGCACTTGTCAAAATCTATTTCATTAAATAATTCTTGTATATCCATAATTGCCCCCTTTTATTCACAGTTTACAATACACAGTGCACAGTCTACAGTTAATATTCTTAGTATCTAACTTCAATATCATCTTTACTTAAAAAATCTTTAACTTCATCTATAGTTAATTCTCTGTAATGGAATAATGAAGCTGCTAATGCTGCATCTGCGCCAGTTTTTTCAAAGACTTCAGTAAAGTGTTCTAATTTCCCACATCCACCTGAAGCAATAACAGGTATATTTAAAATACTACTAATTGCATCAGTTAGGCCTATATCAAATCCAGCCTTAGTTCCATCAGCATCCATACTAGTTAATAATATTTCTCCTGCACCTAAATCTTCTACTTTCTTTGCCCATTCTAATGCATCTAATCCTGTATCTATCCTACCGCCATTAATAAATACATTCCATCCACTTCCATCTTCTCTTTTTCTCCCATCAATGGCCACTACAACGCACTGACTACCAAATTTCTCAGCTGCATCAGAAATCAACTGTGGATTTCTAATTGCTGCTGAATTAATCGAAATCTTATCAGCCCCTGCTCGTAAAATATCCTTGAAATCTTCTACTGTTCTTATTCCTCCTCCTACAGTTAATGGAATAAAAACTTTTTCAGCAGTTCTTCTAACTACATCTATCATTGTACTCCTACCTTCATGAGTAGCAGTTATATCTAAAAATACAAGTTCGTCAGCTCCTTGTTCATTATAGAACTCTGCTATTTCAACAGGATCACCAACATCTTTTAAATCAACAAAATTAACACCCTTAACAACTCTCCCCATATCTACATCTAAACATGGAATAATTCTTTTTGTTAACATTTATAAGCCCCCTCGTTAACTTTTACTTAATGTAACAGCTTCCCTTAAATCCAAAGTACCACTATAAACTGATTTTCCAGCAATTGCTCCATATAAATTCATATCCTTTAAATCTTTAATATTTTGGATATCTCTAACTCCCCCAGAAGCTATAATATTGCAAGATATATTTTGTCTTAATTCATCTAATTGTTTTAAATTCGGACCTGCTAAAGTTCCATCTTTACTGATATCAGTGAAGATAATTGTTTTCACTCCTATTTGCTCCATTTGCTTAGCAAAATCTACAAAGTATACTTCACTTACATCTAACCAACCTTGTACAGCAACATAACCATCTTTCGCATCTATCCCAACTGCAATTTTATCTCCGTATTTCTTTACAGCAGTTTTAACAAGATCAGGGTTCTTTAAAGCTGCAGTTCCAAGAATTACTCTACTTATACCTTTTTTTATTAATAAATCTATTTTATCCATATCCCTTATACCGCCGCCTAATTCAATAGGGATATCTACTGTTTCAATAACTTTTGATACAACATCGATATTTTTTAAACTACCTTCAAGAGCACCATCAAGATCTACCATATGTAAATACTCCGCACCTTGAGCTTTAAAAGATTTTGCTGTTTCTACTGCACTTTCAGCTACTACTTCTGTCTGTTCAAATTTCCCTTGATACAATCTAACGCATTTTCCATCTTTTAAATCTATAGCTGGTAAAATAATCATTTTATCATCTCCCCAAAGTTCTTTAACATTTGTAATCCAATATCTCCACTTTTTTCTGGATGAAATTGAAGTCCGTATACATTCCCACTACTAACTACGCCAGGAACTTTTATTCCATAGTCAGCGTAAGCATTTAGAATACTTTCATCAGCTATATCAGCATAATAAGAATGAACAAAGTATACAAAAGATCCTTCTTTCACATCCTTAAGAATAGGAGTTTGGTTTGCATAGTTCAAGCTATTCCATCCCATATGAGGAACTTTATAATCAACATCTAATTTTACAATGTTCCCTTTAAGGAAACCTAATCCATCACATTCTTTTCCTTCAAAGCTCTTCTCGAATAATAATTGCATTCCAAGACAAATCCCTAATAGAGGTTTGCCTTTAGAAACTGCCTTTTTAAGAATTATATCCATTCCAATATCTTTTATATGTTTAATAGCATCTGGGAATGCACCAACACCAGGTAAAATTATCCCATCACTATTCAATATAGTCTCGCTTTCACTTGTTATTACAGAATCTAACCCCAGATATTTAAGAGCATTTTGAACACTCATCAAATTACCCATTCCATAATCTACTATAGAAATCATCTTAAGTCCCCCTTTTATAATGAACCTTTTGTTGACATAACTCCTTTTATTCTACTATCTTTCTCAACAGCTTCTCTAAGTGCTCTTCCAAGAGCCTTAAATATCCCCTCGATTTTATGATGATTATTTTTTCCATGAATAATCTTTACATGTAATGTTATTCCCGCATTAAAAGCTAATGCTCTCAAAAATTCCTCAACCATTTCAGTATCCATAGTTCCAACTCTATCATTTGTAAACTCCGCATCAAATACTAAAAATGGTCTACCACTAATATCTAATGATACTAATGCTAATGTTTCATCCATTGGTACATAAGATGTTCCATATCTTTTTATTCCACTTTTATCCCCTAATGCTTCTTTTATACAAGCCCCTAAAGCTATTCCTACATCTTCAATTGTATGATGAGAGTCTACTTCTAAATCGCCATTTGCTTTTATTTCTATATCCATTAACCCATGCTTAGTCATAAGATTTAACATATGGTCGAAAAAACCTATTCCTGTATCTATATTATAATTTCCTGTTCCATCTAAAGAAACATTTACATTTATATCAGTTTCCCCTGTTTTTCTGCTAATACCTGCACTTCTATTATCCACAATTTTCACCTCATTTACTCGTATCTAACTTTTATAGAGTTGGCATGAGCAGTTAGCCCCTCTGTTTCTGCCAAAGTAACTATATCATCTTTTATTTTTCCTAAAGCAGTATCTGAATAATAAATATAGCTTGATTTTTTGATATAATCATCTACAGAAAGTGCAGAATAGAATTTTGCTGTTCCGTTAGTTGGTAAAACATGATTTGGACCAGCTGCATAATCTCCTAATGGCTCCGGAGAATATTTTCCCAAGAAAATTGATCCTGCATTTTTAATATCTCCTAATAACAAGAAAGGATCTTTTACCATAACTTCTAAATGCTCAGGAGCAATTTCATTAGATACATCCACAGCAGTTTTTAAATCATCCACAACTATAATAGCTCCATAGTCCTTTAATGATTTTAATATTATATCTTTTCTAGATAATAATTCTATTTGCCTTGCTAATTCTTCATTTACTTTCTCTGCTAATTCCATTGAAGTAGTTACAAGAATTGATGATGCTAATACATCATGCTCCGCTTGTGACATCAAGTCGGCTGCAATAAATTTTGCCTCTCCCGTTTCGTCTGATATTATCAATATTTCTGAAGGTCCTGCAATCATATCAATATCAACATTTCCGTAAACATTCTTTTTAGCCATTGCTACATAAATATTTCCAGGTCCTACTATCTTATCAACTTTTGGAATAGTATCAGTTCCATAAGCTAAAGCTCCAACTGCTTGAGCTCCTCCAACTTTGTATATTACATCTACCTCTGCAATATCCGCAGCTACTAAAATATTTGGATTAATCTTTCCGTCTTCTGATGGAGGCGTAACCATTACAACTTTACTAACACCTGCTACTTTTGCTGGAATAGTATTCATCAATACAGATGACGGATATGCTGCAGTTCCACCTGGAACATATATACCAACAGTTTCTAAAGCAGTAACTTTTTGTCCTAATATTACCCCATCTGCTTTATTTGTCATCCAAGAATTCTGTTTTTGTTTTTCGTGGAAAAAACTGATGTTTTCTTTTGCTAATTTTAAAGCTTTAACAAATTTCTCATCAACAATTTCATATGCCTCTTTTATTTCTGAGTCAGTAACTCTCAAATTATTCTCATAAATATTTTTGCTATCAAATTTATTTGTATACTTTATAACTGCTTTATCCCCGTTCTTCTCAACATCTTTCAATATCTCATCAACTGCAATAAGAACATCTTGGTGAACTGATTCAGATCTACTCTTTAAATTTTTTATATATAACTCTTTAGATTGAGTTGTCAATCTTTCAATATTAATCATTTCATTCGCCCCTTATTATTTCGCATTTTCTATTACTTTACTAACTTCATCGATTACTTTCAATATTTCTTCTCTTTTTATTTTCATACTTGCACGATTTACAATCATCCTTGCACTGATATCGCAAATATCTTCTACAACCACTAACCCATTTTCTTTCAAAGTACTACCAGTTTCTACTATATCCACTATAGCATCTGCAAGACCTAATATAGGGGCTAGTTCTACTGACCCTTCTATTTTTATTACTTCAACATCTTGTCCTTTTTTTCTGAAATATTCCTTTGCCACATTTGGATACTTAGTAGCTATTAGTTTTCTATTATACCCTTTATCCACTTTAAATTCTGGAAGAGCAGCTAAGGCAAATCTACACTTTCCCACATTCAAGTCTAAAACTTCATAGTAACTTCTTTCCTTTTCAAGCATAGTATCTTTACCAACTATTCCAATATCCGCAGCACCATACTCTACATATGTTGTAACATCTGGAGCTTTCACAAGAAAAAATTCTAAATTATAATTTTCATTTTTCCCTTTAAAAACAAGCTTTCTACCTTTATCTTCAAGTTCACTAACATCTGCCCCAATTTGCCTAAAAATCTTAACCGCCTGTTTCTCTAATCTACCTTTAGTTAGTGCTATTTTAATCTTTTTCACCTAATCCACCTCATTATAAATAATTTCTCTTTATATTCTTTCAAGCACCTCATAACTCTTACATTTATAACTGCTCTCACTATCTAATTCTTTTATATTAATTTCATCTTCGTCAATGATTGTTAGAATTTTGTTAGCTGAAACCTTCTCAGCATATTTCAAAGTTTTTTCTTTATCATCAAATAAACTTAATTCACAAATCATATCATTACTTTGAATATGGTTTAATAATTCTATAGCTTTACTATATAACTCTTCTTTATATGAGATAATTATTTTTTCTTCACTTGTTTTATATGTTTTATTTATATTCTTTAATGCAGTAATTACGTTATCCACATTTATCGCGAATCCTGTTGCTGGATAGTCTTTGCCAAAATGTTTTATTAGATTATCATATCTTCCACCACTAACAATATAATCTCCAACATTTTCTACATACCCTCTGAAAATTATTCCAGTATAATAATTAATATGCTGTACCATTCCTAAATCTATGCTTAAATAATCAGCTAGCCCCGCAGCATTTACCATATCATATACCTTTTGAATATTTTCTAAAGCTTTTTGTGCTTTCTCATTGTTTGTCATATCTTTTGCCTTTTGAACTATTTCAATACCACCAAAAAGTTCAGGAAGTTTTTGAAGTAATTTAATTTTTTCATATTCATTAGAATTCTTCATTGAATTAACAAAATCACTTAGTGCCGAAAAGTTCTTGCTTTCAATAAAATCTCTTATATCTTCAATTACTTCTTTGTCTAACTCAACATCTTCTATAAGAGCTTTAAAGAAATTCGCTTGACCTAATTCAATTTTAAAATTTTCAAGTCCTAACTCTCTTAATGATTTTATAACTGTTATTATTATTTCAACATCAGCTTTATAATTTTCAATTCCAATTATTTCTCCACCTGATTGAGTTATTTCACTAGTTTTTCCACCATAATCTTCATTTATTCTAAATATATTTGAAGTATATGAAAGCTTTAACGGAAGCACTGCATTATTTATTTTTGTAGATGCTATTCTTGCTATAGGAGTAGTAACATCTGGTTTAAGAACAAGTATTCTTCCTTTATTATCAAAAAGTTTATACATTTTTTGCTGTTCAATTGGTTGATTTTCTATATCAAATACATCATAAAACTCCAATGTAGGTGAAATTATTTCTGCGTATCCATTTCTGTGATAAACTTTTCTTAACTTTTCCTCTATTTTTAATTTCATATTACTCTCATTAAACAAAGTATCTTTCATTCCATCTGGTATATATCTTTTTAAATTTCTCAAAATAGCACCTCCGCTTTATCACTTTACTGCGTTAAATCGTTGAATCAATATTATTATATTAACATTTACTTATCATTATTGTCAAATGTTTTATTTTTGTCAACTGTATATTGTGATTGAAGTTCAACTAAATTACTTTTTGTGAAATAACTTTATTATAATATAAAAAAATAAAACCAACTTATAAAATTGTTGATTTTATTTATATTATATTTGTGAATTACATAGTAATCATTATGAACTTTTATTTACTTACTTTCTGAAATTCCTAATGCAGCTGCACCAACTATTCCTGCATCTGTGCCTAATCCTGCTGGTACTATCTTACATGATTCAGCCATTTGCTTTAAGCATCTCACTTTAACGACTTCATTTATTTTATCAAATACAATTTTTCCTGCCATTGAAACTCCACCGCCTATTACTATCATTTCAGGATCAAAAGTAGTAATAAGGTTCGCAATGAATACTCCTAAATAATTTAAACTTAAATCTAAAACTGCTTTTGCTACTGAATCACCTTTTTCAGCTTCAACAAAAACCTCTTTAGCTGTGATTTTTTCATAGTTATTTAACGATGTACTTTCACCTTTTTGAACTGCTTCATTAGCTAGCCTCGCTATAGCTGTTCCTGAAGAATATGCTTCAATACATCCTTTGTTTCCACAGTTGCATGTAGGTCCATCAACATCTATTGTAGTGTGCCCAACTTCTAAAGCATTATTAGTATTACCTCGGAATATCTTTCCGTTAATAATTGCTCCTCCACCTACACCAGTACTTACAGTAACATAAATCATATTTTCTGTACCTTTACCTGCACCAAACATATGCTCACCTAGTGTTGCAACGTTTGCATCATTATCTAAAAATGTTGGTATATTAAACCTTTCTTTTATAGGTTGAATTAATTGAAAATTTTTAAAAGGTAAGTTTGATGTTTCTATAATAACACCGGTTTTAGCATTTAGTGGTCCAGGAGATCCTATACCAATTGCTTTAATTTCTTCTAAATTAGCATTACTATCTAGTATTACTTTATCAATAACACCAATTATTCTATCCAATACTGCTTGTTCGCCTTCATAGGCATTAGTTGGGATAGTATGCTTGTACATAATCTTACCATTCAAGTTGCTCAAAACCCCACTAATCTTTGTTCCTCCCAAATCAATACCTATTACATAATTTTTCTCCATTAATCTCACTCCCAAAAGTATATTATGCATTGAAACATTTAACTTAATAATCATTTGATTCACTGTTTATTTTAGCATATAATTTTAAACTTTTATATTAATAAATTAATATTATATAAAGTTATAAACAATCCATATATAAAATTATGAATAACTCCAAAAAATCTATTAACCATAAAGGGAGTTAATAGATTTTAATTGTTTAAAATAAATTATCACTTTTAATAATATCTTTTAATTTTTCGTTTTTATCATATGCATCTGCAACAGAATGAAGGTTTGGTATATATCCTGTGTAACCAGATAAATTATCCAAATCGTAATTAATTCCATTTCCAATATTCTTATTTATTTCATAATAGTGTGGAACATTAATTGAACTAGTGTTTGAGCTTTGATGCTGTGATGAATAATTTGTCGTCATAATTTCCTCCTTTTTCTTGAATTAAAAAATTGCTATTCTCTAGCATATTACATATGATATCTAAATCTTCTTTTCCGTCTCCATTAAGCATAATAGTAAAACTATCAGAATCATTTACTATAGCAAAGTAATCATTTAATCTACTATAATCACTTAATTCAATATGCCCTTTTATATCCAGCCTATAAACTGACATCATACTCTCTCCTTAATTTATTTGCATTTATTTTTTGTATTTATTTAAAAATTATACATATTGGATACAGGAAATCTATCCATATACTTTTTGTTATACTTTTTTCTTTTGGTGATAAACTATTATTAACACGATTTATTATTTTAATAATTCAAAAAAAATTAAAGGAGAATAAAATGGATCCTAAAAGAGCAAACCAAATTATGACTTCAAACAAAAAAGCTCAAGTCTTTTATAAGAATAAACCTGTTAAAATATTGTCTGTTGAAAAGAATAGCGGTTCTGTTGAACTAAAAAATTTGAAAAGTGATAAAACAATAGTTACTAATGCTAAAAACATTCATGAAAATCATGGCCTAAAACATTAAAAAAAAATCCTATCATTTATTATAATGGTAGGATCTTTTTTATTAATATATTAGTGACATCTATAAAGCAATATAGTAAACTAATAGGGTGGTTATAGTTTGTCCACAATAATACAACTTAGGTTTTTCATGGAGGTACTAATTATGAAAAAAAGAACTGTTTTACCTTATATATCAGCAACAATAACTTCTTTAATATTTGGACTAAGTTTTTTGTTTTCAAAAATAGCCCTTCAAAACGTAAGTCCACTCACCTTATTAGGTTTTAGATTTTTAACAGCATTTTCGTTAATGACAATACTAATAATATTAAAAATTATAAAAGTAGATTATAAAAACAAGCCTATTTCTAGTCTTTTATTACTAGGAATTATGCAACCAGTTACTTACTTTTTATTTGAAACTTATGGAATCCAAAACTCATCTTCTTCACAAGCAGGTTTAATGATTTCTCTTATTCCAATAGTTGTTACTCTCTTATCATCTCTTTTATTAAAAGAGAAAACTTCAATTAGCCAAATTATTTCAATCATAATTTCTATTTCTGGTGTTTTTATTATTATATTAATGAATAATTCCTCTGAAACTAATAGCTCTTTCATAGGTACATTTTTCTTGTTTGGAGCAGTTATTTCCGCTGCATTCTTTAATATTTTATCTAGAAAACTTTCAATGAAATTTTCTCCTATGGAGCTTACTTATTTTATGATGTTTATGGGTGCATTGACGTTTAACTCTTTATCTGTTTTAAAACATCTAAATGCAGGTACTTTAAAAACTTACTTTTTAGTTTTAAATAATAAAGAATTTCTTATTGCAATAGGTTATTTAGGAATATTATCTTCTATTGTTGCTTTTTTCTTGATAAATTATACACTTTCAAAAATTGAAGCATCTAAATCTTCCATTTTTGCAAACCTATCAACTATAGTTTCTGTAGTTGCAGGAATTATAATACTAAAAGAAGATTTTAGTTTTTATCATTTAATAGGTTCATCGCTAATTTTAATTGGTGTTTGGGGTACCAATTATTTCGGTAAAAATAAATAAACAAGGCCCTTTTCAAGACCTTGTTTGTTATTTAATATTTATTTTTTTATGATACTTGACTTTCTTCAATTATTTTATCAACTATATTTTGAGGAACCTCTTCATACCTTTCAAATTCCATATCAAAACTACCTCTAGCGCTAGTCATTGATTTTAAATCTGTAGCATATTTAAACATTTCAGCCATAGGAACTTCAGCTATAATCTTCTGTTTCCCTTTAGCAGGTTCCATACCTAAAACTCTTCCTCTTTTTTTATTTATATCACCCATTATATCTCCCATATAATCATCAGGTATAGTTACTTCAACATGCATTATAGGTTCTAATATAATTGGCTCTGCTTGCTTAATTCCTTTCTTATATGCTAAAGATGCTGCAACTTTAAATGCCATCTCAGACGAATCAACTGGATGATATGATCCATCATGGAGCGTAGCTCTTATTCCAATTAGAGGATATCCTGCTAAAATACCTTTTTTCATAGATTCTCTTAGTCCTTTTTCAACAGCAGGTATATATTGTCTTGGAACAACTCCTCCAACAACTTTATCAACAAATTCTAAGTCATTTTCTCCATCATTTCTTGGTTCAAATTTAATAACCACATCACCATATTGACCATGACCACCAGATTGCTTTTTATGTTTTCCTTGTACATCAGCAGCTTTTTTAATCGTTTCTCTATAAGGAATTTTTGGAGTTTCTAAAGCTACTTCAGCTCCAAACTTATTCTTTAATTTACATGCTATTACGTCTAAATGAGTTGCTCCTACTCCTGATATTATTGTATCTGCATTTTCTATATCTCTAGAAATTGTGAATGTAGGATCTTCATCAAGTAATTTGTGCAAGCCTGAAGATATTTTATCCTCATCACCTTTTGATAATGGCTTAACAGCCATTGACATCTTAGGTTTTGGGAACTCTATAGTTTCATAAGCAATCTTACTTACGTCACCAGATATTGTATCACCAGTTGCTGTAAATTGTAATTTTGCAACAGCTCCAATATCCCCTGCAACTATTTCATTTGTTTTTATTTGATTTTTACCTCTAATGAAATACATTGTTCCAAATTTTTCTTGTTTATCTTTATTTACATTATAAACAGTAGTATCTGATTTAGCTTTTCCTGTTATTACTCTAAACATTGAAAGTTTACCAACAAATGGATCTGCAATAGTCTTAAATACAAATGCAGAAAAAGGTTCAGATTCATCTATCTTAACTTTAAGTTCTTCACCACTCTCAATATTAAAAGCTTCAACTGGTTCGTCATCCTTAGGAGATGGGAAACATTCTACTATATCTTCAAGTAATGTGTTTATTCCAATACTTTTATACGCAGAACCGCATGTTACAGGAGCAATTTCTCCTTTAGCACAACCTGCAATCAAGCCATGGTAAATTTCATCATCACTCAATTCTCCTTCTTCGAAATATTTATCTAATAATTTTTCATCAGTTTCAGCCACTGCTTCAGTTATCATTATTTTGCATTCTTCAACTTTATTAATTAGCTCTGGAGGAACTTCTCCTGCTTCCATTTCACCAGTTTTAGGATTATAAATCCTAGCTCTTTTAGTAATAACATTCACTACCCCTTTGAAATCGTTTTCCTTACCTATTGGATATTGAATTGGTACTACGGAAATTCCAAAAGCTTCTTTTAATTGTGCTAATACTTTCTCAAAATTACTATTTTCTCTATCTAATTTATTTATAAAAAATGCTCGTGGCATATTATTTTCGTTTACAAAATTCCAGGCTTTTTCAGTACCAACTTTTATTCCTGAAACACCTGAAACAGATATAAGCGCTATATCTGCAGCTCTTAATCCTTGGATCATTTCTCCAACAAAGTCAAAATAACCTGGTATGTCAATTAAGTTAATCTTCGTATTCTCCCATTCACATGGCTCTACCGTAGTAGAAATTGAAATTTTTCTTCTTTTTTCTTCAACATCATAATCGCTAATTGTATTTTCCTCTTCGACTTTTCCAAACCTATCTATCATCTTAGTGTAATACAAAATTGACTCAGTTAATGTAGTTTTACCAGAACCACTGTGACCTATCAAACCAACATTCCTTAAGTTTTGGGTTTTATAAACTTTCATAAAGACTCCCCCTTTTTTTTTAGCAGATTTTTTAGCTTATAATTTATATATTCGATTTTGTTTTAAAAATTCCTCTTTAAAAAAACAAAATTTTCAAAATAATTTGAAATGTTTTTATTATTATTTTTTTACTTATGATTCTATTATATTCATTTTTATTTTTATTATACAGATTTACTATATATTACAAATAAATTTCATCAAAAAAAATCCCATGTCTTAGACATGAGATATTATTCAAAAAATAAAAATGGCTCCGCGGAGAGGACTCGAACCTCCAACCTATCGGTTAACAGCCGAGTGCTCCACCATTGAGCTACCGCGGACCATGACCTGGCAACGTCCTACTCTCCCACACAGTCTCCCGTGCAGTACCATCAGCGTGTTGAAGCTTAACCTTCGTGTTCGGAATGGGAACGGGTGTTACCTTCAAGCTATAATCACCAGATATATAGTTG